>DXAR01000169.1 GCA_019116945.1 Candidatus Janibacter merdipullorum | reverse complement strand
GGAGTCCGGCTGCTCCATCTGCTCTTCGAGCGTGCCGTAGAGCGTGCGCGCCCGCGGCATGCCCGAGGTCGAGCGCTCCGCGGCCGGGTCCACCCCGAGGAGGTCGTAGGCGGGACGGTGGATCCAGCGGGTGTCCCCTTCGTGGAGCAGGGACTCGATCTCCTCCGCCGGGATGGGCAGCGCCCCGACGAGGTCCCACCCGGACAGCGCGAAGACCCCCGGCTGGAGCGCGTTGAACATCGCCAGCAACAGGTGAGCCCGCTTGACCCTCTCCACCTCCTCACCGGTGAGGGCGTCGAGGTCGGTGCAACCGAGAGCGGCCGTGATGACCGAGGCGGTCGTCGAGGCGATGCCGTTCGTCGTGAAGACGAGGTTGTAGGGAGCAGCCTCCCCCGTCAGCGATTCGGCGAGCTCGCCGCGGATGGTCTCCGCGAGGACCTCCCCCGTGACCTCCTCGCCGCGGAAGGTGAACTCGTCCTCCCGGTGCCGGCTGGCGAAGTGGATGAGCTCGTAGGTCATCTCGTCGTGGTTCTGCAGCGCGTGGACGAGGCCGGCCGCGTCCACCCCGAGCTCCTGCGCCTGCCGCAGCGTCAGCCGGAGGAACTCCGTGTCACCGGTCGCGAGCGCGTGGTGGTACGCGGGCCGGGTGATGAAGTCGTAGGACAGGTCGGCGCCGCCGGCCGCGGTGTCGCGGATGTCCTCGATGGAGAGGTTGAGCTCCTGGAAGGTGAAGCCGCCGACCTTGCGCACCATCGACCCGATGAGCTGGTTGGCCGCCTGGGAGAGCGGGTGCCCCTCGGACCACGCCGGCCCGACGTCGTGCGTGCGCTCGACGCCCAAGAAGCCGTTGGCGTCCAGCCGCAGCCCACCGGACCCGAGGTCACCGATGCTGTGCAGCGCGTCCCCGATGACGAGCCGCATGCCGGCGAAGGTGGGGTCCAGCCAGTTGATCGACGGCTGCCCCTCCTTGAAGTAGTGCAGGTAGACCCACCGTCGGGTCACCCCGTCGGGGCCGGTGACCGGGGCGGTGACCGACCAGTTGGTGTCCTTGAGACCCGGCAGGTGGAAGATCACCCGCTGCAGCTCGCCGATGATGTGGCCGGCCTCGGCGAGGGCGAGCTCGGTGCCCTCGTCGAGGTTCACCGAGTCACGCCCCTCGGGCACCTCCGGCAGGAGGTGCCAGTCCTCGGGAGGGATCGCGACCATGTGGTAGATCCCGGGGTAGTCCCCGACGCCGAGCTCGGCGAGGCGGAAGTCCGCCCCCTTCCCCGTGTGCCCCGGCACGATGTCGTCGATGACGGTGCCCTCGTGCTCGGCCGCGACCCGGCACATCTCCCGGAAGTCCTCCTCGGTACCGAAGAGCTCGTCGATGTGCGTCCCCACGCGGTCGAAGTGGCCGTCGACGCTCGGCGTCGGGTTCCACCCGGACAGACCACCGGCACGCTTGACCGGACCGGTGTGCACGGCGTGGATCCCGATGCGCTGGAAGGCCGCCCACAGCTGCGGGTCGGCGAGCGTCGCGAGGAAGGACTCCCCCGGCCGGGTGATCATCGAGATCGGGTACGCGGTGAACCACACCGACGCCGTCTGCACCGCCAGACGCGGGTCCGGCTGGGCATAGGGGTTCTGCCACATCGACCCGAGGCCCGTGAACTGGCCGGCGATCTCCTTCGCGTCCTGGAGCATCGACTGCTCGCAGAGCCAGTCGACGTAGACCGGGTTGGACCCGACGGGCTCGCCGGAGCGGACCTGGGCGGCCGACGGCGCTCCCTGCGGGCGGAGCCGGGCCCGGGGGCGCAGCGCCTTGGGGCGGGCGGGGAAGAAGATCTGCGCGAAGGTGGGTTCGCCCGGCTCCTCGACCTCGAGCGCCTCCGGGACCTCCTCGTCGAACTCGCTCATGGCGGCAACGCTACGGGGTGCGCGGCTGCGGTGTCCCCTCGTCCGGGGCGGCGAAGTCGCCAGCGTCGCCGGTGGGCGTGCCGACGTACTCGCGGGCCCACTTCGGGACGACGAAGAGGGCCTCCGCCTCCGCGGTGACGCGGTCCTGCGGGTCCAGGATGTCGCCGCGGGCGAAGATCTTCCACCCCTCGACGCGGTCGATCCACGCCCGGCAGACGTGCTCGACGCCGAGCAGCGTCGGCCGCCGATAGGTCGTGTTGAGGTACCCGGTGAGACCGGGCATCCCGATGCGGGCCGGGGCGGACCCGAGGACCTGGTCCAGGATCGCGGCGACGATGCCGCCGTGCAGGCATCCGGGCGGCCCCTCGTAGGCGGCACCGAGGGAGAAGGTGGACGTCATGCGGCCTTCGTCGTCGCCGGTGACGACGAGCGGCGGGGCGATGGGGTTGCGCATCCCGACCATGGGGTTGCCGTGGTCCCGGAGCCGGCCGTCGCTCGCGGTCTCGACGCCGAGCGGGCCGTCCTGCGCGTGGGCGAGAAGCCTCTCGGTCAGCTGCCGTGCCAGGGCGGAGACCTCGGCCATCTCCCCTTCGTCTACGCGGGTGCGCACGGTCGCGTCGACGAGCCCGTGCACGCTGCGCGCGAGGTCACGCTGGACCTCCTCGTGTGCAGCGAGGGCCTCCGGGTCCTCGACGGAGAAGGGAGAGACAAAGGTGCCGTCGGTCATGGCCGCTCCTCGAGGTCGCTGTTGAACACCTGTGCAATCTATCGCGTCAGGACGTCCGCTCGCGGACCGCCGGGACGGCGAGGAATGCCGGCACCGCCAGGAGGCCCACGAGGAGCAGGGATCGGAGGACGCCGACGTGGTCGCCGAGGAGCCCGAGGAGGGGTGGGCCGACGATGAAGGCCATGTACCCGATCGTCGACACGACGGAGAGCCGCGCCGCCGCCCGTGCCGGTTCGTCGGCGGCAGCGCTCATGCCCGCCGGGAAGCCCAGGCTCGCCCCGACCCCCCACAGCACGACACCGACGAAGGCCAGGCTCGTCGTGCCGAAGACGACGAGGAGCGACCCGAGCGCGGCGCAGCCGAAGAGTACGCGGAGCACCGGCACCCGACCGAAGCGGTCGAGCAGCCCGGCGCCGAGGAGCCGCCCGGCGGTCATCGCGGCGAGGAAGGTCGCGAAGGCGAGCACCCCCACCCAGCCCGGTTGGTCGTGACCGTCGGTGACCGCCACGGCGATCCAGTCGTTGGCCGTGCCCTCGGTCAGGGCGGCGACGAGGACGACGAGCCCGATGACGAGCGTGCGCGGCTCCCGCCACGCACTGGCGCTCCGGGTGGTCGATGCCTCTGCCTCGGGCGTCAGGTCGTGCTCGAGGAAGGCGCGCGTGGACCACAGGCCGGCGAGGAGGACGAGCACGCTCGCCCCGAAGAGGTGCGCGAGGACGGGGACGTCGAGCGCGACGAGGCTCGCCGCGGCGAGCGCACCGAGGACGGTCCCGCCGGAGAAGAAGGCATGGAAGACCGGCATGATCGTGCGCCCGAGTTGCTGCTCGACGGCAGCGCCCTCGTGGTTCATCGACACGTCCCACAGGGAGATGCCGACGGCGATGACGAAGATCCCCGCCATGACGGCCACACGGCTGGCGAGCAGGTCGAGCCCGGAGCCGAGCAGGAGGAGCCCGAGCGCACCGAGGACGACGCCGACCGCGACCGTGCGCGCCGCACCGATCGCCGTGATGACCCGCCCGGCGAAGGGCAGCGCCAGCACCGAGCCGAGGGCACCGGCGAGGAGGGTCCGCCCGAGCTCGCCCGGGGTCAGGGCGAGGTCGGCGCGGATGTCCGGGATCCGCGAGGCCCAGGAGGCGAAGCCGAAGCCGTTGACCGCGAAGGTGAGCAGGACGGCGTTGCGCGCACGAAGGGGGGTCGCCACCGATCCGGTGGCGACCCCCCTTCGGGAACAGGTGGGCTTGATCAGGCCTTCTCGTCCTCGGTCTCGTCCGCCGCGGCCTCGGTCTCGGCGTCCGCGCCGGTGTCGACGACCTCGCCCTCGACCTCAGCGTCCTCGGCAGCCTCGTCCTCGGCCGCGCGCTCGCCCTCGGGGACGATGTCGTCGAGGTTGATCTCGTTGCCGTCGGCGTCGACGATCTTCGCCTTGTCGAGCGCGGCGGCGAGCGCCTTGCGACGGGCGACCTCGCCGACCATGCCCTCGACCTGACCCTGCTGGTCGAGCATCTGGGCGAACTGGTTGGGGTCCATGCCGTACTGCTGGGCCTGCATCATGAGGTACTCGATGAGCTCGGGCTGGCCGACCTCGACCTCCTCGGCCTTGCCGACCGCGTCGAGGAGGAACTGGGTCTTGAGCGCCTTGCGGGTCGACTCGTCGACCTCGGCCCGGTGCTCGTCGTCCTCGAGGCGCCCCTCCTGCTCGAGGTGGCTGTGGATCTCGGCCTCGATGATGCTCTCGGGCAGCGGGATCTCGGTGTTCTCCAGGAGGTGGTCGAGGACCTTGTCGCGAGCCTGGATGCCCTGCTCGAACTTCTTGCTCTGCTCGGCCTGCTTGGTCAGGTCCGCGCGCAGCTCCTCTGCGGTGTCGAACTCGCTGGCCATCTGGGCGAAGTCGTCGTCGACCTCGGGCAGCTCGCGGACCTTGACCGACTGGACGGTCACGGTGCAGTCGGCGGAGGACCCGGCCTGGTCGCCACCGGCGAGCGGGGCGGAGAAGTTCTTGGTCTCCCCCTTCGCCATGCCGACGAGCGCCTCGTCCATGCCCTCGAGCATGTTGCCGGAGCCGACCTCGTAGGACACGCCCTCGACGGAGTCGACCTCCTCGCCCTCGATCTCCGCCTTGAGGTCGATGGAGACGAAGTCACCGGTCTCGACGGCACGGTCGACACCGGTGAGGGTGCCGAAGCGCTCGCGCAGCTCGGTGAGCTTCTCCTCGACGTCGGCGTCGGTGACCTCGACGTTGTCGACCTGGATGGTCAGGCCGTCGTAGTCGGCGACGGTGAACTCGGGACGGACGTCCACCTCGACGGTGAACTTCAGGTCCTCCCCATCGTTCATGGGGACCTCGGTGATGTCGACCTCGGGCTGGCCGATGGGCTCGACCTCAGTCTCCTCGACGGCCTTGCCGAAGAACCCAGGCAGGGCCTCGTTGACGGCCTCCTGGATGACCGCACCCTTGCCGACGCGCTGCTCGATGATCCGTGCGGGGACCTTGCCCTGCCGGAAGCCGGGGACGCTGATCTGGTTCCCGATGGACTTCAGGGCCGCGTCGACGTGCGGCTGGAGCTCCTCGCTCGGGACCTCGACGGTCAGCTTGACCCGGGTCGGGCTGAGGTTCTCGACGGCACTCTTCACTGCAGGCACTCCACACGATCTGGACGACGAAGGGGGTTGGGGCGCAGGCCTTCGCGACGGCTCACCGACGCTCGGGCGCGCACGCACCGTCCCGGTTGACCGGGACACGAGGAACCACTCTATCCGCTGACCGCCGACGAGCCGAATGCGCTCGCTATCCTGCGCCCATGTCCTCCCCCGGCGCCCCGGCCACGTCCCCGCTGCAGCCGCTGCAGCTCATCGTCTTCTCCTTCCTCACGACGATCCCGGCGCTGGGCGTCGTCATGGTGATCGTCGCCGGGCTCGAGGAGTACCCGTCCCCGGTCGTGGCGGGCGCGCTCTTCGTGCTCAACCTCCTCGCCTTCGCCCTCGCCGAGCTCATCGGCTACCGGACCCCGGCCCTGGACCCTGCGACCTCGCCCGAGGCGGCCCGGGCGTCGGGCCTGCTCGCCCTCCAGTCCACGACGATGCTACGGCTGGCCATCACCGAGGCCCCGGCGATCCTCTCGGTCGCCGCCACCTTCGTCATCCTCCCCACGACCGCGTGGACCTACATCGTCAGCGGCTTCTGGGCGCTGCTCTCCGTCGCCTGGCACGGGTGGCCCTCGCGCCGCGTCCTCCGCAAGCTCGAGGCCAGCCTCGACCGCAACGGTGCTCGCTCGCAGCTGAGCGAGCTCACCGGTGGGCCGGCGACCCCCGGCCTGCAGCACTGACGGAGAGAACCTGCCATGGTGACGACCCGCTCGAGGACTTCCAGGTCGAGGCCCGCGTCCACGGGCCCCGGTCCTCTCCCAGCCCTCCCTCCCCCTTCGCCTCGGCCGACGAAGGGCGGCGACCACCGACAACTCGGAGGAGGACCTGTCCGTCGTCGAGGAGCGGTGTGCCGCAGGGCTGCAGGTCATGGGAGTCCGCTTCCGGGGCGACCGGGTGTCTCCGGCGGAGCGCTTCGAGGGACTGCGCCGGCGGCTGGGCGAGGCCTTCGTCGCCATCGAGATCGACGACGAGTCCGCCAATCCGGACAGCGCCGGACCGGCGCACTCGGTGCTCACCGAGCACCTCGTCGACCGCGAGGGCGAGCCCACCCGCGCAGCCCTGGACGAGGTCCTCGACCTCTTCCGGGCCAGGCTGCTGACCTGAGCCCGTCCGTCGAGCTGGTCGGGGTAGCCGGATTCGAACCGACGGCCTTCCGCTCCCAAAGCGGACGCGCTACCAACCTGCGCCATACCCCGTGCGTGTCCCGATTGTCCTCCGGGCACGAGCGGGGACTAGGCTAACCCCTGCTTCGCTGCCCGTTGCGCCACAGGCCGACTGGCGGGGACGCGCGGGTGTAGCTCAATGGTAGAGCCCCAGTCTTCCAAACTGGCTACGCGGGTTCGATTCCCGTCACCCGCTCACTTGTCCTGAGTCGCTGGCGCTCGGGGCCGCGCGGGTGGATGTAGAAATGGGAGCCTGAACTCTCGTTTTCACATCTACCCGGGGGGCACTGATCCGGCGGGTCACTCCCCCTTCGCCCAGACCCGGAACTCGTGGATCTCCCGCCCCGCGGCCGTGCCCTTGTCCTCGAAGCCGATCGTGGGGCGCCAGGCCGGGCGCTCCCCTTCGACGACGGCGACCCCACCGTGCTGGGCCAGCTGGCCGCGCACATGCTCGGCGTAGGCCGCGTGGTCGGTCGCGACGAGGAGGTGCCCACCGGGGCGCAGCCGGTCGAGGACGAGGTCGAGGGTGTCCTGCTGCACGAAGCGGCGCTTGGCGTGCTTGGCCTTGGGCCAGGGGTCGGGGAAGAAGAGGTGGACGGCCTCGAGCTGGTCGCTGCCGACGCACTGCATGAGGTACTCGATGGCGTCCCCGCGGTGCGTCCGCAGGTTGTCGACGCCCCGGTCCTCGGCCTTGGCCATCATCGCCGCGACCCCGGGCACGTGGACCTCGGCGGCGATGACGCCGTGGTCCGGCTGTGCCTCGGCGTAGGCGATCGCGGCCTCCCCGTAGCCGGAGCCGATCTCGAGGACGACCGGCAGGTCCCGGCCGAAGACCGCGGCCGGGTCGAGGGCCGTGGTGGGGACCGCGTACCGCGGCAGCAGGGTCGCCATCCGCTCCTCGGTCAGCGGGGACATCCGCCACCGCGGGGTGAAGGTGCGCACGGTCGCCCGGTAGCGCCCGTCCGGGGTGATGCCGGTGTCGGTGAGGGGCGTCTTGTGCGGGTCGGGTCCTGAGGAGGTCACGACCGGCAAGGATATCCGTCAGTCGCGCCAGATGATGACGGCGGCGCGGTCGTCCTCAAGGCCGGCGCGACCGCGGGCGACGAGGGTCTTGGCCAGCCCGGTGAAGCCCTGCGGCACACGGGCCTCCGCCTCGCCGAGCATCCAGTCGATGCCGTCGTCGAGGTCACGGGCCCGCGACTCGATGATCCCGTCGGTGTAGACGAGGAGGGCGTCCCCCGGGCCCAGGACCGTCGTCGTCCTCGGGTACTCGGCGCCGGCCATCAGCCCGAGCGCCGGACCGCGCTCGTGGTCGATGGCCTTCCAGCGGCCGCAACCCGCGTCGTAGTGCATCGCCGGCGGGTGGCCGGCGGAGGCCACCGAGGCCTCGCCGGTCTCGAGGTCGAGGCAGATGTGCACCGCCGTGGCGAAGCCCTCGTCCCAGCTGTCCCGCTCGAGGAACTCGTTGGCCATCGGGAGGACCTGCTGGGGGGTCGTCGAGCCGATGACCCCGCCGAGGGCCCCGGCGAGGACGAGGGCCCGCGTCCCCGCGGCCTGCCCCTTGCCGCTGACGTCGGCGAGGACCATCTCGAGCTGCCGGCCGCACCGGCTCCTCGAGGTGATGTTGAAGTCGCCGGCGAAGGCATTGCCGTGGGCGGTCGCGAAGGACCGCTCGGCGTGCCACCCCTTCGGCAGGCGGGGGATGTCCCCCATGGAGTGCAGGCGGGAGCGGAGGTCCCCGAGCATCCTGTCGCCGGCGAAGGTCGCCGCCCCGTGGTGGGAGCGCGAGGTCGCCACGGCGTACATGAGGGCGAGGGTCGCGACCACCGGCAGCGCCCGGACCAGGCCCGCGTCGGTGACGAAGACGGACCAGAGGACGCAGGTGAAGGCCACGGCCAGGACGAGCCGCACCTGGGCCAGGGGGCAGAGGGTCGTCGCGAGCAGGCACACGGGGACGAGCGCCACGAGCGGGAGCGCCCCGCTCCAGAGGATGTGGCCAGCGGCGACGACGACGACCGCACCGAGGATCGTCAGGAGGAGTGGTGTCCCCTCGAGCCGGGGAAGGGTCCGCGGCAGCCACCGGCGCTCGGCCCATGCGGGCGCGCGACTCGGCAGGATCGCAGACACTCTGATCTCCCCAGGGTCGTTCACCGGCTCCACCGGATGGTGGGGCCTCCCGCGCACTGTAAGCGGCCGGAGCGGCACCTGTGAAGGGCCGTGACCGATCAGAGACCCTCCGAGCGCCCTTGTGGGCCACCCGAATACGCCCGTCAGGGCAGGGGCGGGAGGGTCCCCTCGGACTCGTAGGCGGTGACCATGTCGATGCGCCGCTGGTGCCTCTCCTCACCGATGAACTCGGTGACGAGGAAGGTCCGCACCATCTCCTTGGCCTCGTCGACCGTCTGCATCCGACCGCCCATGGAGAGGATCTGGGCGTCGTTGTGCTCCCGAGCCAGCCGGGCCAGCTCGGTGTTGTAGCAGAGAGCCGCTCGGATGCCGGCGACCTTGTTGGCCGCCATCTGCTCACCATTGCCGGAGCCACCGAGGACGATGCCGCGGCTGCCCGGGTCGGCCGCGACGGCCTGAGCCGCGCGCAAGACGAAGACCGGGTAGTCGTCGACGGCGTCGTACTCGAAGGGGCCATGGTCGGTGACCTCGTGGCCCTCGTCCGCGAGGAAGGTCAGCAGCTCCTGGTGGAGCTCGAAGGCCGCGTGGTCGCCGCCGATGTGGACGCGCAAGGGGTCAGCTCCTTCAGTCGAACTGCGGGTCGCGGGTACGGGTGCGCTTGAGCTCGAAGAAGCCGTCGGTGCCGGCGACGAGCACGCAGCCATCGAAGAGCCGGCCGGCGGCCTCCCCCTTCGGGGCCGGGGAGACGACGGGACCGAAGAAGGCGACGTCGCCGACGGAGATCACCGGAGTGCCCACGTCGTCACCGACGAGACCGATCGCGCGGTCGTGGCTGTCCCGGAGGAAGGCGTCGTGCTCGTCAGTGTCCGCGGCCTCAATGAGTTCTGCCGGCAGGCCGACCTCCTCGAGCGCGGCAGCGGTGACGGCACGGAAGTCCTTCTCCCCGCCGAGGTGGAGACGGGTGCCGATCGCGTCGTAGAGCGGCTTGGTCACCTCGTCGCCGTGCGCCTTGCGGGCGGCGGCGATGACCCGCACCGGGGTCCAGCCCCGCTCCATGAGGTCGAGGTAGTCCTCCGGCAGGTCCCGTCCCTCGTTGAGGACCGACAGGCTCATCTGCGACCAGGTGACCTCGACGTCGCGGACCTGCTCGACCTCCATGAGCCACCGGCTCGTCATCCAGGCCCAGGGGCACAGCGGGTCGAACCACATCTCCACGGACTGCGTCTCGCTCATGGGCCCATCGTCGCAGACGGTCGGGGAGGTCGGCGCCCCGGTCCGACGCGTGACAGCATGAGGCAAACGTCCGACGCGAAGGAGCAGCACGTGCCCGGGAAGAACCTCACCCGCGAGGAGGCCGCAGAGCGCGCGGCCGTCGTCACGGTCGACACCCACGAGATCACCCTCGACCTGACGACCTCGGAGACGACCTTCGCCACGACGAGCACGATCCGTTTCGCGGCGAAGGGGGGCGACGCCACCTTCGTCGACTTCATCGGCGAGTCCGTGGAGTCGGTGGAGCTCAACGGCCGAGAGCTGGACGCGGCGGCGGTCTTCGCCGACCACCGGATCCAGCTCGACGGCCTCGCCGAGGACAACACCGTGACGATCCGCGCCACGGGCACGTACATGAACACCGGCGAGGGGCTGCACCGCTTCGTCGACCCGGTCGACGGTGAGGTCTACCTCTACACGCAGTTCGAGGTGCCCGACAGCCGCCGGATGTACCCCGTCTTCGAGCAGCCGGACCTCAAGGCGAGCTTCACCCTCACCGTGACCGCGCCGGCGCACTGGCAGGTCATCGGCAACTCCCCCACCCCCGAGCCGACGCCCGTCCGCGACGGCGTCGCCACCTGGGCCTTCGCCCCGACCGAGCGGATGAGCAGCTACATCACCGCCCTCGTCGCCGGCCCCTACGACGTCGTGCGCGACTCCCTCGTCTCCCGGGACAAGGAGGTGCCCCTGGGCATCTTCTGCCGCAAGTCGCTGACGCAGTACCTCGACGCCGACACCCTCTTCGCGCTGACCAAGGCGGGCTTCGCCTTCTTCGAGGAGGAGTTCGACCGCGCCTACCCCTTCACGAAGTACGACCAGATCTTCACGCCCGAGTACAACATGGGCGCGATGGAGAACGCGGGCTGCGTGACCTTCCACGAGATGTACGTCTTCCGCTCCAAGGTCCCCGACGCCCTCGTCGAGCGGCGAGCACTCACCGTCCTCCACGAGCTCGCCCACATGTGGTTCGGCAACCTCGTGACGATGAAGTGGTGGAACGACCTCTGGCTCAACGAGTCCTTCGCCGAGTGGGCCTCGACGACCTGCCAGGCCGAGGCCACCGAGTGGACCGACGCGTGGACGACCTTCTGCACCCACGAGAAGGCGTGGGCCTACCGGCAGGACCAGCTGAGCTCGACCCACCCGATCGTCGCCCCCATCCGCGACCTCGCCGACGTCGAGGTGAACTTCGACGGCATCACCTATGCGAAGGGGGCGTCCGTCCTCAAGCAGCTCGTCGCCTACGTCGGCCGGGAGCCCTTCCGGGACGGCATCCGCGCGTACTTCGCCAAGCACGCCTGGGACAACACCACCCTCGACGACCTCCTCGACGAGCTCGAGGCGACCTCCGGGCGTGACCTGCGGGCTTGGTCGAGGCTGTGGCTCGAGACCGCCGGGGTCAACACCCTGCGTCCCCTCGTCGAGGTCGACGACCGCGGCCACTACGTCGACGCGGTCATCGAGCAGACCTTCGCCGAGGGATACGAGACGCTGCGCCCGCACCGCCTGGCCGTCGGTCTCTACGACCTCCTCGACGGTCGCCTCGTGCGCCGCGAGCGCATCGAGGTCGACGTCGACGGGGAGCACACGCCGCTCCCCCAGCTCGTCGGCCAGCGCCAGCCGGACCTGCTGCTGCTCAACGACGACGACCTCACGTACGCCAAGCTGCGTCTCGACCAGCGCTCTCTCGCCACGCTGCTGGCGCACCCCACCGCCTTCGAGGAGTCGCTGCCGGCCTCGTTGTCCCTCGCCTCCGCGTGGGACATGACCCGCGACGGCGAGATGGCGGCGCGCGAGTACGTCGAGCTCGTGCTCCCCGTCCTCGACGGGCTCGACGACTCGACCCTGCTGCGCACCCTCATCGCGCAGGTGTCGACCTCCGTGCTCACCTACTCCTCCCCGGCACACCGCGAGGAGCTCCGCCGCAGCGTCGTCACGACCCTCCAGGCCCTGGCGCAGAAGGCCGTTCCCGGCAGCGACGCCCAGCTCCAGCTCGTCACCGGGCACGCCACCCTCCTCGCCAAGGGGGACGACACCGCCTTCGTCCGCGGCCTCCTCGAGGGCACCGCGACCCTCGATGGCCTGGCCGTCGACACCGACATGCGGTGGACGCTGCTCACCGCGCTCGCCGCGGCCGGCGAGGCGGACGCCGACGCCGTCGCTCAGGAGGCGAAGGGGGACAACACCGCCACCGGACGGGAGCGGGCCGCCCGGGCGGCCGCGAGCATCCCGACGCCCGAGGCGAAGGAGGCCGCCTGGCAGGCCGGTGCGGTCGCGACCGACACCCCCAACTCGGTCGTCGACGCGCACGCCCTCGGCTTCGGGCGGGCCGCCGACCCGGCGCTGCTCACCCCCTTCGTCGAGCGGTACCACGCCGCCCTCGAGGAGGTCTGGGCCCAGCGGACCCACGCCATCGCCGAGGGCATCGTCATCGGCTTCTACCCGATGACCCTCGCGGGACCGGAGCTCCTCGCGGCGACGCAGGCCTGGCTCGACGAGCACCCGTCGGCGCCGGCGGGTCTGCGCCGGACCGTCGCCGAGAGCCGTGACACGGTGGCGCGTGCAGTTCGTGCTCAGGAACGGGACGCATCCTCGGGCGAATGACCGACATGAAGCAGCTGCTCGCGATCGACCTCTCGTGGGCCGCCGTCGGCGAGTTCCTCCTCGGCGCGCCCCTGAAGATCGTCCTCACCCTGACGCTCGCCTTCGTCGTGCGCTACCTGGCCCACCGCGCCATCACGACAGCGGTCGAGGGGGCGATCTCCCGGAGCGAGGCAGCCCGCGCCAAGCGGGACCACAAGCGCGACCCGGGCATGGCACCGCCCCTCGTCAACGAGCGCTATCGGCAGCGCACCCTGACGATGGGGTCGATCCTGCGCAGCATCGCCACGATCGCGATCGTCGCGGTAACGACCCTCATGGTGCTCTCCCTCCTCGGGATCCCGCTCGCTCCCCTGCTCGCCTCCGCCGGTGTCGGTGGTGTCGCGCTCGGTTTCGGCGCCCAGGCCCTCGTCCGGGACTACCTCTCGGGCATCTTCATGATCCTCGAGGACCAGTACGGCGTCGGCGACTACATCGACACCGGTGAGGCCGTGGGCACCGTCGAGGAGGTCACGCTGCGCGTGACCCGGATGCGCGACCTCGACGGCGTCGTCTGGTACGTCCGCAACGGAGAGATCCTGCGGATCGGCAACCGCAGCCAGGGGTGGTCGACGGTGATGGTCGACCTGCCCTTCTCCTACAAGGAGGACGTCGACCGGGTCATCGGGATCATCACGGACGAGGTCTCGGCGATGAAGGAGGACACCCACTGGCACGAGGTGCTGCGCGAGGGCCCGAGCGTCCTCGGCGTCGAGTCGATCACGGCCGGCACGGTGGCGGTGCGGGTCTTCGCGACGTGCGCCCCCAACGAGAACTGGGGCATCCAGCGGGAGATCCGCCGCCGGGTCAAGGACGCCTTCGACCGGGAGGGCATCGCCGGCCCGCCTCTCCCGCCCGTCGGGGGCCAGCACTCCATCTGAGAGACTGCTGGGCGTGTTCGCCCAACCCGGTCAGACGTTCTACGAGCAGGTCGGAGGTCACGAGACCTTCGTGCGTCTCGTCCACGCCTTCTACGAGGGAGTCGCCGAGGACGCCGAGCTGCGGGCGCTCTACCCGGAGGAGGACCTCGGTGCGGCCGAGGTCCGGCTGCGGATGTTCCTCGAGCAGTACTTCGGCGGACCGGGCACCTACAGCCAGCAGCGGGGCCACCCGCGGCTGCGGATGCGCCACGTCCACTACGCGGTGACGCCGGACATGCGCGACCGCTGGATGCGGCACATGCTCGCCGCGATGGACACCCTCGACCTGCCGGAGTCCCACGACGCCGCGATGCGTGACTACTTCCGGCGAGCAGCGGACATGCTCATCAACGCCGACGACGAAGGACGACCCCTGTGACCGCACCCGGCCCGGACCTGCGCACCCACGACCTGCACGCCGGCTCCGCGCCCGACGCGCCGTGGTGGCGGGACGCGGTGATCTACCAGATCTACCCCCGCTCCTGGGCGGACGGCGACGGCGACGGCGTTGGGGACCTGCCCGGCATCACCGCCCGCCTCGAGCACCTGCGCGACCTCGGCGTCGACGCGGTGTGGCTCTCCCCCTTCTACCGCTCCCCGCAGAACGACGCGGGCTACGACGTCGCCGACCACCGCGACGTCGACCCGCTCTTCGGCACCCTCGAGGACGCGGACGCGATGATCGCGCGCGCCCACGAGCTCGGCCTGCGGATCATCGTCGACCTCGTGCCCAACCACAGCTCCTCCGAGCACCCGTGGTTCGCCGAGGCGCTCGCCGCCGGGCCGGGCAGCCCCGAGCGGGACCGCTACATGTTCCGCGACGGCCTCGGCGAGGACGGCGAGGAGCCCCCGACAAACTGGCTGGCCAACTTCGGTGGTGGCGCGTGGACCCGGGTCACCGAGCCGGACGGCACCCCCGGCCAGTGGTACCTCCACCTCTTCGACCCGAGCCAGCCGGACTTCAACTGGCACAACGCCGATGTCCGCGCCGACTTCGAGACGACGCTGCGCTTCTGGCTGGACCGCGGGGTCGACGGCTTCCGCGTCGACGTCGCCCACGGCCTGATCAAGCAGGAGGGCCTGCCGAACTACGACAAGCACCCGGGCGGTCTCCTCGAGGTGACCCACGAGGCCCCGTACTGGGACCAGGACGGCGTCCACGAGATCTATCGCGACTGGCGGGCGCTGCTCGACTCCTACGGGCTGCCCGAGCGGATCATGTGCGCCGAGGCCTGGGTCGCCCCGGCGGACCGGGCCGCCCGCTACGTGCGCCCCGACGAGTACCACCAGGCCTTCAACTTCGACTTCCTCGAGACCGCGTGGCAGGCCGGACCGCTGCGCGAGGTCATCGCGACCTCGCTCGCGGCCAACGACTCGGTCGGTGCGCCCTCGACGTGGGTGCTGAGCAACCACGACGTCCTCCGCCACGCGAGCCGCTTCGGTCTCCCCCAGGGGCAGCCGCGGCCCAACGGCATCGGTGCCCGCGACCCCCAGCCCGACGCGGAGCTCGGGCTGCGGCGGGCCCGCGCCGCGACGACGCTCATGCTCGCCCTCCCCGGCGGCGCCTACGTCTACCAGGGCGAGGAGCTCGGGCTGCCGGAGCACACGAGCCTGCCGGACGAGGTCCGCCAGGACCCGACCTTCCTGCGCACGGGCGGCCTCGAGCTCGGCCGCGACGGCTGCCGCGTCCCCATGCCGTGGACCCGGGACGCCCGCGCCTACGGCTTCAACACGACCGGGTCGGCGTGGCTGCCGCAGCCGGAGGTCTACTCCGACCTCGCCGTCGACGCCCAGACGGGCGTGGCCGGGTCGACGCTCGAGCTCTACCGCTCCCTGCTCACCCTCCGCAAGGAGCGTCGGCTGGGCCGGGCCGCGCTGGCCGAGGTCGAAGGGCTCGGCGAGGACGTCCTCGGCTACATCGCCACCGCCGCGGACGGCGAGCGCACGCTCGTGCTCGCCAACCTCTCGGACGCGCCGGTCGACCTGCCCGACGGCTCCACCCTCCTCATCGCCTCCGGCGGCCTCGTCGACGGACAGGTGCCCACCGACACCGCCGTGTGGGTCGCCCTCGACTGACCGAAGGGCGGCGACGTGGCCACGATCCTCCTGCTCCACACGGCCCTCGGGCTGCGCCCGGGTGTGCACGACGTCGCCGACCGCCTGCGGGCGCGAGGGCACGAGGTGACCGTGCCGGACTACTACGAGGGGCACTTCTTCGAGGACGAGCGCTCGGGCATCGCGCACCGGGACGCCCACCCCGAGTACTTCGAGACCGTCCGTGAGCTCGCCGCGGGGCTGCCCCCGGACACCGTCCTCGCCGGGATGTCCCTCGGGGCGTGGTTCGCCCAGCGCCTCGCCGCGCGGCGGCCGCGGGCGCGGGCGGCCGTCCTCATGCACTCGGTCGCACCGCCACGGCAGGAGTGGTCCGGCGTCCCGGTCCAGGTCCACCGCTTCGCCGACGACCCATGGATCGCGCCCTCCGCCGCCTCCGCCCTGGGCCGCGCCGTCGAGGCGAGCGGTGCTCCCTTCGAGGACCACGTGACACCCGGCCACGGGCACCTCTTCACCGACCCGGACCTGCCCGGATTCGACGCCGCCGTACGGGACGCGACCATCGACCGCATCGACGCCTTCTTAAGGTGAGCGCGGGACCGCTGACGGTGTCCGCCACTACGGTCGATCCATGGCACTGACACTCGGCATGATCACGACCGACACGACAGACGCCACGAGCCTCGGCACCTGGTGGGCGGAGCAGACCGGGGGCACGGTCGTCGAGACCAACAACGGCTGGTTCGTCGTCGTCCGGCCCCAGGGCGGGCCGCTGCTCGCCTTCCAGCAGGTCGAGGACCCGACCCCGGGCAAGAACCGGCTGCACCTCGACCTCGGGGCACCCGACCTCGATGCCGAGGTCGAGCGGCTCACCGGGGCCGGCGCCTCGGTCGTCGCGCAGCGGGAGATGGGCGACTTCAGGTGGGTGACGATGGCCGACCCGGATGGCAACGAGTTCTGCGTCGCCAACCACTGAGCCACGACCCGCTGCCCGACCCCGAGCGGGCGCGCAGGGCCAGTACGGTGGTCCCGTGAGACCCGCCGCGGACCACCCCTACTTCGCCGACGCGACGCCGGTAGGTCTCGCCCATCGAGGCGGGTCGACGTACGCCTCCAACATGGGCCGGGAGAACACCGTCTATGCCTTCCGCCAGGCCGTCGACATGGGCTACCGCTACCTCGAGACGGATGTCCACGCGACCTCCGATGGGGAGCTCATCGCCTTCCACGACGAGGTCCTCGACCGGGTGACCGATGCGACCGGGACGATCGCCGAGCTGCCCTGGTCCGAGGTCTCCCGCGCCCGCATCCACGGCATCGACGCGGTGCCGACGATGGACGAGCTCTTCGAGACCTTCCCCGACGTCCGGTTCAACATCGACCTCAAGGCCCCCGGTGCCGTCGAGCCGCTCATCGCGGCGATCCGCCGCCACGACGCCCTCGACCGGGTGTGCGTCGGCTCCTTCGACGACGCCCGGCTGGCCGCGATCCGCAAGGCCCTGGGCCCGGGGCTCGCCACCTCGGCGGGGCCGCGCGAGGTGGCCGCTGCGCGGTTGCTCCCCCGGGCACTCACCCGCCTGCTCCGCTCCCCCGCCGTGGCCCTGCAGATCCCGGTGAGCCAGCGCATCGGCCCGGTGTCGATCCCGCTCGCGACCCGACGCCTCGTCGACGCGGCCCACTCCCTCGGCAAGCACGTGCACGTGTGGACCATCGACGAGGCGGACGAGATGCACCGCCTCCTCGACCTCGGCGTCGACGGCATCGTCACGGACCGGATCGACACCCTGCGGGACGTGCTCGCAGAGCGGGGTCGCCCCCTTCGCCCCTGACGGCGTTGTCGACGCCCGGCCGACGAAATTTCGTCGCACGGGTGCCCACGACGCCGCCGGGCCATGGCTCAGCCCAGGAGGGCCGCGATGACCTCCCCCACGGCGGTCGGCCGTCCGGCGATGCTCCACACGTGGCCCCGCACCTCGACCTGCTCCGCCCGGCCGCCGGCCGCAGTCACGAGCGCGGCCCCGGGGAGCCAGTCCCACTCCGGGACCGACTGCTGTGCCCACACCCCGATCCGACCGGCAGCGACCGCGGCGAGGTCGCACGAGCCGGAGCCAAACATCCGGACGGTGGCGGCCCCGGAGATCGCGGCCAGCCAGGGCTCGCGCAGAGCCGCCTCCGGGAGCACCGCCGGGTGGAGGTAGGTCGCCATGGCGACCTCGGCCAGGGGCAGGTCGAGGAGCGCGCCGACCGGGGCGCCGCCGAGGGTCGTCGGGCGGTCCCGGCCACCGAGCCAGGCCTCGTCGACGGCAGGCTGGTGCACCGCGCCGAGGACGAGCCCGTCGGTGTCCTGCAGGGCGAGTGCGCTGCACCACGTGGCCAACCCCGAGAGGAAGTTGTAGGTCCCGTCGACGGGGTCGATGACCCAGGTGCGACCGGAGGACGAGACGGCCTCGGCACCCTCCTCGCCGACGATGCCGTCGTCCGGGCGAAGCCGGGCCAGTGCGCCGGCCACGAGCTCCTCGGCGGCGTGATCGGCGGCCGTGACGACATCGGAGATCGAGGTCTTCTGCCGCCCGCTGAGGCCCTCGGCCCGCATCCTCGCGGCGAGCTCCGCGGCTCGTCGGGTCAGCTCGGCCGCGAGGGTGGCGTCGTCGATGTCGGGGGTCAGGTCGGCGAGATGAGCGTCCACACGGCCCACACTAGGGCTGCGGTCAGCGGGCGACGACGAACCCCCGGTCGGTGGCCAATCGGGTCCACGGACCCATCGCGTGGACCCTCGCCACGGCCCCGGCATCCGGCCTGAGGAAGCCGAGGACGTGCAGGCCGAAGGCCGTCCCCGCAGGCACCGGCGGCACCGTCGACGTCGATCGGCCCCAGACCCGTGAGCGCAGGTCCGCGACGGCGGCACTCCCCGACCCGTCGGGGGCACCCTGCGCGACCTCGGTGATACCGGCCCGCGCGGCGTCGCGGAGGTCCGCCTCGGCCACCGTGCCCACCGGCTCCCACCCCGACCGGGGTGGGCTCAGGGCCCGCCACGTCGGGTGGCTCGTCATGGGCGGCTCGGGGATCTCGGTGCCGCCCCGGGCCAGGCGATCGGTGACGGCGCCGATGGGCACCGTCCGGTCGCTCGTGACGGGCTCGGCGAGGGCGAAGGTGCGCAGGCCGAGGACGAGTCCGGAGCTGCCGAGGCCGTGACCGGGGAGCACGCACGT
>DXAR01000028.1 GCA_019116945.1 Candidatus Janibacter merdipullorum | reverse complement strand
GCCGTCCGCGTCGTCGTCGGTGGGCGGGCGAGCTTCACCGGGCCGAAGCAGGTCCGGGTCACCGGGGGCGACGAGGAGCTCGACATCGTCGCCGACACCATCATCATCAACACCGGCGCCCTCCCGCGCCGCCTCGACATCCCTGGCGGGGACGGCCCCCGGGTCCACGACTCCACGTCCATCCAGCACGCCGACCCCTTCCCCGGGAGCCTGGCGATCGTCGGCGGAGGCCCGATCGCCCTCGAGTTCGCGAGCATGTTCGCCGGCTTCGGCGCGCAGGTGACGGTGCTCGAGCGGGGAGAGCGTCTCCTGCGCGGGGAGGACGCGGACCTCGCGGACTCCGTGACGGAGGCGCTCACCAACCGAGGTGTCGAGATCCGCACGGGGACAGAGGTGCTCGGCGTCGAGGACGACGGGGTCTCGGTGACCGTGCACCTCGCCGACGGGGACCGAGTCATGGCTCACGCCGTCCTCGCGGCCGTTGGGCGGGTGCCCGCGACCGATGGCCTCGGCCTGGCCGCAGCCGGGATCGAGACCGACGCCGCCGGAGCGGTCGTCGTCGACGACCACCTCCGCACGAATGTCGAGGGGGTCTTCGCGGTTGGTGACGTCAACGGCGGCCTGCAGCAGACCTACATCTCCTACGACGACCACCGCATCCTCCTCGACCAGCTGACCGGGACGGGCGCGCGCTCGCGCGCCGACCGCGTGGCGGTGCCCATGACGACCTTCACCACGCCCCCCTTCGCGAGGGTGGGGGAGAGCGAGGAGGCGCTCCGCGCGAAGGGGGCCGACATCACCGTCCACGCGAAGCCCGTGGCTGCCATCGCGGCGATGCCGCGGCCGAAGACCCTCGGGGAGACCCACGGCCTCATCAAGCTGTGCGTCGACCCCGCGACCGACCTCGTCCTTGGTGCGGCACTCCACACCGTCGATGCCCAGGAGCTGGTCAACCTCGTCGCGCTGGCCATGCGGGCCGGGGTCACGGCCAGCGAGCTCAGGGACGGGATCTGGACGCACCCGTCCACGACGGAGGCGCTCAACGAGGTGCTGGCGGCGCCGGTCCGCTGAGTGGCGGGCCCCGTGCGTTCCGCGCGCGGCTGGCGTAGGTTACCCACGAGAAACATCCAGCTCCCAGGAAGGCCACCTCCATGACCGCCGACTCCCAGACCGCTGCTCCGCGCGCCCTTCCCGAGCGGGTCGACGTGCTCGTCGTCGGTGCGGGCCTCTCCGGCATCGGGGCCGCCCACCGCATCCTCGAGGCGAACCCGGGTGTCGAGCTGGCGATCCTCGAGGGGCGGGAGGCGACCGGAGGCACGTGGGACCTCTTCCGGTACCCCGGGGTGCGCTCCGACTCCGACATGTTCACGCTGTCCTTCCCCTTCCGGCCCTGGGAGGGACGCAAGGCGATCGCCGACGGCGGCGACATCCTCGACTACATCCGGGAGACCGCACGGGAGTCGGGCCTCGAGGAGCTCATCCACACCGGCCACCGGGCGGTCGCCGCGAGCTGGTCCACCGACGACCAGGAGTGGACGGTCACGATCGAGACCCCGGCCGGGCGAAGGGAGGTCCGCACCGGCTTCATCCACCTCGGCAGCGGCTACTACGACTACGAGGAGAGCCACGACGCCGGGTTCGAGGGCATCGAGGACTTCGCCGGTGAGGTCGTCCACCCGCAGTTCTGGCCCGAGGGCCTCGACCACGCCGGTCGGCGGGTCGTCGTCATCGGCTCCGGGGCGACGGCCGTGACCGTCGTGCCGGCGATGGCGGAGACCGCGCAGAGCGTGACGATGCTCCAGCGGACGCCGAGCTATGTCTTCCCGCAGCCGGAGGTCGACCCCTTCGTCCAGGTGCTGCGGAAGCGCCTGAGCCCCCAGGCCGTCCAGTCCGCCACCCGGGTGAAGAACCTGGGCATGCAGTACTTCCTCTACGAGCTCTCCCGCGTCCGCCCCAAGGCGGCCAATGCCATCGTCCTCACCGAGCTCAAGCGGCACCTGCCGCAGGACGTCATCGACGAGCACTTCACCCCGCCGTACAACGTATGGGACCAGCGGCTGTGCGCGGTGCCCGACGGCAACCTCTACGCCGCGATCCGACGCGGCCGGGCCGAGGTCGTCACCGGGCACATCGACCGCTTCGTCCCGGAGGGGGTCCGGCTCACGGACGGGCGGGTCGTCGAGGCCGACCTCGTCGTCACCGCGACCGGGCTGAAGCTCAAGCTCCTCGGCGGCATCGACTTCACCGTCGACGGCGAGCGGGTGGCGATGGAGCGCGCCTTCGCCTACCGGGGGCTCATGCTCGCGGGCGTGCCGAATGTGACGATGACCGTCGGCTACGTCAACGCCTCGTGGACCCTGCGCGCCGACCTCGTGAGCCGGTACGTCGCGGACCTCATCGCCCACCTGCGCGACCACGGGCTCGGCGTGGCGGTGCCCGTCGCCCCGGACGGGATGAGCGCCGGTCCGATCCTCGACCTCACGGCGGGATACGTGCAGCGGGTCGTCGGGAGCTTCCCCAAGGTCGGCGACCGGGCGCCGTGGACCATGCCGCAGAACTACGTCAAGGACAAGATCGCCTTCGGCCGGGCCGACGTCACCGCGGACATGCACTTCCTGCCCGTCGGGACGAAGGGGGCGACCCTGCCGCGCGGAGCCGAGGCCCCGGAGAGCCTCGACCTGCCCGGCAGCTCGAGCAATGCCGACGCCTCCACCGCTGACGAGGCCCTCGAGGCGGCCCGGTGAGGCGTCCGGCGCTCGTCGTCGCCGGCGGGACCGCGGTCGTCACCGGTGCGGCCGGGGGCATGGGCGAGCACCTCGCCACCGGGCTCGCCCGGCGCGGCGCCGACCTCGTCCTCCTCGACCGCGACGCGGAGGGTCTCGCCCGGGTCGCCGCGGACATCGCGCGCGAGACCCCGGGCGCGCAGGTCGACACCCATGTCGTCGACCTCGCCGACCGCGGGGAGGCCGACGCGGTCATCGCCCGGATCCGTGACGGCCACCCGGGGGTGACGATGCTCTTCAACAACGCGGGTGTCGCCATCGGTGGTCGCTTCGGGCAGGTGAGCGCGGCGGACTTCGACTGGCTGCTCGAGATCAACCTGCTCGTGCCCATCCGGCTCACCCGCGCGCTGCTGCCGGTCATGCTCGAGAACGGCCAGGGTCAGGTGGTCAACACCTCGAGCCTCTTCGGTCTCGTCGGGCCGCCTGGGCAGAGCGCCTACTCCACGAGCAAGTACGGCCTGCGCGGGTTCAGCGAGTCCCTGCGCTCCGAGCTCGAGGCGGAGGAGCGGCCGGTGGGGGTCACGGTCGTCCACCCGGGCGGCATCCGGACCAATATCGCGACGAACGCCCGCGTGGCCGAGGGCGTCGACCCGGTGGAGGCGGAGCAGAACAAGAAGGCCTTCGCCAAGATGCTCACGTACCCGGCGGACCGGGCCGCCGAGGAGATCATCGAGGCCGCGATCGCGCGACGCCCACGACTGCTCATCGGCAACGACGCGCGTGCGCTCGACGTCGTCGCGCGGCTCTCCCCTTCGCGCTACTGGTCGCTCATGGGCCGGGCGATGGCCCTCGCGGCGAGGCGCTGACCCCGACCTGTTTGGATGGGGCCATGACTCTGCCTCAGCAGCTCCAGGGACGCCTTCGTCTGCCCGTCATCGCCGCCCCGATGTTCCTCGGCTCCGGCCTCGACCTCGTCATCGGCGCCTGCCGGGCGGGCGTCGTCGGCACCTTCCCCGCGCTCAACCTGCGCACCACGGAGGACTTCGACGACTGGCTCACCCGGATCGAGACCGCGCTCGCCGAGCCCGACGCCTCGGGCCGGCAGCCGGCGCCGTACGGGGTGAACTTCGTCGTCCACCGGACCAACAAGCGCATCGAGGCCGACCTCGAGAAGATCGTCGAGCACGAGGTCCCCATCGTCATCACGAGCCTCGGCGCGGCCAAGGACGTCGTCGACGCCGTCCACTCCTACGGCGGCCTCGTCTTCCACGACGTCGTCAACGCCGCCTTCGCCGCGAAGGCCGCGGAGGCCGGGGTCGACGGTCTCATCCTCGTCTCCGCCGGTTCCGGTGGGCACTCCGGCGGGCTCAACCCCTTCGCCCTCATCGCCGAGGTGCGGCAGGTCTGGGACGGCCCGCTCATCCTCGGTGGTGCCCTGAGCAGCGGGCGTGACGTGCTCGCCGCCCAGGCGGCCGGCGCCGACCTCGCCTACATGGGCACGCGCTTCCTCGCGACCGAGGAGTCGATCGCCTCCGAGGAGTACCGCCAGATGCTCGTCACCTCCGGCGCCGAGCAGATCGTCTACACGCCGTCGATCAGCACGATCCCGGCCAACTTCCTCCGCGACAGCATCGTCGCGGCCGGTCTCGACCCCGACAACCTCCCGGTGCCGGAGCGGGTCGACGTCTCGCACGTGACCAACCCGCACACCGAGGAGGAGCCGCGCAGCACCACCTCGACGACCGCGCCCAAGGCATGGCGGGACGTGTGGAGCGCGGGCCACTCCGTCGCCGGTATCGAGGAGGTCCTCCCCGTGGCCGACCTCGTCGACCAGCTCGAGGCCGAGTACGTCCAGGCGAAGGGGGAGCTGCTCACCGTCATCGGTGAGTGAGGTCCGTCGGCGCGGAACGGACCTCGCGCGGGCCCGCTCCCGTCGCCTACGTTGGGGTCATGGCTGAACTCCCCACCCGCACCCTCGGCGACGGCGTCTCCGTCCCGGTCCTCGGCTTCGGCACCTACCCCCTCCGGGGTGACGACGGTATCCGCGCGATGGCGTCGGCGATCGAGGCGGGGTACCGCCTCCTCGACACCGCTGTGAACTACCGCAACGAGCGGGAGGTCGCCGAGGCGCTCCGCGCCAGCGGTGTCGACCGCGGCGACGTCTTCATCCAGACCAAGGTGCCCGGACGCGACCACCGGGGCGCCCGCAAGAGCATCGAGACCTCCCTGCACGTCATGGACCTCGACCACCTCGACAGCGTGCTCATCCACTGGCCGAACCCCTCCCAGGAGGCCTACGTCGACGCATGGCGGGGGCTCGTCGACGCGAAGGAGGCCGGGCTCGTCCGGTCGATCGGCGTCAGCAACTTCAAGCCCCACCACCTCGACGCGATCATCGAGGCCACGGGGGAGACTCCGGCCACCAACCAGATCGAGCTGCACCCGCGCTTCCCGCAGGCGGAGCAGCGCGCGGACGACGAGGCGCGGGGCATCGTCACGCAGGCGTGGAGCCCGATCGGTCGCGGCGAGATCCTCGATGCCGCACCGGTCCTCAGCGCGGCCGAGGGCCACGGGGTGACGCCGGCCCAGGTCGTCCTCCGGTGGCACCTGCACCTTGGCTCCCTCCCGCTCCCGAAGTCCGCCGACCCCGAGCGCCAGCGCCTCAACCTCGAGGTCCTCGGCTTCGACCTCTCGGACGCCGAGGTCGAGGCCATCACCGGTCTGGGCCGACCCGACGGGCGCCTCTTCGGCGCCGATCCGGACACCCACGAGGAGCTGTGAACCGCTGGCCCGTCGACCCGGTCCCGGGGGAGGCGGTGCCGACCCCCTTCGGCATGTCGGCCTACTGCACGGCCGACCCGGCGCAGCGCGCACCGGACCGGGACGCCCTCGTCGTCGACCACGGCGATGGTGAGGCATCGCGGTGGACCTTCGCCCAGGTCGACGACGTCGTGCGGGCCGTCGCGTCCGGTCTGCTCGCCCTTGGTCTGACGAAGGGCGACCGGGTCCTCCTGCGCATGGGCAACCGGGCGGAGTTCCCCTTCGTCTTCTTCGGGGCGATCGCCGCCGGCCTCGTCGCGGTGCCGACGAGCGCCCAGCTCACCGCGGACGAGGCCGGTCGGCTGCTCGCAGACTGCGGTGCCCGTGCCGTGGCCCTCGACCCGGACCTGGATCTCGCTGTGCCGCATGGAACCCCGGTCGTGACGGCCGAGACCGTCGATGGGTGGGTCGCCAGCGGGGTGCGCGCCGACCACGACCTGGGCGACCCGGACCGGCCGGCCTTCATCACCTACACCTCGGGGACCACCGGACGGCCGAAGGGAGTGGTCCACGCTCACCGCAGCGCCTGGGGGAGGAGGCCCATGTACCGCGGGTGGTACGGCCTGGGCGAGGGAGACGTCATGGTGCACGCCGGGGCGCTCAACTGGACCTACACCCTCGGCGTCGGGCTCACCGACCCGTGGGCCAACGCGGCGACGGCAGTCGTCCACGACGGACCGCGTGACGGTCTGGTGTGGCCACGGATCGTCCACTCCCACAAGGCGACCCACCTAGCAGCGGTGCCGGGCGTCTACCGCCACCTCCTTCGCCACGGCGACCCCGGCGAGTGGGACCTGTCGACGCTGCGCGCTGCGCTCGTCGCGGGAGAGGCGCTCCCGTCGACGCTGTGGCAGGAGTGGGTCGAGGCGACCGGGGTGCCCCTCTACGAGTCGCTGGGGATGAGCGAGCTCTCGACGTTCGTCTCGACCGGGCCGGATGTGCCTGTGCGACAGGGGAGTCCGGGCCGGGCTCAGCCCGGCCGCCGGATCGCCGTGCTCGACCCGGAGCGGCTCGACGACCCGGTGCCGCTCGGCCCCGGGCAGGCCGGTCGACTGGCCGTCCACCGGGACGACCCCGGCCTCATGCTCGGCTACTGGGGGCGGCCCGAGGAGACCGCCGAGGTCATGCACGGCGACTGGTTCGTCACGAGCGACCTCGCCGAGCTCGACGAGGACGGCTACCTCACCTATCACGGACGATCTGACGACGTCATGAATGCGATGGGCTACCGGGTCTCCCCGGTCGAGGTCGAGGAGGTGCTGGCTGCGACCGCCGGAGTCGGCGAGGTGGCCGTGCGCAGCATCGACGTCGGCGACGGCGTGCGCATCATCGGCGCCTGGGTCGTGCCGACGCCGGATGCGGCGGACGGCCTCACCGACCGGGTCCTCGCCACCGCCGGTGAGGCCCTCGCGCCCTACAAGCGTCCCCGCGAGGTGCGCGTCGTCGAGTCCCTGCCGCGGACGGCCAACGGCAAGGTGGTCCGACGCGACCTGCCGTGACCGCTTGACCTTTGACCATAAAACGATAATCATTCTCAATCATGAGAATGAACGCGACGCGCACCCCTGCCCACTCCCTTCGCCGTCCGGTTGCGGCAGCCACCGCACTCCTGGCCCTCACCCTCGCCGGGTGCGGTGGCGACGGAGGCTCGAGCTCCCCTGCGGCGCAAGAGGTTCGAGCCATCCCTCGCGCCGATGACGTCGCGACGACGGTCGGCACGCCGAGTGGCGAGTCCACCGAGGAGGGGAGCCGCACGCCGAGGCTCGCCATCACCCACGAGGGCGGCGTCATCGTCCTCGACGCGGTCAAGCTCACCCTCCTCGGCGAGTTCCCCCTTGAGGGCTTCACCCGGCTCAACCCCGTCGGCGACGAGCGCCACCTCCTCGTTTCCGAGGGCGACACCTTCCGCCTCCTCGACCTCGGTGGCTACTCCCTTCCCCACGGCGACCACGACCACTACCACGCGACCGAGCCCACCCTGACGAACTTCACCTACAAGGCCAGCCACCCCGGCCACGTCGTTGTCCATGACGGCCGGACCGTCCTCTATGGCGACGGTGACGGCAGCGTGCGTTCCTTCGACTCCGACGCGGTGCGTGAGGGTGCCACCTCGCTGCCCGAGGCCGACGAATGGTCCGAGAAGAGCCCGCACCACGGGGTTGCCGTCGAGCGGGAGGACGGATCGGTGGTCGCGACGCAGGCGAGCGATGGTGAGGCCGCCGGCATCGTCATCCGCGACGCGAAGGGGGAGTCCGTCGCCTCCTCCGACGACTGCCCCGGAACCCACGGTGAGGCGGCGGCGAAGGGTGGCGCCCTCGTCTTCGGGTGCGAGGACGGGCTGCTCCTCGTCGAGGGCGACGAGATCACCAAGGTGGACTCGCCGGACGCCTACGGCCGGATCGGCAATCAGGCCGGCAGCGAGGAGTCGCCCTATGTGCTGGGGGACTACAAGACCGATCCCGACGCCGAGCTCGAGCGCCCGGAGCAGGTGAGCATCACCGACACCCGTGACGGGTCGCTGGAGCTCGTCGACCTCCCGTCGAGCTATTCCTTCCGCTCCCTCGCCCGCGGCGCCGACGGCGAGGGGGTCGTCCTCGGGACGGACGGCGCGCTGCACATCATCGACCCGGCGAAGGGCGAGGTCACCGACTCCATCGACGTCATCGACGAGTGGACCGAGCCGGTCGAGTGGCAGGAGCCGCGCCCGACGGTCCACGTCCAGGACGGCACCGCCTATGTCACTGATCCGGGGACCAAGGCGCTCCACATGGTCGACCTGCACTCGGGTGAGGTCATCAACAGCGGCAAGCTCCCGGTTGTCCCCAACGAGATCAGCGGCACCCTCGGCTGAGGGTCAGACGATCTCGGAGTAGGCGCTCTCGAGGCTCGCCGCCGACCCCTCGTCGTAGAAGCTCGTCACCTCCCCGGCGAGCGATGCGGCGAGGGCGTCGAGGCACATGTGGTAGCCGGCTGCCGTGCTGGCGTACCCCCGTGGCGCGGGCTGGTTCGTGCGGACGACGAGTCGTAGCAGGGTCCCCGCCGCGATCGGGGCGAGCTCGAAGCGCAGCCGCTCGGTGTCCCAGGTGAACTCGAAGACATGGGGCGGGTCCCAGGTCACGACCTCGCCCGGGAGGGTCGGGTCCTCACGGTCCATCCCGGCTGCCTCGATCTCCTCCCCGGCCTCGGCGAGGGCCTCGGGCCAGAAGGTCAGCCGCAGGGAGGCGCCGGGGGCTCGTTCGCCGATGATGTCCACCGGGAACCACTGCCGCAGGTGCTCGGACTCGGTGATCGCCCGCCACACCTTCTCGGGCGGGTGTGCGAGCTCTCGTTCGTAGGTGAGGACGACGGTCTCGCCCTCTCGGGTGACGCTGCCCAGGGGGCTGGATGCGTGGGTGGTGTCGGTCATGACTGCTCCTTCGGGTCGTCCATGGTGTCGAGGTGGTGCTCCAGGGAGTCCAGTCGCTCGGACCAGGTCCTGCGGTACGTCTCCAGCCAGGCATCCACCTCGCGCAGCCGGTCCGGTTGCAGCGCGTAGTGGCGCCGTGGCCCGTCGACCCGTGCGCGCACCAGCTCGGCTCGGCTCAGCTGCTTGAGGTGCTTGGAGACATTGGGCTGGGCGGTGCCGACGAGCTCGACGAGCTCCCCGACGGTGCACTCGCGCAGGGCGAGCGCGTCGAGGATCTGCCTCCGGGTCGGGTCGGCGATGGCGGTGAAGACGTCCTGGCTGGTCACCCGAAGAGGATGCCTGTTAGGGAATATTCCTGTCAAGGAATGTTAACGACGGGTCAGCCCCAGCCGGAAGCCCACCGGCATGAGCGTCAGCCGCTCGGTGATCGTCAGCTCGTAGCCGGGCTCCGGCGTGAGTTCGAAGCGGTGGAGCAGCGTCGCGAGGACGATGACGGCCTCGTGGAGGGCGAACTGTCGTCCGATGCAGGCGCGCTCGCCGGTCCCGAAGGGCTTGTAGGCGTGGGCCGGCCGGGCCCTGACGTGCTCCGAGAGGAAGCGGTCGGGGTCGAAGCGGTCCGGCTCCGGCCAGATCTCCGGGTCGCGGTG
>DXAR01000168.1 GCA_019116945.1 Candidatus Janibacter merdipullorum | reverse complement strand
CGGCGGGTCGTCGACCACGCCGAGGAGCGCCGCGAGGCCCTGGCCCGCTACGACGCCCGCTGACCCCACGCTGGTTGAGGTGCGAATGCCCCCTGGGGCATGAGCCTCGAAACCAGCGTGGCTGCTCAGGTCGGGCGGGTCGCCGGGGCCTGCTTCTTGGTGATGGACGCGTCCCGCACGACGTGGTCACCGAGGACCTCGTCGATCCGCGCGAGCACCTCGGGCTCGAGGCGTACCCCGGAGGCCTTGACGTTCTCCTCGACCTGCTCGGGCCGGGAGGCGCCGATGATCGCGGCGGCGACGTTGTCGTTCTGGAGGACCCAGGCGACGGCGAGCTGCGCCATCGTCAGGTCGAGTTCCTCGGCGATCGGCCGCAGCTCCTGCACCGCGGTGAGCAGCGCGTCGTCGCCGGCGCGCCCCGCGATGGCCTGACCGGCCTCCTCGTGGGTGGCACGGGAGCCAGCCGGCGCGGCCTGACCGGGCAGGTACTTGCCGGTGAGGATGCCCTGGGCGATCGGGCTCCACACGATCTGCGAGAGGCCGAGCTCCCGGCATGTCGGGACGACCTCGTCGTCGATGACCCGCCAGATCATCGAGTACTGCGGCTGGCTGGAGATCAGCCGGATGCCGAGCTCCTGGGCGAGGGAGTGACCCTGACGGATCTGCTCGGCCGTCCACTCACTCACGCCGATGTAGAGCGCCTTGCCCGAGCGGACGACGTCGGCGAAGGCCTGCATCGTCTCCTCGAGCGGCGTCTCCGTGTCGAAGCGGTGCGCCTGGTAGAGGTCGACGTAGTCGGTCTGCAGGCGATGCAGGGACCCGTCGATCGACTCGCGGATGTGCTTGGCGGACAGCCCGGAGTCGTTGTGCCCCTTGGGCCCGGTCGGCCAGTAGACCTTGGTGAGGATCTCGAGCGACTCGCGACGCTCACCCTTGAGCGCCTCGCCGAGGACGCTCTCGGCCTTGGTGTTGGCGTAGACGTCGGCGGTGTCGAAGGTCGAGATGCCGTGGTCGAGAGCGGCGCGCACGCACGCCTTCGCCGCATCGGCCTCGACCTGCGAGCCGTGGGTGAGCCAGTTGCCGTAGGCGATCTCGCTGATCTTGAGACCGCTGTTGCCGAGGTATCGGTACTCCATGTCCTCACGCTACGCCCGCTCTCGACCCCACGTTCCCTGAGGTGCGACGGAGGAGCCTCGAAGGGACCTCCCCGGAGCCCGACTCAGGGCGTGACGTTGAGCTGACGGAGGACGGTGGCCGCGACCTCCGCGTCCCCGCTGACCTCGACCTCCGCCGCGGCCGGGTCGAGGCGACCACCGGTGAGCCGGAGCCACGTGGCGTCGTCCATGCCGAGGACGGTTTCGTCCCCCTTCGCCTGCTCCGGGTCGAAGGGAGCCGCCCGCCCGTCCTCGCCGACCCGTGCGGCGAGCACCCGACCCCGTGGTCCGGTGATCCGGGCGACGACGGTGGTCCACGCGGGCAGACGACGAAGGGCGACCGGGAAGGTCTTCGTCATCAGGCCGGCCACGTGGACGGCCCCCGCGCCGGTGGTCGTGAGCGGTCGTCCAGTGGCCGCGCGGACGTCCTGCTCGTGCACCCAGAGGTCGATCGGGCGGTTGCGCAGCCACGTGCCGAGGTCCCACCCGAGGCTGCCCGCGAGACCGGGCGCGGGCGCCTTGATATCGCTCGTGTCGAGATCCACGAGGAGCTCACGGCGGCGCGTGCAGGCGGTCTCGAACTCCTCGAGCAGCGCTGCGGCAGAACGCCCCCGGCGCGCAGCGACCCCCGCCTCCGTGACGGAGGTGGGCATCGGCTGGTTGGTCCTCGCCTCGACGTCGACCTGCGCCCCGTCCGGCTGCTCCATCCCGGCCGCGTCGGCCTCGAGGTGCGCCAGGTGGGCGATGACATCCGTGACCGTCCACCCCGGCAGGGCGGGTCGGTCGTGCTCCTCGGGGGTGAGCTCTCGAAGCACGGCGAGGAGGTCCCGGGAGGTCTCTTCCCACAGGTCCAGGGGGTCGGGTCGCGTCATGGCCTCACCCTATGCAGGGGCTGGCAGAGGCCGCGCCCCGTGGGACGATCGGCTCGTGACCACAGACCACGCCAGCCAGCCCTCCCTTCGCGCCGTGCTCCTCGGCTGCGGTGACCTGGGCATCCGCGCCGGAACGACGCTGGCCGCCCTGGGCCACCACGTGACCGGGGTACGCCGCAACGTCTCGCAGCTGCCCGAGCAGTTCGACGGCGTCGCCGCCGACCTCGCCACCGACGCCCTGCCCGACCTGCCCGCCGACCGGCTCGTCATCGCCTTGGCGCCGGACCAGCGGGACGAGCAGGGCTACCGGCACACCTACGTCGCGGCGATGCGCCGCGGGCTCGAGGCGGTGCTCGCCTCCGGTACACCGCGGCGGGCGGTGCTCGTCTCGTCGACGAGCGTCTACGGCGACCTCACCGGCGACCTCGACGAGACCACTGCCCTCGAGCCGAACACCGAGCGGGGGCGGATCCTCCTCGAGGCCGAGGCGCTCTTCCACGAGCTCGTGCCCCACGGCTCGGTCCTCCGCCTGAGCGGCCTTTACGGTACCCCCGGCAACCGCCTCGTCCGGCAGGTGCAGGCCGGCGACAACAAGGACCCCGGCCGCTGGACCAACCGGATGCACCGCGACGACGCGGCCGCGGCGATGGTCCACCTGCTCCTCCGGGAGGAGGCTCCCGAACCGCTCTACGTCGGCACCGACGACGAGCCGTGCACCGCCGGCGAAGTGCGTGACTTCGTCGCCGACGCGCTGGGGATCAACCGGCCGGCTCCCACCGGGATCACCGAACCCACCGGCCGACGGATGCGCAACGCGCGCCTGCGGGCCAGCGGCTTGGAGCTGCGCTACCCCAGCTACCGCGAGGGCTATCTCGCGCAGCTGACGCTCGACGGCCTGACCTGAGGCCTCGGGGCAGCCCGGAGGCGCCCGTCCTAGGCTGACCGCCATGAACCTGCAGGAGATGCTCGACCAGGCCTCGACCGGCACCGTGCACGTCGAGGAGGGCTGGGGCCAGGGCCGCGCCACCTACGGCGGACTCGTCGGCGGCCTCATGCTCTCGGCGATCCGCGCCCAGGTGCCCGGCGACCCGGCACCGCCGCTGCGCAGCCTGACGGTCAACTTCGTCGCCCCTGTCGCGCCCGGCGAGGCGACGGCGGAGGCGACCATCCTGCGGGCGGGCAGGAGCGCGACCCAGGCGCAGGTGACGTTGCGGCAGGAGGGCCAGCCGGCCGCCGCCGCGCTCGCCGCCTTCGGCGCTCCCCGCGAGTCCGCGATCGCCGTCCCCTCCGATGCCGTGATGATGCCCGAGCTGCCGGAGCCGGAGTCGATCGAGCCCTTCCCGGCCATACCCGGCAGGTCGCCCGACTTCTTCCAGCACGTGGAGCTGCGGCTCGCGGACGGCGGGTTCCCCTTCTCCGGTGCGCGGACCTCGCACATGACGGGGTGGATGCGATTCCGCGAGGCGCCGCCGGTCTTCGACGAGCGGCACTTCGTCAGCCTCGCCGACGCCTGGCCCCCGGCGGTGATCCAGATGTTCTCCGGGCCGACGCCGGCGAGCAGCATGACGTGGACGCTCGAGCTCCTCGACGACGTCACCACGGCGCCCGACACCCACTGGGCCTACGCCGTGCACACCGACCGCGCCGGCGACGGGTACTCCCACACCCACGCGACGATCTGGCACCCCGACGGCCGGCTCGTCGCGATCAGCCGGCAGACGGTGGCGGTCTTCGGCTGAGGTCCTGAATCAAAGACAGGCCGCACGTTCGCACGTGCGGCCTGTCTTTGAATCAGCGCTTGGTCAGCGGCGGCCGCTGCGGCCGGAGCTGCTCGAGGAGAAGGCGACGACGCTGCCGCCGCGCGAGGCGCCGGCCCGGCCACCGCCCTGACCGCCGCGGCGCTGACCGCCGCCGCCGTTACCGCCGCTGCCGCCGCGGGACTGGCCGCCCTGACCGCGACCGGAGCCGCCGCCCTGACCGCCACTGCGGTTGCCGCCGCCGCTGCGACCGCCACCGTTGCGGTTGCGCCCGGCACCGCCACGCTCTCCACGAGCGGAGCCGCCGTTGCCGCCCTGGCCGCGACCCGAGCCACCACGGCCGGAGCCGCCACGACCGCCGCGGGAACCCCCCTTCGCCCCGCCCTGCTGCTGGGGCGCCGCGCTGACGAAGCCGCCGGGGAAGGCCCGCTCACCGGGGGCCAGCTCACCGAGGAGCTCGTGCCCGACGGAGACCCGAGTCGTCGTCGGCTTGATGCCGGCCTTGCGGGTGAGGTCCTTGACGTCGCGGACCTGCTCGTCGGTCATGAGTGTGACGACCGTGCCCTCGGCACCGGCGCGAGCGGTACGGCCCGAGCGGTGGAGGTAGGCCTTGTGCTCGACGGGCGGGTCGGCGTGGATCACGAGCGAGACGTCGTCGACGTGGATGCCGCGGGCGGCGATGTCGGTGGCGACGAGGGTCTGCGCGGTGCCGGAGTGGAAGGCCTCCATCGTCCGGGTGCGCGCGCCCTGGCTGAGGTTGCCGTGCAGCTCGACCGCGGGGACGCCGGCGGCGTTGAGCTGGCGGGCCATCTTCTTCGCGCGGTGCTTGGTGCGGGTGAAGACGACCTTGCGGCCCGGGGCGGCGACGAGGTCGGTGAGGACCGGGAGGTGGTCATCGGTCTTGATGTGGAGGACGTGGTGGGTCATCTTCGCGACCGGCGACTGGGCCGAGTCGGCCTCGTGGGTCACCGGCTGCTCGAGGTAGCGCTTGACGATCTGGTTGATCGCGCCGTCGAGCGTGGCGGAGAAGAGCATCCGCTGGCTGCCGCGCGGGGTCTTGTCCATGATGCGCTTGACGCCCGGGAGGAAGCCGAGGTCGGCCATGTGGTCGGCTTCGTCGAGGATCGTGATCTCGATGGAGTCGAGGATGACGTGGCCCTGACCCATGAGGTCCTCGAGGCGGCCGGGGCAGGCGACGACTATGTCCACGCCCTTGGCGATGGCCTGAACCTGGGGGTTCTGACCGACGCCGCCGAAGACGGTGCGGCTCGTGAGCCCGAGGGTCTTCGCGAGCGGGGTGAGGGCGTCGTCGATCTGGGTGGCGAGCTCACGCGTCGGGGCGAGGATGAGTGCGCGGGGGCGCTTGCTCTGCCGGCGACGGCTGCTCTCGGCGAGACGCGCGAGCATCGGCAGGACGAAAGCGAGGGTCTTGCCCGAGCCGGTGCGGCCACGGCCGAGGACGTCGCGTCCGGCGAGGGAGTCCGGCAGCGTCGCCGCCTGGATGGGGGTAGGAGTGGTGATGCCGTCCTTCTCCAGGATGGAGGTGAGGACGGAGGGCACGCCGAGGTCGGCGAAAGAGGTGGTCACGAAGGTGTGCTCCTTGGCGGAGTCATGATGCTTCGGTTCTGCCCGGCGCGGGTCCGGACCTGCTCGGCAGGGGACGCTCGCGGCGCGATGGCATCGTTGCAAAAAGAGGAGCAGCTCGCTGCAGAACTGGGCGGCTGCTGATGTCGAGTCTACATGTCACGAGGAGGATCGATGACGCTCCAGGCGATGATCGACGATGCGGCGAAGGGCGAGCCCCTCACCATCGTCGACGGGTGGGCCCAGGGGCGGGCCACCTATGGAGGCCTCGTGGCCGCCCTTCAGCTGGCGGCGATGAAGGCCAGGAACGAAGGGAAGGTCCCGCCACTGCGGAGCCTGACGACGAACTTCGTCGCTCCGGTCTCCCCGGGTGAGGTGACCATCGAGTCCGCGCTCCTGCGGCAGGGGACGAATGTGACCCAGTGCGAGGCGCGGATCGTCCAGGACGGGCAAGTCGTGTCGCTCGCCTTCGCCAGCTTCGGTGCGGGGCGACGGTCGGACGTCCGCGTGCACCCGCACACGCGGATGCCGGAGATGCCGGACCCCTTCGACCTGCGGCCCTTGGGGCACAAGGCCGGTCGCGACCCGGAGTTCCTCAAGCACATGGAGCTGCGCCTCGTCGACGGCGACAAGCCCTTCACCGGATCGGACCGCACCTCCTTCACCGGGTGGATGCGCCTGCGCGAGCCCGGACCGACCTTCGGCGAGGAGCACCTCGTGGCGCTGGCAGATGCCTGGCCCGTCCCGGTCCTGCAGCGCCTCCTCGAGCCGGCTGCCGCGAGCTCCGTGTCGTGGACGCTCGAGATCGTCGGCGACATGCGGCACATCGCACCCACGACGCAGTGGGCCTACTCCGCCCGCGCCGACACCGCCAAAGATGGGTACGCCCACGCCGAGGCGCGCATCTGGCGCCCGCACGGGACCCTCACCGCGATCAGCCGGCAGACGGTGGCCGTCTTCGGGTGAGGCGGGCGTCGCTCCCTTCGCCCGTGCATCGGTGAGAAGCTGCGGTCATGCCCATCGAGCAGCGGTCCTTCGTCAGGAGTGCGCTGTCCGAGGAGGAGCGCAGCGAGGTCGATCGGGTCGCGGATCTCGCGGCGCACCTGTGCCAAGAGCTCACGGCGCGTGAGGCCGCCATCAACCGAGCTCACGTCGTCAATGCGAGCAGCGCCGCCATCCAGGCGATCGTGGCCGAGGTGCTTACGGACGAGCTGGGGTTCGTCGAAAAGGTCGTCCTCACTCCTCAGGACGGCCTCGTCACGCGAGCTCGACCCGACTTCGTCTTCCCCCTCGGACCCGGCCGAGGAGTCATGGCCGAAGTCGAGCGCGGGGGCACTGTCAACAACAATCACGACCTCAAGGACATGTGGAAGGCGCACATCGCCGAGGATGTCCAGCACCTGCGCCTCCTCGTGCCCAACTCGAACTGGACAAGGCTCGGCGGCCCGCGGGAGAAGCCCTTCCCCCGCGTGATCAACCGAGTCGGCGCCTTCTTCGGCAGAGAGCGAAGGGAGGTCGACGTCTTGTCGGCCCATGTCTTCGGATATGGCCTGCTCGACCTCACAGCTACGGTCCAGCTGCGAACCGGCCACGGGAGCTGACTCCACCGCCGCGACGGCTCACGCTCGTGCCATGGACCGACGACCCGACCACGTACCCGACCACACCGCGGAGTTGACCAAGCTACGGGCCCGGCTGTACTCGCCCGAGCTCAGCGCCTTGGAGGCAGCCGGAATGCTCGCGGCCCTGGAACTGCTCAGGGGCCACGAACAGGGAACCTTCGAGATCTGCGACAACCCCTCCTGCATCTCCTTCGTCTCGCTCTGCCTCGGCGAACGCTTCGAGGCTGTGCACGACGAGGAACTCGACGAGTGCAGCTGCTGTTGCTGTTGCCACTGACAGTGGGCCTCGAACCCGCCCGCGTCAGCCGCCGTTCGTATCGTTCGCAGCCCTACGAGAGGGTGCGGACGATACGAAGGGCTGCCTGCAGCCTTTTGTAGCCGGGGCGCGGAGGGGGCGGGCCCCTCAGAAGGGGAAGCCGTGCGCCTGCTCGCGGGCAGTCACCCACTGCCAGATGGTGAACTCGTCCCAGCTCGACATCGATCCGTAGCGGGTGCCGTTGCCGGAGGCGCCGACCCCACCGAAGGGGGCGTAGGCGTCGTTGTTGAGGGTCTGGTCGTTGACGTGGACCATCCCGGTCCGCAGAGAGCGGGCGAGCTCGAGGCCGCGTCCGACGGCACCGGTCTGGATGGCCGCGACGAGCCCGTACTCGCTGTCGTTCGCCACCTCGATCGCCTCGGCCTCGTCCTTGACGACGATCACGGGGGCGACGGGGCCGCAGATCTCCTCGCGGAAGGCCGGCATCTCCCGGGTGACCCCGGCGAGCACGGTCGCCGGGTAGTAGGCCCCCGACTGCTGCCCGCCGGCCCGCAGCTCGGCGCCGCTCCGACGGTCTCGGTGACGATCCGGTGGACGTTCGCCGCCTGCCCCTGCGCCTCGAGGGCGACTGGCTCTGCGCGGTGATGACCCTGCCCCGGGACTCCCTGGGCGTGCCGGCCGGAGTCGTCGCCGCGGCGATGGGTCGCCGCCACGGGAGAGGGTGCGGTGGTGGTGTCCATGGCGTCAGCCTCCCGCCATGGAGTGCTCGCGACGGTGACCCCAGAGGTAGTGGAGCCGTCACCAGCGAGCGGCGGCCTGCAGCCTTTCGTCGCGGATCAGATGACGCCCTGGGCCACCATCGCGTCGGCGACCTTGATGTAACCGGCAAGGTTGGCGCCCATCACGTAGTCGCCGGGGGCGTCGAACTCGTCGGCGGTCTCCACGCAGTTGCGGTGGATGTCGCTCATGATGTCCTCGAGCCGGGCCTCGGTCTCCTTGAAGCCCCACGAGTCACGGCTGGCGTTCTGCTGCATCTCGAGCGCGGACGTCGCGACGCCGCCGGCGTTGGACGCCTTGCCCGGCGCGTAGAGGACCTCGGCATCGCGGAAGATGTCGATCGCCCCGGGGACGCACGGCATGTTGGCGCCCTCGGCGACGAGCTGGACGCCGTTCTTCACGAGCGTCTTGGCATCGGCCTCGGAGAGCTCGTTCTGCGTGGCGCACGGCAGGGCGACGTCGCAGGGGACATCCCAGATGACCCCGTCGCCGACGTGGCGGGCGGACCCGCCCTTCGCCTCGGCGTAGTCGGTCAGGCGACCGCGCTGGACCTCCTTGATCTCCTGGAGGAGCCCGAGATCGATCCCGCTCTCGTCGACGACGTACCCGCCGGAGTCGGAGACGGCGATGACGGTGCCGCCGAGCTGGTGGACCTTCTCGACGGCGTAGATCGCGACATTGCCGGAGCCGGAGACGACGACCTTCTTGCCCTCGAGCGACTCGTCGCGGACGCCGAGCATCTCCTGGGCGAAGAAGACGGTGCCGTAGCCGGTCGCCTCGGTGCGCACCTGCGAGCCGCCCCAGGAGAGGCCCTTCCCCGTGAGGACGCCGGACTCGTAGTTGTTCGTGATCCGCTTGTACTGCCCGAAGAGGTAGCCCAGCTCGCGCCCACCGACGCCGATGTCGCCCGCCGGCACGTCCGTGTACTCACCGATGTGCCGGTAGAGCTCGGTCATGAAGGACTGGCAGAAGCGCATGATCTCGGTGTCCGACTTCCCCTTGGGGTCGAAGTCGGAGCCGCCCTTGCCGCCACCGATGGGCATGCCGCTCAGCGAGTTCTTGAAGACCTGCTCGAAGCCGAGGAACTTGATGATCGAGAGGTTGACGCTCGGATGGAAGCGCAGGCCGCCCTTGTAGGGGCCGAGCGCGGAGTTGAACTCCACCCGGAAGCCACGGTTGATCTGGACGTCACCCGAGTCGGTCGTCCACGGCACCCGGAAGATGATCTGCCGCTCCGGCTCGCACATCCGCTTGAGGATGGACCACTGCGCGTACTCGTCCACCCGTCCGGCGATGGGCGAGAGCGACTGCATCACCTCGTACACCGCCTGGTGGAACTCCCTCTCCCCCGGGTTGCGGGCGATGACCTCGTCGAAATGGTCCTGAAAGTTCGGGTGCAGCGCGGTCGTGGACAAGCTGGCCTCCGGCGTCGTTCGGCAGTGGTCTGCGGCTCACGGTAGCCGCCGGAGCCACCTGTCGACCTGCCCGTCCCCTGGGTGAGAACACCATCACACCCTCGCGGGGCGATGACATCGAGCGAAGGGAGGGCTGTCGCTGCGCCGTGACAGGGTGGCCCCATGACCACTTCAGTCAGTCGTCAGAGCAGCCCCGACCGCTTCGAGATCACCGCCGACGGCGCCGTCGCGGGCTTCGCCCAGTTCGTCGACCGCGGCGACCGGCGGATCTTCTTCCACACCGAGATCGGTGAGGACTTCGGCGGGCGGGGTCTGGCCGGGATCGTCGTCGAGGAGGCCGTCGCCGCCACCCGCGCGGACGGCAAGACCGTCGTCCCGGTGTGCCCCTATGTGAAGAAGTGGCTGGGCAAGCACCCGGACCACGACGACATCACCTCCGCCCCCACGCCGGACGACCTCGCCGCGATCAAGGGCTGAGCAGGGCCCATCACCCCATGCGCATCGCCAGCTTCAACGTCAACGGCATCCGGGCCGCCCAGCGTCGCGGCTTCGAGGCGTGGCTCGCCGAGCGGGACCCCGACGTCGTCGCCCTCCAGGAGGTCCGGTGCCCGCCCGGCCAGCTCCCGGACGGGGTCTTCGGGGACCGCCACCTCGCCTACGAGCCCGGCCAGCTCGCCGGACGCAACGGCGTCGCCGTCCTCACCCGCGATCCCCCCGAGGCCGTGCGCACGTGGGACGGCGAGGTCCTCCTCCGCGCGCCCGGGGAGGACCTCCGCACCGAGGTCTCGCCAGCGGGGACGATGGCCCGGGGGCTCTCCCCCTTCGCCTCGGAGGGCCGCTACATCGAGGTGGACATCGCGGGGTCGGGTGACCGTCCGCCGCTCACGGTGGCCTCGCTCTACCTGCCGAAGGGCGGGCTCCCGGCCCACCTCCAGAAGCCCGGCGGGCGCGAGGAGCCCGACGGCGGGGCGAAGTACGGGCGCAAGATGGGCTTCCTCGCCTCCTTCGCCCGTCAGTTGGAGCGCTCCCGCAAGGCGGCGAGGGCGACGGGGCGTGACTTCCTGCTCCTCGGCGACCTCAATGTCGCCCACACCGAGCTGGACGTGACCAACTGGCGCGCCAACCGCCGTTCCGAGGGGTTCCTGCCCGAGGAGCGGGAGTGGTTCTCGTCGATCACCTCGCCGCGCACGCTCGTCGACGTCGTCCGCCGGCTCCACCCCGACGAGACCGGGCCGATGTCCTGGTGGTCGTGGATGGGCGGCGCCTTCGACCGCGACACCGGTTGGCGCATCGACTACCACCTCGCCTCCCCGGGGCTGGCCAAGCGGGCCGTCGCCGGGGGGACCGACCGCCCGGCCAGCGCGGCTGAGCGGGTGAGCGACCACGCGGCCGTCGTCGTCGACTATGCGGACTAACGTGGCCCCATGAGCGATGTCACCCTGCTGCACAACCCGAAGTGCTCGACCTCCCGCGCCGCCGTCGAGGCCATCGAGGAGGTCGGCGCCCCCGCAGAGGTCGTCCAATACCTCAAGGAGCCGCTCGACGAGGCCGCACTGCGGGACCTCCTCGAGAAGCTCGAGGACGAGCCGGCCGACCTCGTGCGGCGTGACTCCTTCTTCAAGGACCAGGGCCTGACCGACGCGGACGTCGCCACGGTCGACCAGGTCGTCGCGGTCCTCGTCGAGCACCCGCGGCTCATGCAGCGCCCGGTCATCATCAAGGGCGACCGGGCGATCATCGGCCGCCCGAAGGACCGGGTCGCCCCCTTCGTCGCCGGCTGACGCCCAGCGATTATCGGGTGACCCGATAATCTGCCCCCTCGCTCCGGACCGGGCTCAGTCGACCGTGAGCTCGCCCATCTCGTCCCAGCCGGAGCCCTCGACGGTGCGGCTGATGATGCGCGGGGTCTCGGCGAGGGTCGGCTTCATCGCCTCGAGGCCCTTGGCGAAGTGGTCACTGGTCACGTGCGCCTCGCCGGCGTCGTCCTGGAAGGCCTCGACGAGCACCCACTCGTCATCGGCCTCGATGCTGCGGCTCCACTCGAAGAAGATGTTGCCGGGCTCCGCGCGGGTCGCCTCGGTGAACTCACGGACGATCTCGGGGAACTGCTCGGTGTACTCGGGCTTGGTGCGGTACTTCACGACGATGAGGATCATGCCCTCACCGTAGCGACCGGACGAGCGCCCCGTGCAGCAGCAGGTCGGCGGCGGCCTCACGCACGAGGGATCCGGCGTCCGGGTGCGGCCCGAGCTCGTCGATGACGGCCTCGACGAGCTCCGCGAGCGAGCGACCCGTGCCTGCGACCCGCCAGAGGACCCCCCCGGGGCCGGCCAAGCGAAGGGGGCGTTCCCCAGCCAGGACGAGTACCTCACCGTCCGCGGCGATCGCGTCGGACCACGGGCCGCGCGCCAGCACATCGTCGGCAGCCAGTGCCGGCGCCGCCACGTCCTCGTCCGAGTCCGCCCCTGAGTCCGCGGCTCCCTCGCGTCGGCGCCCCTCGCGCCCGGCCCCCTCGAGGTGCTGCCCCTCCGCCGGCGGCAGGTGCTCCCACACCGGTGCCGGCGCCCCCTTCGCCGCGAGGTGGTCGCGCACGAGGTCGCGGCAGGCGTCGATCTCGCTGTACCGCAGACGGGCCGGTGCTCCGCCGGCCGTGGCAGCCCGCGCGAGGCGGTCGAGCCCGTCCGGCAGCAGCCAGGTCGACGAGGTCTCGGGCAGCACCGCGAGCACCTGGTCGATGAGCCCGACCGGCTCGATCGACGGCTCGGCGACGTCCGGCTCCCGGGCCAGCGTAAGCAGACGGCCCAGGTACGGCGCCGACGGCGTCGCGCCGAGGCCGAGATCATCCGGCGACGGCTCGTCCTTGCGGCCGGGCCGGGCCGGGTCGGCGACGAGCGACGGGGGCTTCGGGTGCGGGGCGATCCGGTGGTCCTCGAGGAGGACCACCGACTCGTCCGAGACGTAGCCAAGCTCCTGCCCGAGGACCCGCGTCGCCGTGGACTTCCCTCCTCCCGAGGGGGCGACGAGGACGAGGGTGCGCCCCCCTTCGTCCGCCAGTGCCGCCGCGTGGAGGAGGAGCACGCGCCCGGTGAGCCGCTCCAGGCCAGCGCGGGTGAGCTCGCGGGAGAGGTCGTAGGGCGCCGCCGTCGCCGCGACGGTGATCGTCACCGGCTCGTCGTCGAACAGGAGCGTGTCGGTCGCCGCCAGGTCACGGCAGCGCACCCAGCGGGCGGCCATCTGCTCGGCGGCGGCCCCGTCGAGGGCGGACACGTCGAGCACCCAACGCCGCCCCATCGTCACCAGGTCCAGGTGACGATCACTCTCCGTCGCGTGGTCACTCACGGGGGACATCCTCCCCTAGGCTCGGTGCCATGCCGCGTCCGCACTCAGCCGCGATCCTCGAAGACGCCTGGCACCGTCAGGTGGCCGGCGCCATGCGGCGCCGCGGATGGGGCACGCGCGTGCTCACCTTCACCGGCTACGGCAGCGTCGAGCGCGTCCGCGTGCTCGGTCGGGTGCTCATGACCCGCCGCCCCTACGCGCCGGCCGCCGCCGACGCCCGCGCCACGTGGCTCGAGCTGCGCACCGCCGACAGCGAGCGAAGGGGGTGGCGCTTCTTCTTCACGACGCCCGCCAGCGGCGAGCCGGTCACCGTGACCATCGGTGAGCGCGAGTTCCGCACGCGCGCAGACCGATCCGGCCTCCTCGATCTGACGATCACCGGCCACGGCCTCGCGCCCGGCTGGCACGACGTGCAGATCTCCTCACCGCGAGCGGCCGACACGACGGCCGCGGTCTTCATCGTCGACCCCGAGCAGACCTTCGGCATCATCTCCGACATCGACGACACGATCATCACGACGACGATGCCGCGGCCGATGATCGCCGCCTACAACACCTTCTTCCGCCACGAGGGCACCAGGCGCGCGGTCCCCGGCATGGCGACGATGTACCGCGAGATCCTCGCCGAGCACCCCGGCGCCCCGATCGTCTACGTCTCGACGGGCGCGTGGAATGCCGTGCCACCGCTGACCCGCTTCCTCCGCCGGGCCGGGTACCCGCTCGGCGCGATGCTCATGACCGACTGGGGCCCGACGAACACCGGCTGGTTCCGCTCCGGGCAGGACCACAAGCGCGCCTGTCTGCACCGGCTCGCCCGCGAGCTGCCCGAGGTGCGCTGGGTGCTCGTCGGTGACGACGGGCAGCACGACCCGAGCCTCTACGGCGAGTTCGCCGAGCAGCGCCCGGACCGTGTCCGCGCCATCGGCATCCGGGTGCTCTCGGCGACCGAGCAGCTCCTCAGCCACTTCACGCCCATCGCCACCGACGACTACGAGCAGCACGTCGGCGTCGAGCTGCCGGTCTGCCGGGCAGCGGACGGCTACACGATGCTCGAGCAGATGCGGCAGGCTCTGGGGCTGGAGCGTCGCGATGCCTGAGCTGCCGGAGGTCCAGGGGCTCGTCGACTTCCTCGACCGGCGACTCGACGGTCTGGCGGTCGAGACCCTCGAGTTGGCCTCTTTCTCGGTGCTCAAGACCGTCGACCCGCCGCCGCAGGCGCTCGAGGGTGCCCCCGTGGACGGGGTCCACCGATACGGCAAGTTCCTCGACATCGACTGCGACGGAACGCATCTCGTCATGCACCTCGCCCGGGCCGGGTGGCTGCGCTTCAGCGAGGAGCTGCCCCGCACCCCGCTGCGCCCCGGCAAGTCGCCCATCGCGCTCCGGGTCCGACTCTCCGACGGATCAGGGTTCGACCTCACCGAGGCCGGGACGAAGAAGAGCCTCGCCGCCTACCTCGTCCGCGACGTCCAGGAGGTGCCGGGCGTCGCCCGCCTCGGGCCGGACCCGCTCTCGGCGGAGTTCACCCGAGAGGCCTTCGGCGCCCTTCTCTCCGAACGCTCCTCGCAGATCAAGGGGGTGCTGCGCGACCAGTCCCTCATCGCCGGCGTCGGCAACGCCTACTCCGACGAGGTGCTCCACGTGGCGCGGCTGTCCCCCTTCGCCCTGGCCGCCACGCTCACCGACCCCGAGGTCGACGCCCTCTACGAGGCCCTGCGCACGACCCTCACGGATGCGGTGGCGACGGCCTCGGGCAAGCCCGCCGCCGAGCTCAAGGACGCCAAGCGTGCCGGGATGCGCGTCCACGGCCGCACCGGCGAGGCCTGCCCCGTCTGCGGTGACGTCGTGCGCGAGGTGAGCTTCGCCGACTCCTCGCTCCAGTACTGCGCCACCTGCCAGACCGGGGGCAAGCCGCTCGCAGACCGGCGCACGAGCAAGTTCCTCAAGTAGCGGGCAGGCCTGCGCCTCAATCGGGCTCGGCGGTGGTGATGAGCTGCCAGGCGGAGCGGATGTGCGTGTCGGTGAACGCCGCGGCCGCCTCGCCGTCCCCCCGGGCGACCGCGGCGAAGATCGCCTCGTGGTCCGCCCGGAGCTTGTCGGCCACCTCGCCCCAGGTCCCGACGGTCCGAAAGCGATCGAGGATCGGCAGCCGCATCGACTCGCGGATGGCCGCGGTGAAGTCGCGGGCGAGATGGTTGCCCGCGGCCGAGGCGAGCAGCACGTGGAAGTCGGTGTCGCAGTCGTTGAACCGCGTCCGGTCGATCTCGGGGTCGGCCATGATGTCGAGCAGGTCGCGCATCGCGGCGAGGTGATCCTCCGTGGCATGGGCGGCTGCCAGGCGCACGCTGAGCACCTCGAGAGCGATCCGGACCTCCACGACATCGGGCAGCGGGAAGTTGGCGAGCGCGACGTGCAGACGGAGCAACCGGCCCAGCGCGCCGCTCGGGACCGCGGTGATGACCGTGCCACCCGCGGCGTGGGTGCTCTCCGACCCCAAGCGACTCGCGGGCGCCCAGCGCGCCGCAGGCCTCGCCGGTCGGGCGATCGGCCAGCGCACGATCCGCTCGGTGCCGGGGCTGGGCGCCTGGACCCAGGCCAGGGACCTGCCGACACCACCGAAGGAATCCTTCCGACAGTGGTGGGCCCGCGAGAAGGAGGACGACCGGTGAAGGCACGCGAGGAGATCCTGGCCCGGGTCCGGGGGGCGACCAGCGACGTCACGACGCAGGTGGGCTCCCTCCACCGGGAGCAGCTGCGGGACGGCGGGGCCGCCGACGCGGACGGGCTGGCCCAGTTCGCGGAGATGGTGGCCGACTACCGCGCGGAGGTCGTCCGGGTCCCGGCGGCGGGGCTGCCCGCCGCCATCGCGACCGCCCTGCGCGACCACGGCTGCCGCAGCGCGCTACTGCCGACGGGCCTCGACCCGGAGTGGGTCGAGGCCGTGGCCGGGGTGGCGGAGGTGCGGTCGGAGACCGAGACCCCCACCCACGCCGGGCTCGACGCAACGGACGCGGTGGTCACGGCGGCCGCCCTGGGCATCGCGGTCACCGGCACGATCGTGCTCGACCACCGTGAGGACCAGGGGCGGCGGGCACTCACCCTCGTGCCGGACACCCACGTGTGCGTCGTGCACGCGGACCAGGTGGTGCAGGACGTGCCCGACGCGGTGGCCCGGCTGCGGCCGGAGGCCGGAGACGCCCGGCCGCTGACCTGGATCAGCGGGCCGAGCGCCACGAGCGACATCGAGCTCCACCGGGTCGAGGGCGTCCATGGACCGCGCACCCTCGTCATGCTGCTCGTCGAGGGCTGACCCTGGTCGGGTCCGGGCCGGGTCCGCGTCAGCTCGGCTCGATGCGGACCCCACCGACACCGACCTCGGCGTCGATCCGGCGCTCCGCACTCGGAGAGCTGCCCAGGGAGTTGCGCACCTCGGCGGCGCCCCCCGTGCTGCGGACCCGGTAGCGGACGGTGTCGGGGACCGCGACGACGAGGTCACCCACGCCGAGGTTGGCCTGCACCCTGCGGGGCGGCTCGACCGACTCGATGCGGGCACCGCCCACACCGACCTCGACCGCGATGTCCCGGGCCGCGGCGTCGGAGACCCGGACGTCTCCGACGCCGGTCATGATGTCGAGGTCGCCGCTCGTGCCCTCGACCCGCACCTGCCCGACGCCCTGGTCGACGTCGATCTCGGTGTCCGGCGGGACGACGATGAGCCAGTCGGTGCTGCACACCGAGACCGGTCCGGTCGGGCACCGGCCGCGAATCGTGGCGCCGTTGGTGCTCGTCTCGACGCTCGTCGTCGGCTTGCGCAGGCCCCACTCGACCGTCGAGGTGAGCTTGGGGGTCTCTCCCGGCTGGGCGACGCGGATGCGCACGTCACCCACGCCGTTCTTCAGGCTGAGCGATGACAGGCCCGTGGGCAGTGTCGTGTCCCTCGACTCGGTCTGGCGCAGCATCGGCCCGGCGAGGGAGATGCCCGCGGCGACGAGGAGGGCGGCGGCGACGAGCGCGGCGATGACGCGGATCGGTCCGCGGGGGGTGCGTGAGGGTGGTGTCTCCGCGGCCGCACGGGCTGCTTCGAGGCGCTGGGCCTCGCGGCGCTCCCACGCATCGCGGGCGTAGCGGTCGCGCAGGTCCGGGTCCTCGGGCTCGCCCGGCCGGGTCGACATCGGGGTGGTGGTCATGGCGTCAGTCCTCCTGGTCGAGCCAGCGGAGCACGGCGAGGACCCTGCGGTGGTCGCCGTCGGCCGGAGGCAGGTCGAGCTTGGTGAAGATCGAGGTCACGTGCTTCTCCACCGCACCGTCGGAGACGTAGAGCTCCTTGCCGATGGCGGAGTTGGTCCGGCCCTGCGCCATGAGGTCGAGGACCTCGCGCTCACGGGCGGTGAGCGCGGCCAGCGGGTCGGCGTGGCGCGCGCGGGTCAGCAGCTGGGTGACGACCTCGGGGTCGAGGACGGTGCCGCCGGCTGCGACCTCCTGCAGCGCGGCGACGAAGTCGCCCGTGTCGGCGACGCGGTCCTTGAGGAGGTAGCCGACCCCCTTCGACCTGGAGGCCACGAGCTCCGTGGCGTACTGCTCCTCGACGTACTGGCTGAGGACCATGACGGCCGTCTCCGGGTAGGCGTCCCGGACCTTGAGCGCCGCGACGATGCCCTCGGAGGTGAAGGTCGGGGGCATCCGCACGTCGACGACGACGAGCTCGGGCCGGTGCTCGTCCACGGCGCGGAGGAAGGTCTCCGCGTCCGGGCACGCGGCGGCGACCTCGAAGCCGGCGGAGGTGAGGAGGCGGACGATCCCGTCCCGCAGGAGGACCGAGTCCTCGGCGAGGACGACCCTGGTCCTCGGTGTGCTCGTCTGGTCGGTCATCACAGGCTCCGTCCGGTGCGAAGGGGGAGGGTGGCGGTCAGGCGGGTCGGCCCGCCCGAGGGGGACTCGACGTCCAGGGTCCCGTCGACGGCGGTGACGCGCTGGCGCAGCCCGGTGAGTCCGGTGCCGCGGGTGGGGTCAGCACCGCCGCGGCCGTCGTCGGACACCACCGCGGTGACGCGCTCGTCGTCACGGGTGACGGTCACCTCGGCGTGCTCGGCCCCGGAGTGCTTGGCGACATTGGTCAGGGCCTCGCTCACGACGAAGTAGGTGATGGCCTCGGTCGTCGGGTCCAGCCGGCCGACATCGCGCACGTCGACCGAGACCGGCACGGCCGACCGGGCGGCGAGCGCGGGGAGGGCGGCCTCGAGGCCACGGTCGGCGAGGATCGGGGGGACGATCCCGCGGGCGACATGGCGCATCTCGACGATCGCCTCCTTGGCCGAGCGGTGCGCCTCGTCGACGAGGTCGGCCGCGGACTCGGGGTCCTCGTGGATGGCCTGCTTGGCCATGCCGAGGGTCATCGCGATGGAGACGAGGCGCTGCTGCGGGCCGTCGTGGAGGTCACGCTCGATGCGTCGGCGCTCGGCCTCGACCGAGTCGACCGCCTCGCGGCGGGTGTCGGTGAGGGTGTCGACGCGGGCGCTGAGGTGCTCGACGACCTTGCGCTCGTCGCGGCCGAGGAGCCACCGGGCAAACATCACGTCCACGGAGGTAAGCAGGTGCGCCAGGAGCGGCATGATGAGCAGGAGGACGAGGGAGATCGTCCACGCCGTGGCGAGGGGCACGACCCCGTCGACGGGCAGGACCCCGAAGAGCTGGACGCCATCGTCCGGGAGGCGGCTGCCGAGGAGCGGCACCCCGAGCATGAGGAGCACCTGGGTGAGCAGGAGGAGGGTGAACCACCCGCTCACCGCTCCCCACAGCGCGTGGAGGAAGAGGTAGGCGACGCTGCGCCAGGAGTGCTGGTCGAGGAGGAGCCGACGCCACAGCGGTTGCGGACGCCGCGCGGGCGGGTCGACCCGCCGGCCGGCGAGGGCCACGACCCGGTGTCGCTCGGCGTGCCCGATGACGCCGCCGATCCAGACGAGGGGGACGAGGAGGAGCAGCCCGACACCGCCGGCGCTGATGAGGAGCACCGCCGTGACGACGAGGGTCGCGAAGACCATCGCCACCGTGGAGGTGATCGTGCTCGTGAGGAGGAGCAGGACGCTGCCCCAGCCCGCGAGCCATCGTCGCGGGAGGCTCGGCCTCTCCAGTGGTGGGCTCATCGTCTGCGTGGTCACGTGACCAACCTATGGAGGCGGAGGTGGCCGCGTCTGCCGAGCCCTCCCCCCAGACGAAGGGGGGTTGTCCCCCCTTCGTCCGGTGGCGGCGCCGAGGTCAGGCGTACTTGCGCGCGGTCTCGACCGACTGCATGACGTAGCCGCCGCCGAAGATCACCGCGTGGAGCATGATCGGGAAGAGCTGGTGGAGGCCCACCCGCTCCTGCCAGCCGTCGGCGAGCGGGGCGGCCTCGTCGTAGGCGGCGATGATCCGGGCGATGTGTGGTGCGGTGAAGAGGAGGAGCATCGCCAGGTCGGTCTCGGCGTGGCCACCGTGGGCGGCCGGGTCGATGAGGACGGCACCCCGCCGGGTCCACAGGACATTGCCCGCCCAGAGGTCGCCGTGGATCCTGGCCGGCGGCCGGTCGTCGTCGAACTCACCGGACTCGAGGCGCTCCGCGACCCGCTCGAAGACCTCGGTCTCCTCCACCCACAGACCCTGGGAGCGGCCGATCCGCAGCAGGTGGCGGATCCGCTGCTCTGCGTAGAAGGCGCCCCACGACTCGCTCGCCTCGAGCGGCATGGGAAGGGGGGACTCCGCCGGACCGATGAAGCCGTGGCTGGTCCACCGGGCCGGCGGTGCCCCGAAGGCCGGCGCCCCCGCGGAGTGCGTGCGGGTGAGGGCGACGCCGAGCTCGTCGGCCTGGACATTCGTCGACGGCGCGGGGTCGTACTGGAGGAGGTCGATGTGGTCGATGTCGACGTCCTGCAGCTCGGCGATCGTCGCCCCGCCGTCCGCCTCGGCCTCCGCAAGCCAGAGCAGGCCGGCGGCCTCCCAGGAGGAGTATCCGCGCGGTGCGGCCGAGGTGTCCTTGCGATAGGTGCGGGGTGGCTTCACACGTGCAAGCCTGCCACCCGGGTCAGCGGACGCGCGGGAGGACCCCGGTCTCGTCGACGGGGGCCGCGGTGGCGCGGGAGCCGACCTTGATCGGGCCGGTGGCGCCGGCGGAGGACTTGCCCTCGCCGGCGATCGCGACGGCGACCGCGTCCGAGATGTCCGGGTGGAAGACGCTCGGGATGATGTAGGAGGGGTTGATCTCCTCGTCCTTGACGACCCCGGCGATGGCATCGGCGGCCCGAATGAGCATGTCGACGGTGACGTCCTCGGCGTGCGCGTCGAGCAGACCCCGGAAGACACCCGGGAAGGCGAGGACGTTGTTGATCTGGTTCGGGTAGTCGCTGCGCCCCGAGGCGACGACCTTCGCGTACTGGGCCGCCTCGGCCGGGTCGATCTCCGGGTCCGGGTTCGCGAGGGCGAAGACGATCGGGTCCTCGGCCATGTGGTCGCGGATCCACTCGGCCTTGAGGAGGTTCGGCGCGGAGACCCCGATGAAGACGTCGGCGCCCTCGAGCCCCTCGGCGAGGTCACCGCGCACCCGACGTGGATTCGTCCGCTCGGCCAGCTCACGCTTGGCGCCGGTGAGGGAGTCGTCGTCCGCGCTGAGTAGACCCTCACGGTCGTAGACGATGACGTCCTTGGCACCGGCCGCGAGGAGCAGCGTGACGATGGCGGTGCCGGCGGCACCGCCGCCGGAGACGACGATGCGCGATTGCTCGAGCCACTTGTCGACGACGCGCAGCGCATTGCGCAGCGCGGCGAGGACGACGATCGCCGTCCCGTGCTGGTCGTCGTGGAAGACCGGGATGTCGAGCTTGTCGCGCAGCCGCCGCTCGATCTCGAAGCACCGCGGCGCCGCGATGTCCTCGAGGTTGATCCCACCGAAGCCCGGCGCGATCATCTCGACCGCCTTGACGATCTCCTCGGTGTCCTGCGTCGCCAGGCAGATCGGCCACGCGTCGATGTTGGCGAACTGCTTGAAGAGCGCCGCCTTGCCCTCCATCACCGGCATCGCCGCCTCCGGGCCGATGTTGCCCAGCCCGAGGACCGCGGAACCATCGGTGACGACGGCGACGCTGTTGCCCTTGACCGTGAGCCGGCGGGCGTCCTCGGGGTTCTTGGCGATCGCCGAGGAGACCCGGCCGACACCGGGGGTGTAGGCCATCGACAGGTCGTCACGGGTGCGCAGCGAGACCTTGGACTTGACCGAGATCTTGCCGCCGAGGTGGAGGAGGAAGGTCCGGTCGGAGACCTTGTGGACCTTGACCCCTTCGACCGCCTCGACGGCAGCGACGAGGCCATCGGTGTGGTTGACGTCGAAGCCGGAGCAGGTGGCGTCGACGACGAGGCTGTCGTGACGCGAGTCGGCGATGTCGATGGCGGTGACGATGCCGCCCTGCTCGGCGATGGCCGTGGCCACCCGGCCCACGACGGCATAGTCCGGGGAGGTGTGCAGGCGGATGGTGATCGAGTACGAGGAAGGAGTCGCTGCGGGCATGTGATCAGTCTCTCAC
>DXAR01000167.1 GCA_019116945.1 Candidatus Janibacter merdipullorum | reverse complement strand
TCGAAGCCCGCCTGCACCGCGAGCGTGACCGGATCGGGCATCTGCGGGCCCAGGCGCGGGTCCTGTCGCCCGCGTCGACCCTCGAGCGGGGCTATGCGATCGTCCAGCGGCCCGAAGGGGAGGTCGTCGCCTCCCGCGAGCCGCTGGCCGTCGACGACCTGCTGCGGGTGACCATCGTGGATGGCGACTTCGCGGTCCGGGTCATCGACTCCTGAGCCACTCCTGACGAGTCCGCCGGACGCTACTCGCGGGTACGGATATCACTACTGGGGTAGAAGAGGACGCGAACCCCGTGATTCCGGGCCTCGCCTCCCGCCGATGGAGCCACGTGGTTGCCGTACCCGCGCGTCACCTCGGGGTCCGGCCTGCAACTTAGAGTGGGTCCATGGCCGAAGAGCAGGAGCAGACCGACGTCGCCGACCTCAGCTACGAGGAGGCGCGGCAGGAGCTCGTCGACCTCGTCGCCCGGCTCGAAGGGGGCCAGGCCGGCCTCGAGGAGTCGATGCGGCTGTGGCAGCGCGGCGAGGCCCTGGCCTCTCACTGCGAGGCCTGGCTCGACAAGGCGGAGGCGAGCCTCGCCTCCGAGAGCACACCCGACGAGTGAGTCGGCTGCCGTGACCGTGCCCCCGTGGCGCACGCTCGCCCCGCCCGTGCTCGAGATCGGGTGAGGAGTCACCGACGGCGGCTCAGCAAGAGTTTCCCCGCCTTCGCAAGAGTTTGAGACTCATGCGAAGGCGGAGACTATCGGGTCACCCGGAAATCATGAGGCAGGTGAGGCGCCCTTCCCGGTGTCGGCCTCGACGAGCCGGTCGGCGAAGGCCTCGAGCTGGTCCCAGCTGCCGGTGCCGGTGATGATCGTCGTCAGCTCGCCGGAGCCGTCGGGGTCGTGGACGAGGCTGCGCTGGACCTGGCCGTCGCGCTCGCGCGTCACCCAGTCCCGGCCGTCCTCGGTCGTCAGCGTCCCGGTCGCGGCGCCGCCGTTGGTCTGGGCCTTGACCCACGAGGCGGAGGGGTCGACCGCCTGGCGGATCGAGACGTGCTCCTCGTCGGGGGTCGTGTAGCCCGCATTCCACGTCATGACGTCGTCCGCGGTCTCGTAGCGCACGGTCGTGGCGATCCATCCGTCCGGCAGCCGCTCGGGGTAGGCGAAGGCCTCACCCGCCTGCTGCGCGTGGTGCTGTGCCGATCCCGGGACGTCGAGCGACTCGGGGGTGCGGGTGTTGCCGCGCCCCGCGACGAAGTAGAAGCCGAGCACGATGGCGAGGATGACCGCCATCGACCGGACCATGTTGGCCGCGGTGCCCTTGGCGTAGTGGCTGGCGCCGCGCGAAGGGGGCTGCGGCGCGCTCTGCTGGGGGGCAGGCTCGTCAGCGGCCGTCTCCTGGACGGTCTCGGGGCGGTCGCCGGGGGCGGAACTCATGGGGCACATGGTCGCACGCGCGCCCGAGGGCGGCAGATAGGCTCTGGCGCGACGAGCACCGAGCCCGAGGGAGAACCATGAGCGAGTCCAGCACACCCGTCCCCAGCGCCGGGGTCATGCACCCCGACCGCAACCTGGCGATGGAGCTCGTCCGGGTCACCGAGGCCGCTGCCCTCGCCGGAGGCCGCTGGGTCGGGCGCGGCGACAAGCTCAAGGCGGACGGTGCGGCCGTCGACGCCATGCGCGAGATGATCTCGAGCATCCAGATGGACGGCACCGTCATCATCGGCGAGGGCGAGAAGGACGAGGCCCCGATGCTCTTCAACGGGGAGGAGGTCGGCGACGGGTCCGGCCCCGCCTGCGACGTCGCCGTCGACCCCATCGACGGCACCACGCTCACGGCGAAGGGGATGACCAACGCCGTCTCGGTCATGGCCGTCGCCGACCGCGGGACCATGTACGACCCGAGCGCCGTCTTCTACATGGACAAGCTCGTCACCGGCCCCGAGGCCGCCGACGCCGTCGACATCCGCCTCCCCGTGGCCGAGAACATCCGTCGCATCGCCAAGGCGAAGGCGACCCAGCCCGAGGACGTCACGGTCGTCATGCTCGACCGGCCCCGCCACGCCGACCTGGCCGAGGAGGTCCGCCGGGCGGGCGCCCGGATCCGCTTCATCTCCGACGGAGACGTCGCCGGCGCGATCATGGCCGCGCGTCCCGAGACGGGCATCGACCTCCTCCTCGGCATCGGCGGCACCCCCGAGGGGATCATCACCGCCTGCGCCATCAAGTGCCTCGGCGGCGTCATCCAGGGTCGGCTGTGGCCGCGCGACGACGAGGAGCGTCAGCACGCCATCGACTCCGGGCACGACCTCGACCAGGTCCTCACGACCGATGACCTTGTCCAGACCGACAACTGCTACTTCGTCGCGACCGGCATCACCGACGGGGAGCTGCTGCGCGGCGTCCGGTACCGCGCCGGCGGGGCGACGACCGAGTCGCTCGTCATGCGCAGCAAGTCGGGCACGACCCGGATCGTCGAGGCCCACCACAACCTCACCAAGGTCCAGCGGCTCTCCCCCGCGCTCAGCTCCTGACGATGCCCGGCCGCCGCTCGGCTCCGAGCCGAACCCTCGTCATCGGCGAGGCACTCGTCGACGTCGTCCGCACCCCCGACGGCACCGAGACGCGCCACGTGGGCGGCAGCCCCCTCAACGTCGCCGTCGGGCTCGCCCACCTCGACCACCGGGTCGCCCTGGCCACGCACTTCGGCCGGGACGAGGGAGGCGCGGCTCTCGGGACGCACGCGTCCGACGCGGGAGTCGAGCTCGTCCCGGGCAGCGATCGTGCCGAGGACACCTCGGAGGCGGTCGCGACCCTCGACGAGGAGGGGCGGGCCGAGTACACCTTCGACCTCACGTGGCGGGTCCCCGAGCTGCCCGAGCGCACCGGGCACCTCCACACGGGCTCTCTCGGCGCGCTCCTGCCACCCGGCGGCATCGACGTCCTGGCGGCGATGGACGGCGGCCGGCGGTCCGGCACGGTCTCCTACGACCCCAACATCCGCCCTTCGCTCGTGTCCGACCGCGAGGCGACCCTCGCGGAGGTCGAGCGGCGGGTCGCGGTGAGCGATGTCGTCAAGGCGAGCGACGACGACCTCGAGTGGTTGGCGGGCCGCCCCCTCGACGTGCAGGGCCTCACCGACTGGCTGCGCGGCTGGCGCGACCTCGGCCCTACCGTCCTCGTCTGCACCCGCGGCCCGGCGGGCGCGATCGCCGTCCTGCCCTCCGGCCGCGTCGTCACCGTCCCCGGCCGGGCCGTCGACGTCGTCGACACGGTCGGCGCCGGCGACTCCTTCATGGCCGGGCTGCTCTCGGGGCTCCTCGACGCGGGCCTCCTCGGCGGACCGGAGACCCGCCCCCGCCTGCGGCGGGCCCGGGGAGCGGTCGTCACCGCGGCGATCTCCCGTGGGATCGAGGCCTCCGCGCTCACCGTCGGGCGGGCCGGCGCCTTCGCACCGACCCGCGCCGACCTGGGGGCCTGACGGTCAGGCCGTCTGCTGCTCGGCCTCGCGCTCCCGCGCCCGGTCCAGCGCCCGCTGCCGGTCCTCCTCGGACTGACGGGCGATCTCCGCGGCCTTGTCGTCGTCCCGGGTGAGGCAGTCACCGGTCTCCGGGTCGAAGACGTGCATGAGGCCGGGGTTGAAGACGAAGTGCCCGACATCGCCCTCGCGCACCCGCGAGCGCGGGTCGAGGTTGACGACCATCTGGGTGCGCATGCCCTCACCGTCGAGGTCCTTGTCCAGCTCGTCGAGCTTCGCCTTGACGTCCCCCTCCACGTCGAAGGGGACATAGGCGTACTGCTCGTTGCCGAGCCACTCCGTCTGGTCGACGACCGCGTCGAAGCGCACTCCCCCGGCGGTGTCGTCACCGAGGTCGGCGTCCTTGATGTGCTCCGGCCGGATCCCGACGATGAGCAGCTCCTTGCCCTGGAGGCGCTGCCTGGCGATCTCCGGGACGGGCGCGGAGCAGAAGGGCAGGACGAGCTCGTCACCCTGCACCTCCGCCGGCAGGAAGTTCATCGGCGGCGTCCCGATGAACCCGGCGACGAAGAGGTTGACCGGCTGGTCGTAGAGCTCGCGGGGGCTGGCGCACTGCTGCAGCACCCCCTTCTTGAGGACGGAGACGCGATCACCGAGCGTCAACGCCTCGGTCTGGTCGTGGGTGACGTAGATCGTCGTCGTCCCCATCCGCCGCTGCATGCGCGCGATCTCCGTGCGCATCTGGCCGCGGAGCTTGGCGTCGAGGTTGGACAGCGGCTCGTCGAAGAGGAAGGCGTCGGCGTCCCGCACGATCGCCCGCCCCATGGCCACGCGCTGGCGCTGCCCACCGGAGAGGTTGGCCGGCTTGCGCTCGAGGTGCTCGTCGAGCTCGAGCATCTCGCTGGCCATGCGGACCTTGCGGTCCACCTCCTCGTTGCTGTGCTTGCCCTTGGCGAGGCGAAGGGGGAAGGCGATGTTCTCGAAGACCGTCAGGTGCGGGTAGAGGGCGTAGTTCTGGAAGACCATCGAGAGGTTGCGGTCCTTGGGCGAGAGGTCGTTGACCCGCTTGCCGTCGATCTGCAGCTCGCCGCTCGTGATGTCCTCGAGGCCCACGACCATCCGCAGGAGGGTCGACTTCCCGCAGCCGGACGGGCCGACGAAGATCATGAACTCCCCGTCCTTGATGTCGAGGCTCACGTCGTTGACCGCGGGGAAGCCGTCGCCGTACTTCTTGACGATGTTCCTGAGGGTGATCTCTGCCATGGGGTTCTCCTGGTTCGTGAAGGCGGGGGTCAGCCCTTGACGGCGCCCGAGGTGAGGCCGGCGACGATGCGACGCTGGAAGAGGAGCACGAGGATGACGACGGGGATGGTCACGACGACGGAGGCCGCCATGATCGCGCCCGTCGGCTGCTCGAACTGGCTCGCCCCGGTGAAGAAGGCGAGCGCCGCGGGCACGGTGCGCGCCTGGTCCGAGGTGAGCGAGATCGCGAAGACGAAGTCATTCCACGCGACGAAGAAGGTGATGATCGCCGTCGTGAAGACTCCCGGTGAGGCGAGCGGGACGATGACCTTGCGGAAGGCCTGCCAGCTCGTCGCACCGTCGACCTGCGCCGCCTGCTCCATCTCCCACGGGATCTGCTGGAAGAAGGCCGACATCGTCCAGATGGACAGCGGCAGGGTGAGCGCGAGGTAGGGGATGATGAGGCCGGGGATCGTGTCGAAGAGCCCGGTCCGGCTCCACACCTCGAAGAGCGGCGTCACCATCGCGACGACGGGGAAGAAGCTCACGGCGAGCGCCGTCGTGAGGATCATCTTCTTGCCCTTGAACTCCAGCCGCGAGATCGCATAGGCGCAGAACATCGCGAGCACGACCGAGATGAGGGTCGCGAGGAGGCAGACGATGAGCGAGTTGCGCAACGCCGGCATGAAGAGGTCGCTCGCGCCACCGGTGAAGATCAGCTTGTAGTTATCGAGCGTGGGGTCCTTCGGCCAGAAGTTGCCGAGGACGCTCTTGTCCGGGTTGGCCAGGTCACTCGCGCTCTTGAGGGAGAGGGAGAACATCCACAGCAGCGGCAACCCGGTCCAGACCAGGATCGGGATCGCGAGCACGCTCCAGAGCGCGGTCCCCTTGGCGGAGGTCTTCGCCATGTCAGCTCCTCCCCTCGGCGAGGTCGACCTTGAACCCCTTGACGAACAGCGCGGCGATGATCAGTACGCAGAGGAAGAGGATGACCGAGAGTGCTGATCCCAACCCGATCTCGGTCCGGTCGATGGTTTGGCGATAGATGAGCATCGACAGGGAATCCGTGTCGTTGGCGCCGCCGGTCATGATGAAGATGTTGTCGAAGATGCGGAAGGCGTCGAGCGTGCGGAAGAGCAGCGCGACCATGACCGCGGCCTTCATGCTCGGCAGGATGACCTTCCACAGGACCTGGAACCACGAGGCCCCGTCGACCTTCGCCGCCTCCTCCATCGAGGAGTCGACCTGGGCGAGGCCGGCGAGCAGGAGCAGGGACATGAAGGGGGTCGTCTTCCAGATCTCCGAGAGGGAGATGACGAAGACGGCCGGCCAGAAGCTGCCGAACCAGTCGAAGTTCTCGCTCACCCCGGGGATCCACTGGGTCCATCGGTTGACGAATCCGGTGTCCGTCTGGAATGCGTAGAGCCAAGTGAAGCCGGAGACGACGGTGATGATCGAGTACGGGATGAGCACGACCGTGCGCAGCGTCCTGCGCGGGATGACGATCCGGTGCATGACCAGGGCGATGATGAAGCCGAGGACGAGCTCGACGACGACGGTGATCACCGTGACGAGCACGGTCATCCACATCGCGCTCCAGAAGACCGAGTCGCTGAGGGCGACGAGGTAGTTCTGCAGCCCGACGAACTCGCGGTTGTCCGGGTCGGTGAGCCGGTAGGCGAAGAAGCTGTTCCAGACCGCCTGGAGGATCGGGTAGGCCGTGACGAAGAGCATGACGACGAAGGCGGGCATCGCCAGCTTCCAGCCGAGCCGCTGCTCCGTGCGGGCCCGGTCGGAGAGGCGCGGCTTCGCCCCCTTCGCCGTCCGGAGCTCGGTCGCGGTGCTCACAACAACGCATCTCCCCTCAGGACCGCCTCGAGGAGGCTCGTCGTCTCCCGTGGCGTGGAGTCGGGGTCGACCGACCCGGGCGGGCTGTACTCCTCCTGGATGCCCGCGGAGACGTCGCCGTAGTACTGGGTCAGTGGACGCGGAGCGCCGGTGTCTAGCGAGTACCGGATCAACTCGGCCATCGGGAACTGCTTCTTGATCTCCGGGTTGTCGTATACGGACTTACGAGCAGCCGGATTACCCGAACCCAGCATGTAGTCGGTCTGCCCCTTCTTCGAGGTCAGACACTCCACAGCGTCCCAGGCAACGTTCTCGTTCTCCGACGCAGCATTCACTCCCATCTCGATCCCGCCGAGCGGGGGCTTGGACTGCTCCCCCGCAACCGTCTGGGGGTAACGCGCCCATCCCAAGTCTTGAGCAGCCTTCGAATCTCCCCCTTTGAGGGTCGCGTAGACGTAGATCCAGTTGACCATGAAGCCAGCCTGATCATTCTGGAACATGTCGAGGGTCGTCGTCTCGTTCGTCGACCCCATGGCCGGTCCCGCAACGTTCTTGTCTGCAATGTCCTTGATGATCTGCGTAGCGTTGGCGCCGGCCTCAGTTTCGAGGCCGAACTCGAGGTCAGGCCCGTCCGCGCCGGGGTTGGTCACGACAGCGCCACCACTGCCCTCCACAAGGGCATTGATCCAAGCCACGTAGCCCTCGTAGGGCGAGGCCTGCACACCAATCTCCGTGTCCGTGGCCTCTGCTGCCTCGATCACCTGCTCCCACGTCACAGGCTTCGTCATGTCCAATCCTGCTTCTCGAGCCACCGACTTGCGATACCAGAGCAACTGGGTGTTCGCCCAGAATGGCGCCGCGTACATCGTGTCCTTCCACATAGCAGACTCGAGTGCGGGGTCGACGCTGTCCTCACGCAGGTCGCTCTGGATCTCTGCTGGAACCTCGGCGAGATAACCAGCCTCAGCGAACTCGGCGACGAACACCGGGTCGATCGACATGATGTCGACCCCGGTGTCGTTGGAGGCCAGCCTCCGCAGGAGCTGCTGGCGCTGGTCCGTGGCCTCGTTCGGCAGCAGCTCGATGCCGATGTCGTAAGCACCGTCCGAGGCGGCCGTGCACTCCTTGGCCAGCTGGGCCTGCCCACCCCCGTTGGGGTCCGAGCCGCCACCATCGGGGTTGATGTACCAGGTGAGCTGGGTGCCACCGGTTGAGTCACTGTCACTGCCGCATGCGGCGAGCCCCAGCGCGGCCGCCGTGCCGACGGCCGCCACGAAGGCGATCCGACCTCGTCGTCTGTCCACGTCGCTCCTCCCGGTGATCCTGCGAAGATGTCTACACCACCGGTGTGGTCCACGGCACGATGACGCCCGTGTGATTTCTGCTCCGGAATGGATTCGTGATGGCCGACGCGGGTCTACGGTGGGGCCATGACCGATGCCTTCTCCGACCTGCTCGCCGCGAACGAAGAGTTCGCCCAGTCCTTCTCCCTCAGCGGGTTCGACGGGATCGCCCATGCCGGCGTCGCCGTCGTGACCTGCATGGACAGTCGGATCGACCCCCTCGGGATGCTTGGCCTCTCCCCCGGTGACGCCAAGATCTTCCGCAACCCCGGTGGCCGGATCACCGCGGCCGCCCTCGAGGCCATCGTCCTCGGGGTGCACCTGCTCAACGTCAAGCGCGTCCTCGTCGTCCCGCACACCCGGTGCGCCATGACGACCTCCTCGGAGATCGAGCTGCGGGAGAAGATCGGCGAGGCCGCCGGGCAGGACGCCTCGTGGCAGGGCTTCCACGTCGTGCACGACCAACTGGCCGCGCTCGAGCAGGACGTCAAGGCCGTCGTCTCGCACCCGCTCGTCCCCGACAGCGTCCAGGTCGGTGGCTTCGTCTACGACGTCGACACGGGCCTGATGAAGCAGCACTTCTGAGCCACACCCCCACGTGACGGGGGTCACACCGCCCCTGTCACCATGGGGTCCATGACCACAGTCACGACCCCGTCCCCGACCTCTGACGCCATCGCCGAACCCTGGGCGACCGAGCAGACGATCACCTGCCGCGACGACCGAGTCGGCCTCCGCGCCGTCATCGCCGTCGACGACACGACCCTCGGCCCCGGGTTCGGTGGAGTGCGCTACCGCGCCTACTCCTCCACCGCCGCGGCCGCCCGCGAGGCGCAGCGCCTCGCCTCCGCCATGACGCTCAAGCACGCCCTCGCCGAGCTC
>DXAR01000166.1 GCA_019116945.1 Candidatus Janibacter merdipullorum | reverse complement strand
GGCGATGTTGAGGAAGCCGTGGTGGGTGAATCCGGTGTCCGGGTTGGTGTACCGGATCGCCTCGTGCAGACCGGCTGTCAGCTTGAAGGGCAGGTCGGCCGCCACGGCGGCGGTGAGTACCTCGCCGAGCTCCTCGGGGGTGGGGAAGAGGTGTGCCTCGATGCCGCCGGTGCGGTACTTCAACCGTAGCCCGGTGCCGGCGAGCAGGTCGAGGGCGCCGTCGGCGACCTGACCGGCGGTGAGCTCGACGAAGACCGGGAGCCCGTCGACGGTGGCCGCCTCGCGGATCTGCCGGGTCCAGGTGTCGCGGTCGGTCGGGTCGGTCTTGAGCTCGAGGGCGACCACGCGCAGCTGCGGGTGGACCTCCTCCGCCGTGCGCAGGGCCTCGTGGAGCGCACCGGCGGGGGTGACGACGCTGACCTCGACCGGGTCGGTGAGGTCCAGTCCCGCGGCCACCTCGCGGGCCTGCGGCAGGTCGGCCAGGGCGAGCACCGCGGGCCCCACCGCGGGGAGGACGGGGGAGGAGCGCCGCGCGACGTGGTCGCGCACCGCTCGCTCCACCGGTGCCAGCCCCGGCGGGAAGGTCGCGGCGTCGTCGAAGAACCTGAGGAACTGCGGGGGTACGCGGCTCATGCATCCGTCCCGTGCCAGCGCCCGCCGGTCCACGACGAGGCATACCGGCCGTCGTCGACGGCCAGGGCTCCGGGCCCGAGGTCGAGTGGGCGGAAGGTGTCGATCATGACGGCGGTCTCGTCGAAGGACTCCGCGCCGAGCGATGCCTCGACCGCGCCGGGCTGGGGGCCGTGGGCGTGCCCGCCGGGGTGGACCGAGATGGAGCCCTTGTCGATGCCCGAGCCCTTGCGCGCCTCGTAGTCCCCATCGACGTAGAACATGATCTCGTCGCTGTCGACGTTGGAGTGGTAGTAGGGCACCGGCACCGACAGCTCGTGGTAGTCGACCTTGCGCGGCACGAAGTTGCAGATGACGAAGTTGTGGCCCTCGAAGACCTGGTGCACCGGCGGCGGCTGGTGGACCTTGCCGGTGATCGGCATGAAGTCGCGGATGTTGAAGGTGTAGGGGTAGAGGCACCCGTCCCAGCCGACGACGTCGAAGGGGTGCTCCGGCACGGTGTGCACGGTCCCCGCGATCCCGCTCGGGCCGCGGCCGCGGTGCTTGATGTGGACGTCGACGTCCTGCTCCTCGCGGAGCAGGGGCGCGCTCGGGCCATGGATGTCCCGCTCGCAGTAGGGGGCGTGCTCGAGCAGCTGGCCGTAGCGGGAGAGGTAGCGCTTCGGCGGGGCGATGTGGCTGCTCGCCTCGATGGCGTAGAGGCGGGCGGTCTCCCCTTCGCGCAGCACCCAGCGGTGGATCGTGGCGCGCGGGATGATGACGTAGTCACCCTCCGCGGCCTCGAGGGCGCCGAACTGGGTCTCCACGAGCGCCGAGCCGCGCTCGACGTAGACGCACTCGTCACCGATCGCGTTCTTGTACAGCGGCGAGGTGGCGCCGACGTGCGCGTAGGAGATGCGCACGTCCGGGTTGCCCAGGACGAGCCGGCGCCCGGTCACGGCATCCGTGCCGGCCACCTCGTCCTCGGTGAAGAGGTCGTGCAGCTTGAGGTGGCGGGGGAGCAGCGGCTCGTTGGGGGTCAACGTCTGGTCGGGCAGCTGCCAGGGCCGCGCGGCGACCATCGCCGAAGGGATGTGGCGGTGGTAGAGCAGCGAGCTGTCCGAGGAGAAGCCCTCCTCACCCATGAGCTCCTCGTAGAGGATGCTGCCCTGCTCGTCCTTGAAGAGGGTGTGCCGCTTGTCCGGCACCGGTCCGACCTGGCGGTAGTGGGCCATGATCACTCCTTTGGTCTGGGCGAACGGTCGCTCGCCGCGGTGGGTATCAGAAGGTCCCGACGGCCAGGCCGAGGCCCATGACGGCGAGCAGTCCCACGACGGGGACGATGACGGTCACGACGAAGATGTCCTTGTAGGACTCGCGGTGCGAGAGACCGCAGACGAGGAGCAGCGTGATGATGGCTCCATTGTGGGGAAGGGAGTCGAAGCCCGTCGCGGCCATGGCGGTGACCCGGTGCATGAGGTCCATCGGGATCGCTTGGTCGGCGGCCATCCGGGAGAGGTCCTCGCCGAAGGTCTCGAGGGTGATCGTCAGTCCACCGGATGCCGATCCGGTGAGGCCGGAGATCCCCGACGTGGACGCGGCGGCGACGACGATCGGGTTGTCGCTGATGCCGAAGATGCCGTCACGGACCGTCGCGAAGACGGCGAGGGAGGCGATGACGGCGCCGTAGCCGACCTCGCTCGCGGTGGTGAAGACGGGTAGTACGGAGTTCTTCGCGCCCTCGGTCAGGGCGTCGACGTACTCCCTGGCGGCGCTGATCCGCAGGAGGAAGACGAGGACGATCCCGGCGAGCATCGCGACGGTCACGGCCCAGATGCCGGCGACGCCGTCGAGGGAGGTGGCACCGAACTTCTCCTCGGCGAGGTAGCTCGTGTCGAGCGCCGGCAGGAGGACGTAGGTGCAGAGCGCGTTGACGGCGACGATCGCGATGACCGGGCTGAGCCCGATGAGGCCGGCGACGGCCGAGGGACGGTCTGCAGTCGTTGCGGCAGTGGGCTGCTCGGGCGCCACAGCGTCGGCATTGCCGAGGCGTCGTGCCTCTTTGGCCTCCGCCTCGGTGATGTCGCTGAAGGACTCACCGGCGCGGGCGAGCTGCTTCTGCCGACGGTCCAGCCAGAGCATGCCGAGGGCGAAGACGATGATCGCACCGAGGATGCCCAGCCCGGGCGCGGCGAAGGTGTTGGTCCCGAAGTACTTCGTCGGGATCGTGTTGTGGATCTGCGGTGATCCCGGCAGGGCGGCGGTGGCGAAGGTGAAGATGCCGAGCGCGATCGCTGCGGGCATGAGGCGGCGGGGGATGTCCGCCTCCGCGAAGAGCGAGGTCGCGATGGGGAAGATCGTGAAGACGACGACCCAGGCGCTCACTCCGCCGTAGGTGAGCAGCGCGGTCGCGAGCACGGTGATGAGGATGGCGAACCGGGGTCCGAGCAGCCCCGAGATCCAGCCCGCGAAGTCGTGGGCGTACCCGCTGACGGTCATGAGCCGGCCGAAGATCGCGCCGACGAGGAAGAGCGGGAAGAAGGAGGCCATGAACCCGGCGAGGGCGGGCATGAAGATCTGCGTGTAGCTGGCCAGGAGGGGTGCGCCGGACATGAGGACGGCGATGGCAGCGGCGAAGGGGGCGACCGCGATCACCGAGTGGCCGCGGTAGGCGAGGGTGATGAGGACCGCGAGCGAAATCACGATGCCCAGGAGTGCAAGCGTCATCGGTTGCCTTCGGGTTGGGAGGGAAGGGGAGTCAGAGGCCGAGCGTGATCCGGGTGCCGTCGGCCCGGGAGCAGCACGACATCATCCGGTCGCCGTCGCGGCGCTCGGCGGGGGTGAGGACGACGTCGCGGTGGTCGATGTCGCCCTCGAGGACGGGTACCTCGCAGGTGCCGCAGAGGCCCTCCTCGCAGTTGGAGGGGACATCCCTGCCGGACTCGCGCAGGGTCTGCAGGAGGGTCTTGTCGCGGGGGACGACGAGGTCGACGTCGGAGTCCTCGAGGTGCACGGTGAACTCGTGCTCCTGCTCGGGGTCGAGCTCGCCGAGCGTGGAGGAGAAGTGCTCGAAGGCGACGGCGCCCTCGGGCCAGTCGGTGCTGCCCGCGGTGAGGTCGTCGATCATCCGCTGCGGCCCGCACGCGTAGACGTGGACCCGGCCGGCGCGGGCGTCGGCGGCGTTGTCGGACATGAGGTTTCGCAGGTCGGCACGGTTGCCCTCGCCGGAGCAGTGGACGACGAGCCGGTCGCCGTGCTCCGCGAGGAGCTCGTCGAGGAAGGCCATGCCCTCCCGCGCGCGGCCGAGGTAGTGGATCTCGTAGGGCGTGCCCTCGCGGGCTGCCTGCGCGGCCATCGCCCTGATCGGGGTGATGCCGATGCCCCCGGCGACGAAGACGTACCGCTGCGCCCGGTCGGGCAGGCGGAAGTGGTTGCGCGGTCCGCGGACGGTGAGGACCTCCCCTTCGCGCACGTGGTCGTGCACCCAGTCGGACCCGCCGCGGGACTCCTCCTCGCGGAGGACGGCGATCTCGTAGCTCTCGGGCCGGGGGACGTGGGGGACCGGGCAGCCCTCCGGCTGGACGGGCGCCGGCGGGACGCCGCACAGCGAGTACTGGCGCACGATGCCGGTGTCGCCGCACTCGACGTCGATGTGCGACCCGGGGGTGAAGGCGGGCAGGGCGGTGCCGTCGGCGCTGGTCAGGGTGATGTGGCGGACGCCGTCGGCGGCGTCGACGACGCGGGTCACGCGCATCGGCCGGCTGTGGTGGGCCGTCGTCGGCTCGCCGATGTTGACCTCGATGCGCGGCTGGAGGACCGAGGGATCGGTGCGCTCGGGGTTGGCCTGGGGGTCCCACTCGACCCAGAGGTGCTCGGGCCCGCGGAAGGAGGTGTTGGGGACGTAGGTGAACTCCTGCTCGGCGAGGCGCATGTGGGGCAGGCGGCCGGTGAGCTCCTCGAGGAAGATCTGCATCTCCATGCGGGCGAGGTTCTTGCCGAGGCACTGGTGGGCGCCGTAGCCGAAGGTGAGGTGGTCGGCGGCGTCGTCGCGGCGCACGTCGACGAGCTCGGGGTCCTCGAAGCGACGGCGGTCGTGGTTGCCGGAGGAGGAGACCATGAGGATGCGCGCACCCTCCGGGATGGGGATGCCGCCGATCTCGGTGGGCTTCGTCGTGATCCGGCGCCACGCAGCCTGGGATCCGTTGTGCCGCAGGCATTCTTCGACGGCATTGGGGATGAGGGAGGGGTCTGCGCAGATCTGGTCCCAGATGGCTCGCTGCTCGAGGAGGAGCTTGACGGCGTTGGCGATGCCGTTGGCCGTCGTCTCGTGGGCGGCGACGATGCCGGCCATCATCATCGAGTGCAGGTAGGAGTCGGTGACGACCTCGGGCAGCTCGCGCTGCATGCGGATGCCGTACTGCATCCAGCCCTCGTCGTCCGGTCGCTCGCGCATCCGCTCGAGGACCCCACCCGCGTACTGCCAGAAGTTGCCGACCGCGTGGGCCACGGCCACCTGCTCCTCGGGCTCGGGCCGGCCCCAGGTGTTGACGGTGTGGGCGACGGAGTACTCGCGCAGCGTGGGCTTGTCGTCGTCGGGGACGCCGAGGAACTCCAGCGCGACGGTCAGCGGGATCTCCCAGAACATCTGGTTGACGAGCTCGGCGCGGCCGTCGTCGATGAAGCGGTCGACGTACTCGCGCACGAGCCGGCGGACCATCGGCTCGTGGTGGGCCAGGTGCTCGGGGGAGAAGGGTTCCATGAGGGCGCGACGGCGGGCCATGTGCGCGGGCTCGTCCTCGTTCACGAGCGTCCGGTTCATGCCGTAGTCGTAGGAGGCCAGGACGTCGTTGGCCTCCTGGGTCGTCGGCGTGATCTTCTCGAGCGCGACCGCGGGGGAGAAGGTGAGGTTGTCACGGAAGATCGCCTTGATGTCGTCGTAGCGCGTGACGACCCAGTAGTCGAGCTTCGGGCTGTAGAAGACCGGCTCGGACTCGCGCGACCACGCGACGTAGGCGGGTGGGTCCTGCTGGTAGCCGTCGCCGAAGGGGTCGAACTCGGCGGCTCCGGAGGAGATGGGGCAGGCGGTGGTCATGCGCGACACTTCCTTGTGCGTTCAGCGCACACATCTGTGCGGCTTGCGCACAACGTAGTGCAGCCCGAAGGGAGGGTCAAGAGACCTGGTCGTCGGTCAGTACAGGCGGGCCACCGCTGCCCGCGCCTCGCGCACGAGGGGCAGCAGCCGGTCGATGTCGAGGTCGCCGGGCCGGCCGAGGCGGATGATGCCGATCGAGGCCTCGACGTCGGTCGCCCCGTCCTCGCCCGTGCCGACGGCGATGCCGACGGCGCCGGGCTGGACCTCGCCGTCGGAGATCGCATAGCCCTGCTCGCGCGTCCGGCGCACGGCCTCGCTGTCGCCGGGGCGCTCGGGGCGCTGGGCGAGGATGGCTAGCCCGTCGGCACCCTGCTCGAGGGGGTGGCGCGCCCCGACCCGGTAGCTGATGCCGATCGACCCACGGGTGGCCGGCTCGGCCACGGCGATGGCGATCGACTCG
>DXAR01000165.1 GCA_019116945.1 Candidatus Janibacter merdipullorum | reverse complement strand
CGGAGTGCCTGGAGGTGGTCGGCCTCCTCGAGGCGGCGAAGGGAGCGGCTGTCGCCCTGCAGGCCCGGGCCACGGCGCGCTTCGTCGACGAGCGTGACGCAGATGCCGCGGACGCAGTGCATCGGGGCGAGGCCAGCCGGGCCGAGGCGTCGCGCCGGCGCAGCGCAGCACGCTCGGAGGTGGCGCTGGCCCGCCGGTGCTCGCCCACGCAGGGAGGCCGGCACGTGGGCGTCGCCGCGACCCTCACCTCGGATCTGCCGCACACGATGGCCGCGCTGACCGCCGGTGAGATCAGCGAGTGGCGGGCGACGATCATGGTCCGCGAGACGACCTGCCTGTCGGCGGCGGACCGGGCCGAGGTGGACCGGCGCCTGGCGACCGACCTCACCCGCCTCGGCGATCGCGCACTCGCCGCCGCCGCGCAGCGCGCCTGCATCGATCTGGACCAGGAGGCCGTGGTCGAGCGCCGGCGTCGGGCGGTCGCGTCCCGCAATGTCACCACCCGGCCGGCTCCGGATGGCATGGCCTACTTGAGCGTGCTCGGCCCGCTCTCGGACGTGGTCGGTGCCTACGCGTCGTTGTCCGCCGCGGAGAAGGCGCGCTTCGTCGCCACGGGCGACCCCGCGGTCGACGCGGCCCGTGCCGCCGACGATCGGGGTCGCGGCGCCTGGATGGCCGACACCGCTCTGGAGCGGTTGTCGGGCCGGTCGGAGGGGCAGGCCCAACCCGTCGAGGTCGGGCTCGTGATGTCCGAGTCCGCGATCGTCCCCACGGTCGGCCGCGACGCGCCGGGTGACGCCCCCGCCGCCGAGGACCGCGTGGAGGTCCCCGGCTGGGGTGCGATGCCGGGAGACATGGCCCGGGCACACCTCCTGCGCCTCGTCGACGAGGGGGCCACGGTCTGGCTCCGCCGCCTGTGGACCTCGCCGGACGGACGGGACCTCGTGGCCATGGACTCGCGCCGCAGGCTCTTCACCGGAGGCCTGCGGCGACTGGTCGAGCTGCGCGACCCCACCTGCCGGGTGCCGTGGTGCGATGCCCCGACCCGAGAGGTCGACCACGTGGTCCCCTTCGCCCGCGGAGGGCGGACGAGAGCCGACAACGCGATGGGCACCTGCCAGCGGCACAACCTCGACAAGGAGCAGCCCGGCTGGGAGACCGTGGTGACCTCCTCCGGTCTCGATCCCGGGGGACGAGCCCACGAGGTCCTCCTGAGGACGCCCACCGGTGCTGAGTTCCGTTCCCGGGCAGCGCCTCTCCTCGGTCACGGCCGCGGTCGCCGACGACCCGACGGACGATATCTTCGCCCGGTGCTGGCCGGGCTGCCCCAGCCGGAGTCACAAGGCGAGGCGCATCTCCAGGACCTCCTCGACGCCTGCTGACACCCAGCGATCAGGTGACGTCCTCGTCGACCCAGTCGAGGGTCTTGCTGATCGCCTTGGTCCAGTTGCGGTGCAGCCGCTCCACCTCGGCCTCGTCCATCTGCGGGGTCCACCGCTGGTCCTCGGCCCAGTTGTCGACGATCTCGTCCGTCGACTCCCAGTAGCCCACGGCGAGGCCGGCCGCGTACGCGGCGCCCAGGGCCGTGGTCTCGGCAATGGTCGGCCGGACGACGTCCACGCCGAGGACGTCCGCCTGGAACTGCATGAGCGTCTCGTTGGCGACCATGCCGCCGTCGACCTTGAGCTCGGTGAGCCGACCGCCGGCCCGCTCGGCGTCGTCCTGCATCGCGTCGAGGACGTCGCGGGTCTGGTAGGCCGTCGACTCGAGCGCCGCCCGGGCGATGTGGCCCTTGTTGGCGAAGCGGGTCAGACCGACGATCGCGCCGCGCGCGTCCGGGCGCCAGTGCGGCGCGAAGAGTCCCGAGAAGGCGGGGACGAAGTACACGCCGCCGTTGTCGTCGACGCTCGTGGCGAGCTTTTCCACCTCGGGAGCGTCCTTGATGAGGCCGAGGTTGTCCCGCAGCCACTGCACGAGCGACCCGGTGACTGCGATCGACCCCTCGAGCGCGTACACCGCATCCTGCTCGCCGAGCTGGTAGCAGACGGTCGTCAGCAGGCCGTTGTCGCTCGCGACGATCTCGGTGCCGGTGTTAAGCAGCATGAAGTTGCCCGTGCCGTAGGTGTTTTTCGCCTGCCCCGGCGCGAGGCAGGCCTGCCCGAAGGTCGCCGACTGCTGGTCCCCGAGGATCCCGGCGATCGGTGTGCCGTTGAGGACGCCCGGCTTGCACTCGCCGTAGACCTCGGAGGAGGAGCGGATCTCGGGGAGCATGCCCAAGGGCACGCCGATCGCCTCGCACACCCCCTGGTCCCACTGCAGGGTCCTGAGGTCCATGAGCATCGTGCGAGAGGCGTTGGTTACGTCGGTGACGTGGACGCCGTCGTTCTCCGCGCCGCCGGTGAGGTTCCACAGCACCCACGTGTCCATCGTCCCGGCGAGCAGCTCCCCCGCCTCCGCGCGCTCGCGGGCGCCGTCCACCGCGTCGAGGATCCACGCGATCTTCGGCCCGGCGAAGTACGTCGCGAGAGGCAGCCCACACACGTCCTTGAAGCGGTCGAGGCCGCCCTCCTCGGCCAGCTCGTCGACGAGCCCCTGTGTGCGGGTGTCCTGCCAGACGACGGCGTTGTGGATCGGCTGGCCGGTCGCCTTCTCCCACACGACAGTCGTCTCGCGCTGGTTGGTGATGCCGATCGCCTCGATGTGCCCGCTGTTGAGGTTGGCCTTCCCGAGGGCCCCGCCGATGACGCGGCGGGTGTTCTCCCAGATCTCCAGGGCGTCGTGCTCGACCCATCCCGCCCGGGGGAAGATCTGCTCGTGCTCGATCTGGTCGGTGGCCACGACGCCGCCGTCACGGTCGAAGACCATGGCGCGGGTGCTCGTCGTGCCCTGGTCGATGGACAGCACGTACGTCTTCGGAGCGCTCATGGACGGCATCCTCGCAGGTTGTCCTCGTCGTCGGTGGTCGACGCCGTACCGTTGGGCGAGAAGGGGGATGCCCCCCCCCTTCGTCCACGACCACGGAGGACCCATGCCGATCGCCGCACCGCTCGATGCCGACCAGCGCGCCGCCGCGTGGCGCCGCATCGCCGAGGAGGACCTCGACGTCCTCGTCGTCGGGGGCGGGGTCACCGGAGCGGGTGTCGCCCTGGACGCGGCGACCCGCGGGCTCAGGGTCGCGCTCGTCGAGCAGCGCGACTTCGCCTCCGGCACGTCCTCGCGCTCCAGCAAGCTCTTCCACGGCGGGGTCCGCTACCTGGAGCAGCTGAACTTCGGCCTCGTCCGCGAGGCCCTCCAGGAGCGCGAGCTCATGCTCACCCGGATCGCGCCGCACCTCGTCAAGCCGGTCTCCTTCCTCTACCCGCTCTCGCACCCGGTCTGGGAGCGGCCCTACGTCACGGCCGGGCTGACCCTCTACGACACGATGGGCGGTGGCCGGTCGGTGCCGCGCACCAAGCAGATGACGAAGGGGGGAGTGCGCCGGATCGCGCCCGGCCTCAAGCCCTCCGCGCACCACGGTGGGCTGCTGTACCACGACGCCCAGTGCGACGATGCCCGCCACACCCTGACCGTCGTGCGCACGGCGGCCGCCTACGGCGCGACGGTCCTCAACTCCGCCAAGGTCACCGGGCTGCTCCACGCGGGGGAGCGAGTCGTCGGCGCGCAGGTCCTCGATGTGGAGACGGGCGACGAGGTCGAGGTCCGGGCCTCCGTGGTCATCAACTGCACCGGCGTCTGGACCGACGACATCCAGCGGATGGCCGGAGGCCGGGGTCGCTTCCACGTCCGTGCGAGCAAGGGCGTGCACCTCGTCGTGGCCCGGGACCGGATCAACTCGGAGACCGGGCTCATCCTGCGGACCGCGTCCTCCGTCCTCTTCTGCATCCCGTGGAACACCCACTGGATCATCGGGACGACCGACACCGACTGGAACCTCTCCCGGGCGCACCCCGCGGCCACCTCGGCCGACATCGACTACCTCCTCGACCAGATCAACGGCGTACTCCTCACCCCGCTGACGCGCGAGGACATCCAGGGGGTCTACGCCGGGCTGCGGCCGCTCCTCGCCGGCGAGTCCGAGGAGTCCTCGCAGCTGAGTCGCGAGCACGCCGTGGCCCGACCCCAGCCCGGTCTCATCTCGATCGCCGGGGGCAAGTACACGACCTACCGGGTCATGGCCGAGGACGCCGTGGACGCGGCGAGGGAGGACCTCTCGGCCGGGGTGCCGGACAGCGTGACCACGCACATCCCGCTCATCGGCGCGGAGGGCTATCAGGCGCTCGTCAACCAGATCGACACGCTCAGCCGTCGCCATGACCTGCCCGGGTGGCGGATCACCCATCTCCTCGACCGGTACGGCTCCCTGGCTGTCGACCTCTTCGCCCTCATCGACGAGGACCGCTCGCTCGCAGAGCCGCTCGCCGGTGCCGAGGAGTACCTCACCGTCGAGGTGGTCTACGCCGCCCGGCACGAGGCGACGCTCCACCTCAACGACCTGCTCACCCGGCGCACCCGGATCTCCATCGAGACGCCGGACCGGGGTGTCGAGGCCGCGCACGCCGCCGGGCACATCCTCGCCGACGAGCTGGGCTGGGACGCCGAGCGGACCGACTCGGAGGTCCAGCACTACCTGCGCCGGGTGCAGGCCGAGATCGAGAGCCAGCAGCTCACCGAGGACGAGCGGGCCGACGCCGAGCGGACCGAGGCGACGGACATCAGGACGCTGGCGAAGGGCTGACCGGCCACCGCCTCGCCCTACACCTTGGCGCGCTCGTCCCGGCGCTGCTCGAGGACGATGCGGTCACGTCCACGACCGCGGACGAGGCCGAGGTAGGCGAGCGTGAGGAGGGCGAGGGCGCCCGCGCCCACGAGGAAGGCATCGCGGCCGGAGTCGGTCGACGCGAGCAGGACGACGATGCCCGCCATGAAGGTCAGCGCGATGGCATTGGGGATCGGGAAGAAGGGCATCGGGTAGCTCGTCCCGGCGCTTCCCTCCGCGGCCATGCGGGCCCGCATGCGCCAGTGGGCGAGGAGGATCATCGTCCACGTGAAGACCGTGGCGAAGGTGGCGATCGCGGCGACGAAGAAGAAGAGCCGGTCCTCGATGGTGAAGAAGAGGGCGATGCCGACCGCGCCGGTGACGAACATGCACAGGACCGGGACGATCGGGATGTTGCCGTGGCGGGAGAGGCGGTGGAAGGCCGATGGGGCGTGCCCCTGCTCGGCGAGCCCGTACATGGTGCGCGAGCAGGCGTAGAAGATCGCATTCATCGCGGAGAGTGCGGCCGTGATGACGACGAAGTTCATGACGTGCTCGGCCGCCGGGATCTCGAGCGCGGCGAAGACCTCGACGAAGGGGGAGGTCTCGCCGGTGACCTCGGTCCACGGGTTGATCGCCATGATGACGGCGAGCGCCGCGACGTAGAAGAGGAGGATGCGGAAGGGCACGGTGTTGACCGCGCGGGCGATCGACCGGTCCGGGTCGTCGGCCTCGCCGGCGGTCATGCCGAGCGTCTCGATGCCGCCGAAGGAGAAGACGACGACGCTGAAGCTCATGATGATGCCCCAGAGGCCGAAGGGCGCGAAGCCGTCGTGCTGCCACAGGTGGGCGAAGTCCGGGGTCGTGCCACCGACCTCCCGGCCCCAGACGATGAGCACGAGGCCACCGATGACGAGGGCGAGGATCGCGAGGATCTTGATGAGGGAGAACCAGAACTCCATCTCGCCGAAGACCCGCACGGCCATGAGGTTGAGGCCACCGATGAGGGCGATGGAGGCGACCATCCACACCCAGCCCGGCACGTCGGGGAACCACAGCCCCATGTACGTGGCGACGGCCGTCATGTCGGCGATCGCCACGACGGCGAGCTCGAGCCAGAAGACCCAGCCGGTGATGAATCCCGCCCACGGGCCGAGGAAGGCCCCGGAGTACTGGGCGAAGGATCCGGCGACGGGGTGCCGCACCGCCATCTCGCCGAGGGCGCGCATGACGATGAAGACCATGATGCCGGCGACGAGGTAGGCGAGGAGCACCGCCGGGCCGGCGGCCTGGATGGTCTCGGAGGAGCCGAAGAAGAGGCCCGTCCCGATCGCCGTCCCCAGCGCGATGAACTGGACGTGGCGCGGGTTGAGCCCGCGGGAGAGCTCG
>DXAR01000164.1 GCA_019116945.1 Candidatus Janibacter merdipullorum | reverse complement strand
CTTGAACAGCTCCTTGGCCTTGATGGCGTTGTTCAGGAAGCCGATCAGCGGGGTGTTCAGCGACTCGTAGAGGTTGTCGATGCCGAGGTGGTCCTCGACCTCGTCGATCCCCGACTCGAGCACGCCGACGGTGCGCTTCTTCTCGTCGACCTCGTAGTCGCGGTCGCGGCGCAGGTGGGTGACGACCTTCGCGAACTCGCTGAACCACTTGTTCGCGTCCCCGGAGCCGGGGCCGGAGATGATCAGCGGGGTGCGGGCCTCGTCGATGAGGATCGAGTCGACCTCGTCGACGATCGCGAAGAAGTGGCCGCGCTGGACCCGCTCCTCCGGCGAGAGTGTCATGTTGTCGCGCAGGTAGTCGAAGCCGAACTCGTTGTTCGTGCCGTAGGTGATGTCGGCGGCGTACTGCTCGCGGCGCTCCGCCGGGGTCATCCCGGACTTGATCACGCCGGTGGTCAGGCCCAGGGTGCGGAAGACACGGCCCATCAGGTCGCTCTGGTAGCCGGCGAGATAGTCGTTGACCGTCACGACGTGCACGCCCTTGCCGGCGAGCGCGTTGAGATAGGCGGGGAGGGTCGCGACGAGGGTCTTGCCCTCACCGGTCTTCATCTCGGCCACGTTGCCCATGTGGAGGGCGGCGCCACCCATGATCTGCACGTCGAAGTGGCGCTTGCCGATCGTGCGGCTGGCGGCCTCGCGCACGGCGGCGAAGGCCTCGGGGAGGATGTCGTCGAGCGTCTCGCCGTCCTCGAGGCGCTTGCGGAAGACGTCGGTCTCCGCGCGCAGCTCGGCGTCAGAGAGCTTCTCGAAGTCCTCCTCGATGGCATTGACCTGGGCAGCGATGCCCTCGAGCCGCTTGACCATGCGGCCTTCTCCGGCGCGGAGGATGCGCTCGACGATCTTCACAGACTGAACTCCTGACGTGTTCTTCCCGGGCGCGACACGATGCCGCCACCCGCGGGCAGTCACCCCACAGGCTAATCGTTTGCGGCGCCGCTGACCGAGCGGCACCCTGACCCGGGTGAACGACGTCCCGCCCGCCGAGGTTCCCACCGGCGACTTCCCAGGGGCCCCGGGGTGGTGCTGGCCCTCGAGGACGGCAGAGTCCGCCTCCGGGCGATAACCGAGGCCGACCTCCCGTCGCTCGTCGAGTCCGGTCAGGACCCGCGGGGGACACGCCACTGGGCGATCGAGCTCCTCCCCCACGACGGACACGCGGGGCTCCCCTTCGCCGGGACCGTCGACGTGCGGCCGGGGCCGCCCGTCTGGCCGCGGACCACGCGGTGAGGCCGGTCGCCGACGGTGGCATGGGCCTGCGGCGTCTCGTGGCCGAGACCGCCGCCGACAACGACGCGAGCAGCCGGGTCCTCGCCGCTGCGGGGTTCACGGTCTGGGGCCGCGAAGCCCTCGCCGACGCCCCCGACGGGTCGGTCGGACCGGCCGAGCACTGGGAACGGCTCGCCTGACGTCCGTGCCGGTGCCCGGTCACCCCCGGTCAGGAGCCGACGACCTCGCTCAGCCCGAGCCAGTGGGCCATCTGCTCCAGCTCGGCGGCGAGCTCGGCGCGGTCCTCCGCCCCACCCCGTCCGGGCTCCCAGGAGATCTGGCGCGCCCGCAGCACACCGGCCGCGCGGTCCGCCTTGAGGTCGACCCGCCCCACGAGCGCCTCACCGAGGAGGAAGGGCAGGACGTAGTAGCCGTGGACGCGCTTGTGGGCGGGCGTGTAGATCTCGATCCGGTAGTGGAAGTCGAAGAGCGCCTCCGCCCGGGGCCGGTGCCACACGAGGCTGTCGAAGGGGGACACGAGCGCCCGGGCGGCCACCGCCCGAGGCCGACGGGCATCCCTGTGCAGCCAGGCCTCCTTGGCCCAGCCGTCCACCCGGACCGGCTCCAGCTCCCCGGCGGCCTCGAGGCGGGCGATGGCCGGTCGGACGTGGACCCGCTGCAGGCGGAAGTAGTCGGCGAGGTCGGCCTCGGTGGCCACCCCCATGGCTCTCGCCGAGATCCGGACCAGCTCCGTGTAGGCCTCGTCGGCCGAGGGACGAGCCGACGGGTCGAGCCAGACCGGGGCATCCCCCTTCGCCACCACCCGCTCGAGGGACGCATAGCGTCGCTCGAACTGCGCCGTCCGGCCGGCCGAGGAGATCCGTCCCGCCCAGAAGAGGTGCTCGAGGGCGATCTTGGTCTGCGACCAGTTCCACCCCCAGTGCTCCCTGGTCCGCTCCCCGTCGTGACCGAGGTCGGCCTCGATCTCGCGCGGGGTCCGCGGACGGCCGGAGGTGACCTCGGCGAAGACCGCCTCCACGAGCTCGGGCTCCTCCCGAGCGATGCGCTGGATCCCACCCCACGAGCCATCCGTCGCGCGCCGCATCCGGGGGTGCTCCATGAGCGGCCACGTGCTCGGCGGCATGAGGCTGGCCTCGTGCGCCCAGTACTCGACGAGCCGCCGAGGGGACCGGTCCCGCATCCGGTCCAGGAGGGTCATGTCATAGGGCCCCAACCGGGAGAAGAAGGGGAGGTAGTGGCTGCGGGAGAGGACGTTGACGCTGTCGATCTGCACGAGCCCGACGGTGTCGACGACCCGCTGCAGGTCGCGCGTCGTCACCGCCCGCTCCGGCCGCGGCCGCGCGAACCCCTGGGCCGCCAGGGCGATCCGTCGGGCCCGGTCCACACGCAGGGTACGAATGCTCACGGGACCACCCTGCCCTGCCGCACCGACAGCCGCACAGTCGGTGGCCGAGGACCGGGCCGACCGCCGCGGCGGTCGGCCCGTCCGGTTCAGCGGGTGGCCGGGGCCCCCACGGGCGTGCTGTCGACGTGACCGTCGACGGCGGCGCCGTTGACCGGGGGTCCGTCGTGCTGGACGTCGAGGTGGATGACGCCGTAGGACCATCCGCGGCGGCGGTAGACGACGCTCGGCCGGTCGTTGTCGATGTCGTGGAAGAGGTAGAAGTCGTGGCCGACGAGCTCCATGCGGCGCACCGCCTCACCGAGGTTCATCGGCGCGGACTCGTGCACCTTCTCCCGCACCTCGACGGGGCTGTCCCCGATGGTGCCGAACTGATCGGGGGCCTCCGCGGAGGGCTCTTCGACGGGCTGGTCGACGGACAGCGGCTCGGTGAGCCCGGCGGTGGCATCGGCGACCGAGGTACGACGGCGGCCGCGCCGCACATTGCGCTTGTCGTGGGCGCGGCGCAGGCGCTCGAGGAGCTTGTCGGCCGCGAGGTCCACTGCCGCCTGACGGTCGTCGTGGCTCGCCTCGGCGCGGATCACCGGGCCCTTGGAGCGGCAGGTGATCTCGACGCGCTCGCTGACCTTGGCCAGCCGCGGGTTGGGCTCGTGACTCACCATGACCTCGATCCGCTGGACGCGCGGGTCGAGCTGCGGGACCTTCGACAGCTTCGTGTCGAGGTACTCACGCAGTCGATCGGAGACGTTGACGTTGCGTCCGGTGATGGCAATTTCCACGGAGTCCTCCTGGGACATCGGTATTGCTTGGGGATCACACCTGGCGAGGGCCGGACAGCCGGGGCACCACCTCCGCTCCGACGGGTGCCGGGCAGCGCGGACACCTGCCCGAGAACGCGAAGGACCCCTGATCCGTCCCGGCCATGCCGTAGAACGAGGGGTCCATGTCGACACGTTAGTCATAACGACGGGCAAAAGGTAGACCCACACCAGGTGAACGACGGGCCGTGACCATGGCGACGGCGAGCTCGACCCCACCGGCGCCGGCTGCGAGGAGCGAGCGACGGCCCTCGGTGAGCGTCGCCCCGGAGGTGAGGACGTCGTCGACGAGGACGCACCGCCGGCCGCGGACCCCGGCGGGCCGGGGCACCACCATGGCGTCGGCGAGGTTCCGGAGCCGGGCCTCCCGGTCGAGCCCGGCCTGGTCGGCAGTCCCCCGCGCCATGCGCAGGGCGGGACGGACGTGGAAGCGCGGCCCCAGCAGCCGGGCCGCACGGCGGGCCAGGAGGAGGGTGGGCTGGTCCCCCCTTCGCCGGATGGCAGCCGGTGACGAGGGCACCGGCACGAGGAGGACCTCCTCAGCGGGGCCCGGGGTGACCGCCCGGGCGACGGCATCGGCGAGCAGCCGACCGAGAGGGTCCACGAGGTCGCGCCGGTCCTCGTCCTTGAAGGCGCGCGCCAGGCGTGCGGTCACCCCCGCGTAGCGGACCGTCCCGTGGCAGCCCGGCCATCCCGGCGGGACCGGGCGCGGCGACACCGGGCCCACCGGCAGGGCCAGCTCCGCGACACCGGCACGGCACCCCTGGCAGAGCGTGCTACCCGGGCGGTCGCAGCCACCGCAGGTCCGTGGGAGAACGAGATCTCCGGCAGCGAGCAGAGCCGCGCCGAGCCTCGTGACAGCCACCTGCCGCAGTCTCCCCGGACCCACCGGCCCGGGGACAGGGACGATGAGCCGCCGTGGACGACCGGGCACCGCGCCGACCGCCTGTGGACGGAGGAGTCCTAGCGACCGGCGGTGACGACCCCGGTCAACGCCTTGAGCTCCTGCCACCGGGCACCGGCGCGCTGGAAGACCCGCCCACCGGGGCTCGTGAGCACGACGTCCTCGTGGTCACCCGTCGTCATGACCATCGACATCCCGGGCCGGGTCGTCATGGCACCCACCGGGCCACCGACGTCGACGAGGTAGGGCTGGATCTGGGTCTCCTTGTCGCGCCGCCCGAGGACCGCCAGCCGCGCCTCCCCGACCCACACCGCGTCGACCATCTCGACGAGATCGGCGCCGATCCGGAAGGCGTGGGGCGAGGTCTTCGTCGGAAGGCCATTGGCGCGACGGACGACTCCGGACACCTCGAGGGTGCTGCCCGTCCCCCGCTCCTCCTCGGAGATCACGGCGATCCGACTCCCCTCCGGCGAGACGACTGCCGCGACGACGTAGCGGTCGTCGAGCCACGGGCACGGCACGGCCTTGGGCGCCGCTTCGGTGAGGTCCTCGGGGTCGACGGTCGCATTGATCGCCCAGAGTCGGTGGCCGGCCTCCCGCCCCAGACCGGCCCCGCCGATCCACAGCACACCGCCGTAGTCGTAGCAGGGACGGGTCATGCTCGCTGCGAAGGGCGAGGCGGTGATGACGCTGCCGTCGTCCCGGTAGCGGGCCAGCTCGCGCCGCTCCCGATCCACCGCGGCGATCTCCTTGCCGTCCGGCCGCAACCCGAGGCGCCGCGAGGACTCGGGGATCGGCTCGAACTTCGACGTCGATCGCCACATGTCCCTGGTGGTCATCGACGCCAGTCGGTCGCGACCGGCGGAGACGAGCTTCGTCCCCCGGCGGGCGAGGACGGTGGGTGAGCTCGTCTGGATCCGGTCCGCGAAGCCGAACTGCTCCGGGGTCGTCAGGGGCTCGTCGACACCGACGTCCATGGCATTGCCCGAGAGGGTGATGACCACCTCGGAGATCTCGCGTCGGGCGACGAGCGTGGCGACGAGCTGTGCTGCCAGCTGCTTGCGGACCGTCGCATCGCTCGAGACCGAGTCCTCGTCGAGGTCGACCTGGGCGACGCCGCTGCGCACGGGCACCGCGTCCACCGCGAGCTTCGCACCCGTGTCACTGGAGACGGCGTCCTCCAGGTGCTCCGGGATCCCGCCGAGCTGGGCCCTCACGAGTCGGGTGGCCAGCTGGTCCTGCGGAAACCACCGCGGGTCCGCGACGAGGGTGTTCCAGCCGATCGCCGGGTAGTGGACGGCGTAGGGCTCGTTGCCGAAGATGTAGCCGACCTCCGGCTCCTCCAGCAGACGACCGAAGCCGTTCTGGAGACCGTCGATCCGCCACTCCCCGCCGACCTTGTCGAGGTGCACGTCGAATCTCGCCCCGTCGTAGGGGGGCGCGACGTGGTAGCGCCCGTCCGCGTCGATCCGTGCTGTGACCCGGGCACTCACGCGGTAGCTGCGCTCGGCCTCGTCGAGGATCGCGATCGTCGGCGTCCCGGTGTAGATCACGGTCTGGGTGTCCGGGATCCACGCCCGGGCGCAGGCCTCGGTGAGGAAGGATCGGGTGACCTCGAGCCCCTCACCGCTCGTCGCACCGGCGTGGATGAACCCCCGGATGATCTCGTCGGGGGTCGCACCCGCCTGCGGCCCGGTGGGCGTCCGCAGGAGCGGCTCCCCCGGCGGGAGCTCGACGGGGAGCCCCGGTGAGACGGTCGAGTCCGTGTCGAGCCCGCACCCCGCGAGCGCTCCCACCGCCACCAGGCCGAGCACGCCGCGTCGGCTGAGGTCCTTGCCCGCGCTCATGATGTCTCCGTGGGCAGCTCGCCCTCGCGGGGCGTCAGCGGCAGCGGTGAACTCGTCAGCGAGCCTCCCGCCGTCCTCGGCACGGTGAGACGGAATCGGGAGCCCTGGCCGGGCTCACCCCAGGCCTGCAGCCACCCGTGGTGGAGCCGGGCGTCCTCGAGGGCGATGGCCAGGCCGAGCCCCGAGCCGCCGGTCGTCCTCGTGCGCGCCGGGTCCGCCCGCCAGAAGCGGTTGAAGACGAGGGAGGCCTCGCCCGCCTTGAGCCCCACGCCGTGGTCCTGGACGACGACGGCGACGCCGTCGTCGTCGCTGCCGACCCACACGTCGACCGGCTCGCCCTCCCCGTGCTCGATGGCATTGACGACGAGGTTGCGGAGCACCCGTTCGATGCGGCGGGAGTCCACCTCGGCCACGGCTTCCTGCCCGGACGTCCGGTGCACCGTGACCTCGCTCCCCCGGGTGTCGGCGATCGACTCCGTCGACGTCACGACCCGCTCGATGATCGCGAAGAGGTCGACGGGGTCCTGCTCGAGGATCGCCGCTCCCGCGTCGTACCGGCTGATCTCGAGCAGGTCGGCCAGCAGCTCCTCGAAGCGGTCGAGCTCGTCGTGGAGGAGCTCCGCGGAGCGCCCGGTCACGGGGTCCATGTCGTCGCGGGAGGCGTGGAGGAGGTCGGCCGCCATCCGGATCGTCGTCAGGGGGGTGCGCAGCTCGTGGGAGACATCGGAGACGAAGCGTTGCTGGACCCGCGAGAGACCCTCGAGCTGGCGGATCTGGGTCTGGAGATTGTCGGCCATGTCGTTGAAGGACTGGCCGAGCAGGGCCAGGTCGTCGTGGCCGCGGGCCGACATCCGCTCGTTGAGGTGCCCCGCGGAGAGCCGCTCGGCTGCTGCCGCCGCACGGCGCACCGGCGTGACGACCGTGCTCGTGACGATGTAGGCGATCGCCGAGACGAGACCGATGAGGAAGAGGGCGCCGAGGATGAAGGAGCGCGAGATGATCCCGAGGGTCGTCTGCTCCTGGTCCATCGGGTAGATGAAGTACAGGTCGTAGTTGCCGGCCCCGGGCACGTCGATCTGCTGGCCCACGACGACGGCCGGCACGGTCTCGCTCTGCTGGGGGGAGCCGAGGAGGTCGGTCCCGCTGTCCTCGACCGGTCGCTCGAGCTCGATCGTCGTGGTCTGCTGACGCTCGGGGTCGCTCTTGATCGACTGCCGAAGGGCGCTCGGGATGTCCTCGAGGCCGACGCCCTGCGACACCTCGGTCGGCAGGCGGGTGTCCGAGTTGTTGTCCGGGCTGGCCGCGAAGACGAGATAACGACTCTCGTCGCCGGGGGGCGCCTGCAGGCCGGTGGTCACCGTGCTCGAAAACTCCGGCAGCTCCTCGGGGGTCTTGGTGAAGGAGTTGAAGGAGGCCTGGGCGTCGCCGGCGAGGGTGCGGGACTGGGCCTGGGCGAGCTCCACCCGGTCGTCGACGAGCCCGTCCGCGATGGACCGGTACATCGTCAGGCTGATGATGGAGACGACGACGAGACCGAGGATCAGGGTGCTCGTGACGACACGGAACCGCAGCGAGCGCCGCCACAGACCCACGACAGCGCGGACCTGTTTCGTGGGGAAACGGTCCCCGGGGCGCGCCGGAGCCACCGATCCCTCGGTGCTCGAGGCGGCCGGGCCCTCGGCTGCTGCCTCGCTGACAGGCGCCGAGGCCATGGTCAGGCCGACCCGGCCTTGTACCCGACGCCCCGGACGGTGACGACGATCTGGGGGTTCTCGGGGTCGTGCTCGATCTTCGAGCGGAGCCGCTGCACGTGGACGTTGACGAGCCTCGTGTCACCGGCGTGGCGATAGCCCCACACCTGCTCGAGGAGGACCTCACGGCTGAAGACCTGCCAGGGCTTGCGCGCCAGGGCGACGAGGAGGTCGAACTCGAGCGGGGTCAGCCCGAGGGCCTGGTCGCCGCGCTTGACCGAGTGCCCGGCCACGTCGATCGACAGGTCACCGATCGTCAGCCGCTCCGGCTCCGGCTCGTCACCGCGACGAAGGCGGGCGCGCAGGCGGGCGATGAGCTCCTGCGGCTTGAAGGGCTTGACGATGTAGTCGTCGGCCCCCGACTCCAGCCCGACGACGACGTCGACGGTGTCGGTCCGGGCCGTGAGCATGACGATGGGGACGCCGGACTCCTGGCGGATGCGGCGACAGATCTCGATGCCGTCCATCCCCGGGAGCATGACGTCGAGGAGCACGAGGTCGGGCCGGGTCTCGTGGAAGGCATCCAGCGCCCGAGCGCCGTCGCCGACGTGCGCGACGTCGAGGCCCTCCTTGCGCAGGACGATCCCGAGCATCTCTGCCAGCGCCTGGTCGTCGTCGACGACGAGGACACGTCCCTTCACGGTGAACCCTTTCGCGCGTGCGTGTGGTGCCCGCTCATCATCACACAGCGCGGGCATGCCACCGGGGAGCCACTCGGGTACCCTCGCCCACGAGGTCCGGCGATCGGGCCTGCGGACGAGGGAGCCGTACCCGCATCACGACAAGACGGACTCGTGAAGGAGTTCGCATGTTCTGGCTCACCCTCGTCGTCTCGGGAATGCTGGAGGCCGTCTGGGCCTCGGCACTCTCGGCCTCCCGCGGGTTCACCCGCCTCGGACCGTCCATCCTCTTCGCCGTCTCTCTCCTGGCGAGCATGCTCGGTCTCGCCTGGGCCATGACCGACATCCCCACGGGGACCGCCTACGCGGTCTGGGTCGGGATCGGCGCCACCCTCACCGTCGTCTGGTCGATGGCCACCGGAGCGGAGTCCGTCGACAAGGCGCGGATCGCCCTTCTCGTCCTCCTCGTGGGCTGCGTGGCCGGCCTCAAGGCGGTGGCCTGACCATGCCCTGGATCATCCTCCTCGTCAGTGCCGTCTTCGAGGCCGTCTGGGCCACCGCGCTCGGGCGCGCCGACGGCTTCACCGAGCCCGTGGCGACGGTGGTCTTCCTCGTCACCCTCGCGGTGAGCATGGCCGGTCTCGGGATCGCCGTGCGATCCATCCCCATCGGGACCGGGTATGCCATCTGGACCGGTGTCGGCGCCGCCCTCACCGTGACGTGGGCGATGGCGACCGGGGACGAGGCCTTCTCGCCGCTCAAGGCCCTCTTCATCGTCGGCATCATCGGCGCGGTCGTGGGCCTCAAGCTCGTACCCGCCGGGACGACGGAACCCGACTCGGGAGACCATGGGGCATGACCTCGGTGCCAGTGTCCGTGCTCGATCGTTCCCGGACGCGGGCGGGCGAGTCCCCGGGCACCGCCCTCCGCAACACGCTCGAGCGGGCGGAACGCGCCGATGCCCTCGGATTCCACCGCTTCTGGGTCGCCGAGCACCACGCCGTCCCGGGGATCGCCAGTGGAAGCCCTCCCCTCCTCATGGCCGCCGTCGCGGCCCGGACGGAGCGGGTCCGGGTCGGCTCCGGGGGCGTCATGCTCCCCAACCACCGACCCATCGTCATCGCCGAGCAGGCGAGGATGCTCGAGGCGCTCCACCCCGGGCGCATCGACCTCGGGGTCGGCCGTTCGCTCGGCTTCACGGCGCCGGTGCGTCATGCCCTCGGCGTGACGGAGTACGGGCCGGAGCAGTTCGCCGCCGACCTCGGTGCTCTCGAGGACTTCCTCGACGACGCCGGGCCGGTGACGGTGATGCCGAGCGAGGTCGACTCTCCCCCGGTCTTCGTGCTCGCCACCGGCTCCGGCCTCCGCGTCGCGGCCGAGCGGGGGCTGCCGGTCGTCGTCGGCGGGCCCGTCCTCCACGGGGACCTCGCGCCGCTAGCCGACTACCGCGAGCGCTTCCGGCCGAGCCGGGCCCACGCTGCGCCGCACGTCATCATCAGCGCCGACATCCTGATCGCACCGACGCGGGAGGAGGCCCGCGAGCTCATGCTCCCCGAGGCCTGGGCCATGGTGGAGTCCCGCTCCACCGGAGCCTTCCCTCCCCTTCGTCACGAGCCGGCGACGCGCCTGACCGCCCGTCAGGAGGAGAAGGTCGAGGAGCACCTGGAGCAGGCGGTCCACGGGACGGCCGACGACGTGGCCGAGCAGCTGAGCGAGCTCGTCGCCCGCACCGGCGCCGCCGAGGTCATCGCCTTCTCCTCAACCCACGACCGCGCCGCCCTCGCCCGCTCCGACGAGGCCCTCGCCGGACTGCGCCTCACCCGCTGACTGCCTTCGAGACGGCAGCGGGGCGCCTCCTCGGGCGGCACCGAGGGCCCGGAGGGCGGGGGCTGCGCGAATCAAGGAAAGCCCGGACCCTCCGCACACCGTGAGGTGCACGAGAAGTGGTCCGGGCTTTCCCCAGCGCAGGCCTCGCTCTGCAGGCTCCTCCGAGGAGCTCAGTAGCGGTCCCTCTGCTCCTGAGCCCGAACCGCGCCCTCCGGTCCTCACTCGCTAGCGCTCGCTCCGGGTCCTCGGGCGCTGGGCTCAGTAGCGGTAGTGCTCCGGCTTGTACGGCCCAGCCACGTCCACGCCGAGGTACTCGGCCTGGCCCTTGGTCAGCTCGGTGAGCTCGACGCCGAGGGCCTCCAGGTGGAAGCGCGCGACCTTCTCGTCGAGGTGCTTGGGCAGGGTCGTCACCGTCGGCTTGCCCTCCTCGTCCACGTACTCCTCGGCCTTCTCGAAGAGCTCGATCTGCGCGATCGTCTGGTCCGCGAAGGAGTTGCTCATGACGAAGGACGGATGGCCGGTCGCATTGCCGAGGTTCATCAGGCGCCCCTCGGAGAGCACGATGATCGAGCGCCCGTCGGCGAAGGTCCACTCGTGGACCTGCGGCTTGATCTCGGTCTTGGTTATGCCCTCGACCCGGGCGAGCCCGGCCATGTCGATCTCGTTGTCGAAGTGCCCGATGTTGGACACGATCGCCTTGTTCTTCATCGCGGACATGTGGTCCGCCGTGATGACGTCGTAGCAGCCCGTCGTCGTGACGAAGATGTCGCCGTACTCGGCGGCCTTCTCCATCGTCGTCACCTCGAAGCCCTCCATCGCGGCCTGCAGCGCACAGATGGGGTCGACCTCGGTGACGACAACGCGGGCACCTTGACCGGCAAGCGCGCTGGCGACACCCTTGCCGACGTCGCCGTACCCCGCGACGACCGCGACCTTGCCACCGACGAGGACGTCGGTGGCGCGGTTGAGCCCGTCGAGCACCGAGTGCCGGGTGCCGTACTTGTTGTCGAACTTGGACTTGGTCACCGCGTCGTTGACGTTGATCGCCGGGAAGAGCAGCTCGCCGGCCTCCGCGAGCTGGTAGAGGCGGTGGACACCGGTCGTCGTCTCCTCCGTGACGCCCTTGATCCGACCCGCGACGGTCGTCCACTTCTGCGGGTCCTGCTCGAGGGTGCGGCGCACGAGCGCCTTGAAGACGCTGAACTCCTCGGAGTCGTCCTCCGTCGTCGGCGGCACCTGGCCGGCCTTCTCCCACTCCGCGCCCTTGTGGACGAGCATCGTCGCGTCGCCACCGTCGTCGAGAATCATGTTCGGGCCCTCGTCGCCCCAGGTGAGGATCTGCTCGGTGCACTGCCAGTACTCCTCGAGCGTCTCCCCC
>DXAR01000163.1 GCA_019116945.1 Candidatus Janibacter merdipullorum | reverse complement strand
GGGAAGCCCCCTTCGATGTCTCCGGGGTGGAGGTGGGACTCGCTCAGAAGGCCGACTCCGGCACGTCCATGAGGGTGTTGTCCGTGGCCTCGGCGATGGCGCGCTCGCCGGCGAGGAGCGGGAGGACGTTCTTGGCGAAGAAGCTCGCCGCGGCGATCTTGCCGGTGTAGAAGTCCTTGTCCTTGTCGGAGACGCCCGCCTCGAGGGCCTCGGTGGCGACGGCGGCCTGGCGCAGGAGCAGCCAGCCGACGACGAGGTCACCGGCGGCGAGCAGCAGGCGCGAGGTGTTCTGGCCGACCTTGTAGATGTTCGTGATGTCCGAGCCCTCCTGCTTGGGGTCGGAGGCCATGAGGGCCTGGAACATCGCGCCGAGGATGCCCTGGACGTTCTCCAGGCCCTGGCCGAGCAGCTCGCGCTCGTGCTTGAGCTTGCCGCCCTGCGCGTCGACGTCCTGGGCGAACTCCTGGATCTGCATGGCGATGTGGCCGAGCGCCTGACCGTTGTCACGGACGATCTTGCGGAAGAAGAAGTCCTGGCCCTGGATGGCGGTCGTGCCCTCGTAGAGGGTGTCGATCTTCGCGTCGCGGACGTACTGCTCGATCGGATACTCCTGCAGGAAGCCGGAGCCACCGAAGGTCTGCAGCGACTCGGTACCGAGGAGGGTCCAGGCCCGCTCGGAGCCGAGGCCCTTGACGATCGGCAGGAGCAGGTCGTTGACCCGGTTGGCCATCGCGGCGGGGGAGTCCTCGGCGATCGCCTCGGAGCCGGTGGCCAGCTGCTCGATGTCGACGGTGTCCTGCTGGCTCGAGGTGAGCACGACGAGGGCCCGCAGGCCCTCGGCGTAGGCCTTCTGCAGCATGAGGCTGCGGCGCACGTCGGGGTGGTGGGTGATCGTGACCCGCGGGGCGTCCTTGGCGGGCGTCGTCAGGTCGGCACCCTGGACGCGCTCCTTGGCGTACTCGAGCGCGTTGAGGTAGCCGGTCGAGAGGGTCGCGATGGCCTTCGTGCCGACCATCATCCGAGCGTTCTCGATGACGCGGAACATCTGGGCGATGCCGTCGTGGACGTCGCCGAAGAGGGTGCCGACGGCGGCGTGCTTCTCGCCGAAGGTGACCTCGCAGGTCGTCGAGACCTTGAGGCCCATCTTCTTCTCGACGTTGGTGACGTAGACGCCGTTGCGCTCGCCGAGCTCGCCGGTCTCGAGGTCGACGTCGTACTTGGTGAGGATGAAGAGGCTCAGGCCCTTGGTGCCCGGCCCGGCGCCCTCGGGGCGGGCCAGCACGAAGTGGACGACGTTGTCGGTCATGTCGGACTCGGCCGAGGTGATGAAGCGCTTGACGCCCTCGATGTTCCACGTGCCGTCGCCGTTGTCCGTGGCCTTGGTGCGGCCGGCGCCGACGTCCGAGCCCGCGTCGGGCTCGGTGAGCACCATCGTGCAGTGCCAGCCCTTCTCGGCGATCCACTTGGCGAGCTTCTTCTGCTCGTCGTTGCCGAGCACGTAGAGCAGCTTGGCGAAGGAGTAGCTGGCGCCGAACATGCCGATGGCCGGGTTGGCGCCGAGGACGAGCTCGTTCATCGCCCAGCGCAGCGACGGGGGTGCGACGGTGCCGTCGAGCTCCTCCGGCAGGTCGAGCGACCAGAAGCCCGCGTCCTGGAAGGCCTTGTACGACTTCTTGAAGGACTCGGGCATCGCCACGGACGAGGTCTCGGGGTCGAAGACCGGCGGGTTGCGGTCGGCGTCGGCGAAGGACTCGGCGAGCTCGTTCTCGGCGAGGCGCGCGTACTCCTTGAGCATCTCGCGGGCGGTGTCGGTGTCGACCGCCTCGTATGGGCCCTGGCCCAGGACCTCGCTGCGACCGAAGACCTCGAAGAGGTTGAACTCGAGGTCGCGCAGGTTGCTCTTGTAGTGACCCATCGGGGCGTCTCCTGGTCGTGTCGGGTGCCGGTGTGCCGGCGCGTCCGGTAAGCAAGCGCTTACTGATGATCCGTTCCATCTTCGTCCCCGGCCTCTGGGTCGGCAAGCGAGGGGGGTGGTGAGTTGACCCACATCGGGTCGGGTGGCGTTGTCCCTCAGCGCACTTCGGCGTGCCACGCGAGCGCGAGGTCGAGGTGCTCCCGCATCTGCGTGGGGCGAGGAGGTGTGTGCCCCTCGCCGAAGTCGTCGAGCACGACGGAGATCCGAGGATGTCCCTCGAAGGTCTCCTCGTCGACGCCGGCCGCCCGGAGGAAGGGGCGGAGGTGGGCCTCGATGTGCCCGTGGTCCTTCGCGTTGTGGGCGATGCGGACGAAGGCGTCGGGCTGGTGCTCGCCCGCGGCCCAGCGATGGGTCTGGTCGACCCGGTCCCGGTGCGCGGACTCGACCGACTCCATGTCGCGGTGGCCGGGGAAGAGTCGCGTGCGGAAGGACTTGACCGGCATCCGGTCGTACGCGGAGATGCGGGTCTGCGGGGAGAAGCTCACCGCGAGGGAGCCCGGGGTGCGGGCGGCGAGGGCGAGCGAGGCGTAGCCGCCGCCGGAGCTCCCGGTGAAGGCGGTACGCGTCGTACCGAGTCGTGCGGCGAGGTGCGCCACCTCGGCCGCGATGTGCGTGGTGGTGTCGTGCTCCTCGGGGCCGACGTACCAGGCGAGGGGGACGTACTCGTCCCACGCCAGGGAGGGGTCGGAGACGAAGAGGAGGTTCTCGGGACGCTCCCGCAGGGAGCGCAGCCACTCGAAGCGGGGGAGGGTCACGTCCTTGCGGACGAGGGCGCCGTGGAGGACGACGACGAGGTCGGGGTGGTCGCGCCGCAGGAGGAGGGTGTCGAGGTCGAGACGGGGGTCGTCTGCCGAGGTGAGGATCGTGCGCTGGCGCCCACCACTGGCGGGCAGGGGTGCGTCGGCGAAGGAGTCGGCCCTCTCGATGGGGGCCTCGGCGCGGTCGTCCCACGTGCTGCTCGGCATGGGGTCACGGTAACGACTGCGCCTCGGAGCATTGGTACCGTGCCCCGCGACGGGGCCATGGCGGCCTCGGGAGGGGATCGCCATCGACAGCTGGCTCGTGCTCGGACCCACCGCTCTCGCCGCGGCGGCTCTCCTCGTCGTGGCCGGGGTGCCCAAGGTGGCCGACCCCGGTGATCTCGTGCGGGCGCTGCGCTCCACGGGCCTGCGGGTGCCTCCCCTTCTCGTCCGTGGATTCGCACTGGCCGAGGTCCTCGCCGGTGGCGCCGCGATCCTCCTGCCGGGGCGGCCGGCCTTCGCCGCCGTTGCCCTTCTCCATGCCGGCTTCACCGCCTTCGTCCTCCGCGCCCTGGGCCGTGGCGGCGTCGTCGCCTCGTGCGGGTGCTTCGGCCGCGCCGACACCCCACCGACGAGGTCGCACGCGGCCGTCACCGCGCTGCTGGCGCTCGCGGCCTCCGGTGTGGCCATCTCCCCGCCCACGGATCCGTGGTGGACCACCGGTATCGCGCCCTCGGCAATCACCCCGCTCCTGGCGGGCCTCATCGCCTTCCTCGCCTGGCAGGTCATGGCCGTCCTGCCGTCCACGACCCCCGCTGCCATCCGCTCCACCGGAAGGGCCTGACGTGACCGCTGTCCTCATCACCCTCGTCGTCGCCGAGCTCGTCGTGCTCGTGCTGCTGTCGGTGCTCGTCCTCGGTCTGCTCCGCAGCCACGCGCTCATCCTCAAGTCGCTCCACGACCTGGGGGCCGGCCTCGAGCTGGACCGCACGCTCGAGGAGGAGCGTCGTTCGGAGGGAGGTGGAGTCGGGCCGGTACCCGTCGAGCTCGAGCGCGGGGTCGTCACCCCGACGCGCAGCGACGACTCGGTCGCCCCGGACGTCATCGGGACGGACCTGGCGGGACGGGACCGCACGGTCGACCTCGGGGGGCGGACCCTCCTCGCCTTCCTCACGACCGGGTGCAGCGTCTGTGCCGGCTTCTGGGAGGAGTTCCGTTCGCCGGTGGATGTCCCCGGCGGCGGTGGCCTCCTCGTCGTGACGAAGGGGGACGACGAGGAGTCTCCCTCCGCCTTGGCCAAGGTCGCCGCACCCGGCCTCGACGTCGTGCGTGCCGGAGCTGCGTGGGGGGACTACGACATCCCCGGCAGCCCCTACTTCGTCTACGTCGACGGGGGGCGGATCATCGGCGAGGGGTCCGCGACGAGCTGGGCGCAGGTCAGCGACCTCATGGCGCAGGCGGTCGGTGACGACGAGCACCGCTCCGCCGCGGAGGGATTCGTCGACCGTGGCGACCGGGACGACCCGGTGTCGGTCGACGCCGAGCTCCTGGCGGCGGGGATCGGCCCGGACCACCCGAGCCTGCGTCCGGAGCCACGGCGGGACGGGGTCGCCGGCCGCGAGGACGGATGAGCGCCGCCCTTCTCCTCGGGCTCGTGCTCGGGATGCCGCTCGCGGTCGTCGCCGCGATCCGGGCCACGTGGTCCCCTTGAGGCGAGTCGATGCTCTCGAGCATCTCTCCGCTCGGTGAGCGGAGTCGTGGCACGTCCTTCACCCGCACCGCCGTGGCCTATGTCGTCGGCTCGGTGCTCGCTGCCGTGGTCGTCGGCTCGGTGCTCGGCGGGGTCGGCTCGCTCGTGCCGGACGAGGTCCGTGGGTCCGCGCCCGTCCTGGCGGCGCTGGCAGCCCTCTTCGTCCTCGGGTTGGTCCTCGACATCCGCTCGGGTGGCCACGGGGTGCCGTCGTGGCGGCGCCAGGTGGACCGGGAGTGGATCGGTCGCTACCGGGGGTGGGTGACCGGGCTCGGCTTCGGCCTCCAGCTCGGTCTGGGCTTCGTCACGATCATCACGAGCACGAGCACCTACGCCGTCCTCGTGGCGGAGCTGCTCACCGGCCACTGGTGGGCGGGCGCGCTCATCGGGTTCGTCTTCGGACTCGTCCGTGCCACGCCGCTCGCTCTCGTGCGGCGGGTGGACACCCCGCAGCAGCTGCACGAGGTCTTCGCGAATCTCGACACCTGGGCTGCTCCGGCCGATAGGCTGGCGCAGGCGAGTCTGCTCGCTGGCGCGGTCGTCTGCGTCGGGGCGCTCGTGATCTGAGGGGATGGGGCACATGGCAGTGACGATCGCAGCGCAGGCGCCAGCGGGATGGCACGTGCGGGTCCGGCGGCGCGCTCAGGTCGCTGCTGGGACGAGACACCCCTCGACGGGGGCGCTCGTCGACGGTGCCGGTGACGTGACCCGGCCGATCCTCCACGCGGCTTCTCGGCCCCTGCCGCAGGGACTGGCCGACTTCGGTGGCGAGCTCATCGACGTGCTCGGGCCGGATGATGCCTTCGTCGCGCTCATCGACCACGGGCCGGAGGTCGCCGGTGTCGGTCTCTACGCCCGCCAGGGTCGACCGACGATTGCCCCGTCGCAGTTCGCGGCCAACAGGTTGGCGCGCTACGTGCCCGGCCGCAGTGCAGGGCAGTGGTTCTTCACCGAGGGCGGGCACGGGTTCTGCCTCTACGCGGTGACCGGCGCCCACTCCCGGCGCATGGCCATCGTTCCCACGATCTCGCGCGTGGTCAGGTCGATCCGCGTGGGTCCCAGCGGCAGCGTCGGAGGTGTCGGATGACCACGGCTCAGAGCTCATGGAGCGCACGTCTTGTCGACGGGCTGGCGCGTCGGCTCCCTTCGGTCTCACGCCGCGACGTGCTCGTCGGCTCGGCCGTCGCCGGGTCCGCCCTGGCCACGAACCCCAAGGCCTATGCCCTGCGGCCGGTGACGGCCTACGCGACCGTCTGCGGGCCGGGCAACACGGCCGCGTCCGGGTGGACGGTCTTCTGCGCGACGATCCAGAAGGGGGAAAATGCCTGCCCGCCGGGGAGCTTCGCCGCCGGCTGGTGGAAGGCGGCCGGCTCCTCGTGGTGCGGCGGTCGCTACCGCTACATCGTCGACTGCAATGCGAGCTGTTCACGATGCTCCACCGGGTGCACCGACGGGATCTGCGACAACAGGTGCTGGAGCTGCTCTTGCGGGACCGGCTCGAAGGCCACGTGCGACCAGCGACGGATCTGCTGCAATGCCTTCCGCTACGGGCAGTGCAACACCCAGATCGCGTGCAGCGGCGGTGTCCACTGCCGGGTCGTCAGCTGCACTCCGCCCTACCAGTGGGAGAACTGCACGACGACCTCCCTCGTCGACAACCGCACCTCGGAGCACTCCACCTCGCTGCTGCCGAAGTGGGGCACGATCGCCGCGCGCTACTACGCCATGGGTGAGCAGAAGTCGCACCTCGGACACTCGATGGGGCCGGTGCGCTCGGTGGGGGACAGCAAGGGCACGTACGTGCGGTTCTCCTCGGGCGGGCGGATCTACCAGACGAAGGGGTCGAGCACCGCCTACGCCATCCGCGACGAGGTCGTCCGCCCACTCGTCGCCACGGGGTCGGTCAAGGGCAAGCTCGGTTACCCGGTGGCACACGAGTTCCTCGCGTCCGCGGGTGGTCTGACGCAGCGCTTCGAGAAGGGTGCCGTCTCCGGACCGTCCCTCCAGCAGCTCAACGCCGTCTACGGCGGTGCGTGGACGATCTGGCAGTCGCTGGGGCGGACCGCTGGCGAGCTGGGCTACCCGACCGCTGGTCGGGTCACCGTCGGCAACGGCTGGGTTCAGCACTTCCAGAAGGGGGCGATCAGCCAGCGTGGCGCCGCGAAGGCGGTGCACGTCTCCGGGGCCTTCGCCTCCGCCTGGCGGGCAGTGGGTGCGGAGCAGGGGGTCCTGGGACAGCCGATCCGCGTCGCCTCGGTCACCGCTCGTGGCGGGTACCAGCGGTTCGCGGGTGGTCAGCTGTGGCGGCTGGGCTCCGGGTCGCCGAAGCGGGTGACCGGCCCGGTCCTCGACGCCTGGGTGTCCGAGCGCGGTCACGTCGGCCGGTACGGGTACCCGACGAGCGACACGACCCAGCTGGCGGACGGTCGCTGGCAGTGCACCTTCGAGGGTGGCACCCTCACCGCCTGACAGAGCGGGCCGGTGCTGACGACGCTCGGGCCCCGGGTGCGGGAACTCACTCCGACGTGGGTTAACATGGCCGCTGCGCCACGCGCGCCGGTGTAGCTCAATGGTAGAGCGCCAGCTTCCCAAGCTGGACACGCGGGTTCGATTCCCGTCACCGGCTCCATTCGTCCCCTCGTCCCAGCCTGCCGCTGGTTCGATGTGAACCCGAGCGCCTGGGCGCTCGCTTTTACCTCCACCCGGGCCTTGCTCCCTTCGCTCCCGTGAACCCTTTTCCGCCCTGCGGACAAGTACAAGTGTGAGGACACTGGAGCAGGACACGGGGAGGCAGCTGATGGGGCAGGTGCGGACACTGGATCCGCCGGTGGAGATCGGCGGCGTGCCGCTTGCAGAGGTGTTCGACCGCAACTACGCCGACGTCTACCGCTACCTGGCGCGGCGGGTACCGGCAGCGGTGGCGGAGGATCTCGCGAGCGAGGTCTTCGTGCAGGCGGCGACCCGGGCGCACACCTTCGACCCGGACCGTGGTGTGCTGCGCGGCTGGATCTTCGGCATCGCGACCCACCAGCTCTCCCGTCACTACCGGGAGGAGGAGCGCGCTTACCGCGCCTATGCCCGGACCGGGGTCGACCCCGTGACCGATGCGGGTGCCGAGACCGACCGCGCGATCGACCGAGTCGACTCGCAGTCCCACCGGCCGGCACTGCTCACCGCGCTCGCGGACCTCGCCGACGGGGACCGCGACGTGCTGCTGCTCGTCGCCCACGCGCAGCTGACCTACGCGGAGGTCGCGCACGCGCTGGACCTGCCTGTGGGGACCGTGCGCTCGCGCCTCAACCGGGCCCGCCGGCTCGTGCGCGCCGCACTCGAGAACGACCAGAGCGAGGGGACGAACCGATGAAGGACACCGACACCAGCCTCCTCGAGGGGCCGGAGATGGACGCGTTGCGTGAGCTGCGGGCCGATGAGGAGGGGCCGACGCAGGCGCAGCGGCAAGCTGCCTGGGAGCGGGTGCAGGGGGTCCGCTCCCAGGCCGGACGTCGGGCGAAGGGAGGGTCCCGCCCGTGGATCATCGCGGCCGTCGCGGCCGTGGCCGTCGGCGTGGTGGCCGCCGGTATCGGCCTGTCGGCACTGGGCGGGGGTGAGGAGCAGCCGGCGCCGCCGGCGAGCACGGAGAGCTCCCCGACGAACCCGAACCCCTCTCCCTTCGCCACGGGCAGCGTCTGGGAGCCGCAGGGTGCGGAGCAGGAGAAGGTTGTCGAGTCCTACCGGGAGGACCACATCCACCTGACCGAGGAGGGCGGGGTGCGCATCGACATCCCGGCGGAGATGGACTGGGAGTCGATGACCCTGGCGCTCAACGCCGAGGGCATCCCCGTCCGGTTCTGGGCGGTCCAGGGGACGAAGGGGGAGTGGGACACCTCCCCGGCGATGCCCATCGACCCGGAGCAGGGCAACGGACCGGAGTCGGACGCTGGCGAGAAGTACCCCAAGGAGAAGATCACCGAGGAGCGCGTCGGCGGCGAGGGGTCGGCGCTGGAGTCGCTGACCTTCGATGAGATCCCGACCGAACCGGTGGACATCCAGTTCACGCAGTGAGTGGTGCATCCGAGCACGACGAAGGGCCCGCCACATGGCGGGCCCTTCGTGTGTGAGGGGCGTCAGACTGCCGGGACGTCGGTGACGTTCTCGAAGGGCACGTCTCCGTCCGCAGCATTGGTGGCGCTCACCGTGGTGCTGAGCGTGAAGGGGATGTCGCTGCCGAGGATCAGGGTCTGTCCGACCGGCGACTGGTAGCTGCCGCCGTCCGGCGGGATCGTGACCTGGCCGAGCTCAGTGCCCGGCGCGAGGTTGAGGGTGACGACCGAGGTCCCCTCGCCGGAGATCGTCGCCCCCACGGCGAGGTTCTCGATGGGCTGCCCGAAGACCTGCACGTCCTCGATCGTCTGGCCATCGCTCGCCGAGAAGACGACGGTGATGCCCTCGACTGTCTCCGTGCCGGTGTTGATGAAGTTGGTGGCCGTGATGTCGAGCTGGGTGCCCGAGATGCGGGTGCCACCTCCGGACACCGACGTCGACAAGTCGTGCGGGGCGGTGGTCGGCGACGCGGCAAGAGTCGGCGCAGCGGCGGCCACGGAGATGGCGGGCACGGCCCAGGCCGCTCCCTTGACGACGGAGCGGCGATCGGTCGTGAACTGGCGCATGCGGGTTCCTCCCCGTTGAGAAATGGCCGGTGGGAGGAAGGTGGTGTGGCGCCTCCCGACGAACCGCGGATGACTGTCAACATTGCGTTACTCGGCAGTTACTTGGGGGATTTCTTACTCGGCAGTTACTTTCGGCAGGCGAAGGTGGCGGACGAGTGCGGCCCGGGAGGGCCTCCCTTCGCCTAGGGTCGGACCGTGCTGCTCTCCGACAGGGACATCCGCGCCGAGATCGACGGTGGACGGGTCGTGCTCGACCCGTGGGACCCGGCGATGATCCAGCCGAGCAGCGTCGATGTGCGCATGGATCGCTACTTCCGGCTCTTCGACAACCACAAGTACCCGGTCATCGACCCGGCCGCGGACCAGCCCGACCTGACCCGCCTCATCGACGTCGACCCGGCCGAGGGCTTCGTGCTGCACCCGGGGGAGTTCGTCCTCGGCTCCACCCTCGAGACGGTGACCCTGCCCGATGACCTCGCGGCCCGCGTTGAGGGCAAGTCCTCCCTTGGCCGGCTCGGCCTGCTGACCCACGCGACGGCGGGATTCGTCGATCCCGGCTTCTCCGGGCACGTGACCCTCGAGCTGAGCAATGTCGCGACCCTGCCCATCCGCCTGTGGCCGGGGATGAAGGTCGGCCAGCTCTGCTTCTTCCGCCTCTCCTCGCCAGCCGAGCACCCCTACGGGTCTGCCGCCTACGGCTCGCACTACCAGGGGCAGCGAGGGCCGACGGCGAGCCGGTCCTTCGCGAACTTCCACCGCACGGACATCTGAGCGACGGGGCACCCACCGAGACGGTCGACCCGAAGAAGTGACCGGCGGGTAGCCTCGGCTGCATGAGCGCTGACGCCACGACCCGGGCCGCCTACGAAGAGATCCGCGAGGAGCACGACTCCCGTCGGGTCTCCGCCTTCACCGACCACGTGCTCGGCGACCTCGATGCGACCGCCGTCGCCGAGGAGATCAGGGCCGGTCGGATGAGCGCGGGCGAGGCCGTGGAGGCCGCCATCGCCCGCGTCGCCGCCGTCGATCCGACACTCGGTGCGACGACCGTCGACGACCACGACCGGGCCCGGGACCGCGCCACCCACCTGCCGAAGGGGACATCGGCCCCCTTCGCCGGGGTGCCGACGGCGATCAAGGACAACGTGCCCGTCGCCGGCCTGGCCATGTCGGCCGGCTCCGAGGCGCTGTCGACGACGCCAAAGGACGTGGACGCCCCCATCGTCCGACAGCTCCTCTCGACGGGCCTCATCCCCATCGCGACGACGACTTGCCCGCCCTTCGGCTGGACGGCGACGACCGAGCGACCGCACGGCCTCGTCACCCGCAACCCCTGGGGAACCGGCTACTCCTCGGGTGGGTCGTCGGGTGGCTCCGCCGCGCTCGTGGCCGCAGGGGCGCTGCCGATCGCCCACGGCAACGACGGCGGAGGTTCGATCCGGATCCCCGCGGCTGCGTGCGGCCTCGTCGGCCTCAAGCCGACCCGTGGCCGCCTGCTCGGCGACCCTGCCACCGACAAGGCGCCGGTGAAGATCGTCGCCAACGGCGTCCTCACCCGGACCGTCCGGGACACCGCGAACTTCTTCGCGGCGGCCGAGCGCTTCCAGCCCTCCGGGAAGCTCGCACCCATCGGCCGCGTCGAGGGCCCCGGTGCCCGCCGCCTCCGGGTCGGGATGATGGTCGACTCGCCGCTCGTCCCGCCGACCGACCCGCAGACACGCGAGGCGGTCGAGGCAGCGGGTCGCCTCCTCGAGGGCCTCGGGCACACGGTCGACCCCGACCTCGTGGTGCCGGTGCCGCGGTTCTTCAAGACCGACTTCGAGGACTACTGGGGGCTCCTCGCGTTGAGCTCGGCGACCCAGGGCGCGGGGATCTACGGTGACGGCTTCGATGCCAGCCGCCTGGACCCCTTCACCCGTGGCCTGGCCGCGCGCGCCAAGAAGCGCCTCCACCGCCTGCCGCTCGCCGTCGCCCGGCTCACGGCCACGAGCGCGATGGCGGACCGGCTCTTCCCGGAGGCATCGGACCTCATCCTCACCCCGACCCTCGCGCACACCACGCCCCGCATCGGCTACCTGTCCGGCGACCTGGACTTCGACACCCACTTCGAGCGGCTGCCGCCCTACGTCGGCTTCACCCCGCTGCACAACGTCAGTGGCCAGCCGGCGATCTCGCTGCCCCTGGGTCGGACGGACGACGGGCGCCCCATCGGGGTCATGTTCTCCGCGCGAAGGGGGCAGGAGCGGCTCCTCCTCGAGCTCGCCTTCGAACTGGAGGCCGCGGCCCCCTTCGCCCGGCTGGGGTGATCAGTCCAGCGCCACGGTCGCGGTGAGTGCCCGGTGGTCGCTGCCCCGCTCGCG
>DXAR01000162.1 GCA_019116945.1 Candidatus Janibacter merdipullorum | reverse complement strand
GACGTCGGAGGCTCGGCTCTGGGTGAGCATGCCGATGACCTCCGCCTGGTCGTCGTCGCCGAGCTCCTGGAGGATGTCGGCGAGCCGGTCGTCGTCGAGGGCGGCGATGACCGCCTCGCGGCGGTCGGGCGCGAGGTCGATGACGACCTCGGCGAGGTCGGCGACCTTGAGGTCCTCGACGGACTCGAGGAGCTTGACGGCGGAGTGCTCGGCCGCGCTGGCGCGGGCATTGAGCCCGGTGACGTCCTCGACGGGCACGGTGAAGGTCTCACCGCGCCGGCGCACGAGCAGGCCACGGCGGGCCCGGCGCCGCCCTCGGACGAAGACCCTGGTCACCGACCACGTGCGGTTGGCCGCCTGCTCGACGCCGATGTCCTCGACGGTCGCCTCGACCTCACCGTCGTCGGTGCGGACGGTGACCGGTCGCTCGAGGAGCTCGGCGAGGACGAGGGACTCGGTGGCGCGCTTCTCGAAGCGGCGCATGTTGACCAGCCCGGTCGTGATGACCTGGCCCCCCTCGACGGAGGTGACCCGGGTCATCGGCACGAAGACCCGACGCCGTCCGGGGACCTCGACGACGAGGCCGATGACCCGTGGGCGACGAGAGGAGCCGAAGGTGACGACGACATCGCGCACCCGCCCGACCTGGTCCCCGAGGGGGTCGAAGACATTGAGGCTCGCCAGGCGCGCGACGAAGAAGCGGGAGGGAGCACTCACGGGCACAGACTAACCGCGCTCAGCCGGACCGGCCTGCTCGTCCGCCGAGGTGCCACGGACGGCGGGGGCGGGTGCCCCCTTCGCCCGTCGTGATGCGTCCGGCGACCCGGGAGGTGGCCGTGGGGCCGGGGATGCCGGGGGCCTGCACCGGGAGCCCGAAGGGAGCCAGGGCCCACAGCGTCGCCTCGGCCCGCCAGCGGTCGACGACGTTCGCGGGGGCGTTGAGGCGTTCGGCGCGCAGGGCCTTGGCGGCGGGCTCCCACACGGCGCTGCCGGGGTCGAGCCGCTGGGCGCGGGCCCGCAGGGTGAGGAGCCGGCCGCCGTCGCTCTTGCTGCGCAGGAGGAGCTCGACGTGCTCGGGCAGCTCGCCGAGGTCGGGCTCGGGACCGCCGGAGACGAGCAGGACGTGGCCGTCGAGGTCGTCCTCGCCGGTGGCGAACCACGTCGCCCGGTCCCGCCCGCCGGCACGCAGCCAGAGGACGGTGGACTTGCTCAGGGCCTCCGTCGTCAGCGCGGAGAGGTTGACCTCGCTCATGGTCCAACCCTAGGCCGGGGCGGCGGCGGTGATCTGCGTCATGAACCGGGGCGTGGCGGCGCTGCTAGGTTGCGAGGCGATTCCCCCTTCGCCGTCTCCCGAGAGGACTCGAGCCACCACATGCGCAGCGCCAAGGACTTCTTCGCCCCCCTCGCCGTAGGTGCCCCCACCCCCGTCCGCGAGGTGCCGGCCCGGCCCAGCCGGATGATCCACTTCTTCGACCCGAGCAACGAGAAGATGGCGGCCAAGGTCCCCGACATGGTCGGCGTCTCGGACGTCCTCCTCGGCAACCTCGAGGACGCGGTCGTCGCGGACAAGAAGGAGGCGGCCCGCCTCGGTCTCGTGAAGATCGCCCAGGCGACCGACTTCGGCGAGCACACCCAGCTGTGGACGCGCGTCAACGCGCTCGACAGCCCGTGGATCCTCGACGACCTGACGACCCTCGTCACCGAGATCGGCAACCAGCTCGACGTCGTCATGGTCCCCAAGGTCCAGGGCCCGGAGGACATCCACTACATCGACCGGATCCTGGCCCAGCTCGAGGCGAAGGGGGGCGTCCAGCGCCCGATCCTCGTCCACGCGATCCTCGAGACCGCGCGCGGCGTGGCCAATGTCGAGGCGATCGCCGGTGCCAGCCCGCGCATGCAGGGCATCTCGCTCGGCCCGGCCGACCTCGCGGCCGACCGTCGGATGAAGACCACCCGCGTCGGTGGCGGCCACCCCGGGTACCTCGTGCGGCAGGACCCGGCGAAGGGTGAGGACGGGACCCCGGACTACCAGGGGCAGCGCACGGTCTTCCAGCAGGACCTGTGGCACTACACGATCTCGCGGATGGTCGACGCCTGTGCGATGCACGGGATCTTCCCCTTCTACGGCCCCTTCGGTGACATCAAGGACGTCGTGGCCTGCGAGGACCAGTTCCGCAATGCCTTCCTCCTCGGCTGCGTCGGCGCGTGGAGCCTCCACCCGGTCCAGATCGACATCGCCAAGAAGGTCTTCAGCCCCTCCGCCGAGGACGTCGCGCACGCCCGCCGCGTCAAGGAGGCCATGCCCGACGGGGCCGGCGCCGTGATGATCGACGGCAAGATGGAGGACGACGCCAGCTACAAGCAATGCATGGTCATCCTCGAGCTTGCCGAGCGCCTCTCCGCCAACGACCCGGAGCTCGCGAAGCTCTACGCGGAGGCCTGAACCATGACCGAGACGACCTACACCCCCCGCCGCTCCGTCCTCTACATGCCGAGCTCCAACGCCCGTGCGCTGGAGAAGGCGAAGACCCTGCCCGTCGACGCGCTCATCCTCGACCTCGAGGACGCCGTCGGGCCCGACGACAAGCCCGCCGCCCGCGAGCAGGCCTGCGCCGCAGTGCAGTCCGGCGAGTACGGCGACCGTGAGCTGACGATCCGCGTCAACGGCATCGGCACCGAGTGGCACGAGCAGGACCTGGCCGCGGCGTCCCAGGCCGGGCCCGCCGGCATCGTCGTGCCCAAGGTCAACACCGCCGACGAGGTGCGTCAGCTCGTCGCGGCGATGGAGGCCGCCGGGGCGCCCGAGCACACGAAGCTCTGGGCGATGATCGAGACCCCCGCCGCGATCTTCAACGTCCGCGAGATCGCGCAGGCCTCCGACCGGCTCGTCGCCTTCGTCATGGGGACCAATGACCTCGTCAAGGAGCTCCAGGCCGACCACGTGCCGGGGCGTGCCCCCCTTCTCACCTCGCTCTCGTGGGCGCTGCTCGCGGCCCGCGAGGCCGGGATCGCCGTCCTCGACGGGGTCTACAACGCGGTCAAGGACCTCGAGGGGTTCACGACCGAGTGCGAGCAGGGCCGCGACATGGGCTTCGACGGCAAGACCCTCATCCACCCCGGCCAGGTCGAGATCTGCAACTCGACCTTCGCCCCGAGCGCGGAGGCCGTCGAGGAGGCGAAGGGGATCCTGCAGGCCTGGGAGGAGGGCGCCGGGACCGGCGTCGTCACCTACAACGGCAAGATGATCGAGAACCTCCACGTGGACATCGCCCGCCGCGTGCTCTCGACCCACGAGGCCATCGCCGCCCGCTCCTGAGCAGTCCCGTCAGGACGCTTCCTGTGGAGTGTGGCCGTCGCTGTCCGCGCGACGCGCTATCTTTTCTCAGGCCAGGCAACCGTGGGCGCCGCCCACGCGTCTGGTCGGGTATCAGGGAAATTCACCACAGGGGGGACTCCATCATGGACACCATCTCGATCGACCGCCGCAACATGTTCCGCGCGGCCGCGGCGACCGCCGTCGCGGGCGGCCTCGTCGTCACCGCCGGCGAGGACGCCCGCGCCGCCCGCCCCAGCACCCTGAGGCAGGGCGACACGGGCTGGTGGGTGCAGAACCTCCAGCGCCGCCTGCTCGAGGCCAACTTCTGGCTGCGGACGCCCAACGGCGTCTTCGACGACACCACGCAGCAGGCCGTCATGGCCCTGCAGAAGGCGCACTGGCTCGGCCGGGACGGCATCGTCGGGGAGAACACGTGGAAGGCGGTCTACAACCCGAAGACCCCGCGCCCCGTCTCCGGGTCGGCCTTCGAGATCGACAAGAAGCGCCAACTGATCCTCGTCGCTCGCTATGGCTGGGCGCAGTGGGTCTTCAACACGAGCACCGGCAACGGCAAGCGGTACTGGTCGAGCGCCTCGGGCCGCTACCTCTACGCGACGACGCCCTCGGGCACCTTCCGCTTCAACCGACGGATCAACGGCATGCGCAATGCCCCCCTCGGTCAGTTGTGGCGGCCGGTGTACTTCAACGGCGGCATCGCGATCCACGGCTCGCCGTCGATCCCCGGCTACCCGGCCTCGCACGGCTGTGCCCGCCTGAGCAACCGCGCCATCAACTACATCTGGTGGAAGAACCTCGCCCCGATCGGGCGCACCGTCAAGGTGTACTGACCGGCTCCCGGTCCACCGGGCCTACCGCCACCGCGGTCGACGGGCGAAGGGAGATGTCAGCGCCCGCCGAAGTCCCTCGACGGTCTGCTGCCGCAGGTTGTCGTTCCTGACTTCGGCTTGATGTGCGCTGACATCTCCCTTCGCTCGTCTCGCTGTTGCGCTGGCGTGGCCGAGGACACCCGTGGACTCCGTGGCACGGCCGGGTGGGGGCTGGGATACTGACCCGGATCCCTGCTCCCGAGCCAATGAGGTTTAGACGCGCATGTCACGACTGCAGACCACCGACGGACTGACCGAGGAGCAGCAGGACCTGCTCAAGCTCGTCAAGGAGTTCGTCGACGAGCAGATCATCCCGGTGGCCCAGGAGCTGGAGCACGCGGATGAGTACCCGCAGAAGATCGTCGACCAGATGAAGGACATGGGGATCTTCGGCCTGATGATCCCCGAGGAGTTCGGCGGTCTCGGCGAGTCCCTGCTCACCTACGCCCTTTGCGTCGAGGAGATCGCCCGCGGCTGGATGCCCGTCTCCGGCATCATCAACACCCACTTCATCGTGGCGTACATGATCCTCAAGCACGGCACCGACGAGCAGAAGCAGCGCTACCTGCCGAAGATGGCGACCGGCGAGATCCGGGGCGCCTTCTCCATGAGCGAGCCAGCCCTCGGCTCCGATGTCGCGGGGATCAAGACCAAGGCGGTCCAGGGGGAGGGGGACGAGTGGACGATCAACGGCCAGAAGATGTGGCTGACGAACGGCGGCTCGGCCAACCTCGTCGCGGTCCTCTGCAAGACCGACCTCGGTGGCGACACCCCGCACAAGAACATGTCGACCTTCCTCATCGACAAGACCGAGGGCTTCGGTGAGACCGCTCAGGGCGTCACCGTCCCCGGCAAGATCGAGAAGATGGGCTACAAGGGCGTCGACACGACCGAGCTGATCTTCGAGAACCACAAGACGACGACCGCCCAGCTCCTCGGTGGCGAGCCCGGCAAGGGCTTCTACCAGATGATGGACGGCGTCGAGGTCGGCCGCGTCAACGTCGCCTCGCGCGCGTGCGGGCTGATGATGCGCGCCTTCGAGCTCGGTGTCGAGTACTCGCAGCAGCGGGAGACCTTCGGCAAGAAGATCGTCCAGCACCAGGGCATCCTCTTCCGCATCGCCGACATGGCCGCCAAGGTCGAGGCCGGGCACCAGCTCATGGTCAAGGCCGCCCGCCTCAAGGACAAGGGCGAGCGCAACGACCTCGAGGCCGGTATCGCGAAGTACATGGCGGCCGAGTACTGCGCCGACGTCGTCGAGCAGTCCTTCCGCATCCACGGTGGCTTCGGCTACACGAAGGAGTACGAGATCGAGCGCCTCTACCGCGAGGCCCCGATGCTGCTCATCGGTGAGGGCACCGCCGAGATCCAGAAGATGATCATCGGCAAGAGCATCCTCAAGGACTACCCGGCGAAGGGCTAACGGGTGGGCCAGTCCCCGTCGGCGAGCCCGCCGGGGACCGCCTCACCCGGCTCGTAGGGGCGCCGGGTGAGGACGAAGGTCCCGATGTCGAGGTGTCGCGGCGTGCCGTCGGCGTCGCGGACGACGCGCAGCGTCTCGCCGCGGAAGTAGCCCTGCAGCCCCTCCCAGGTGTCCTCGCCGGTCGGCCGGAACCCGCTGGGGGAGAGCATCCCCGAGACCCGGTCCAGGTGCAGTGCGCCGTCGGGCAGGAGGCGGATCACCCCTTCGGACGTGCCCCAGAACCACGACCCGGTGAGCGCGAGCAGGCCGGCCGGGACGTCCTCGTGGGCCACCCAGGGGTCCGGGAGCCGTGGTTCGCACTCGTCGAGGATGTCGAAGGGGTCCTCGGCCTCCGGGGTGTCACCCGCGGTCGTCGCATTGACGAGGGAGACAACACCGGTGGCCGTCGACCGGTCGACACGCAGCCCGGCTTGGAAGCCCGGCATCGACCCACCGTGACCGACGAGGACCCGGCCGCTCGCACGGGTCACCTCGAAGCCCAGGCCCCGGGCGCGGGTCCAGTCCGGCCCGTCCATGAGGGCCATGGGCTCGCACATCTCGTCGAGCGTCGCCGCGGCCAGCACGTCACCGACGTCACCGGCGACGAAGGCCGCCCACCGGGCCAGGTCCGTCGCCGTCGCCCAGAGCTGACCGGCCGGCCCCATCGCCTTCGTGTCCTGGATCGCCTCGCGCAGGAGCACGTCGGCGTGCGGGTGGACGGCATACCCCGTGGCGAAGGGGGCCGCCGGCAGCACCGTGGTCCGGTGCATCCCCAGCGGCGCGAGGACCTCGTCGGTGACGACGTCCGCCCAGGCGCGGCCGGTGAGTCGCTCGACGAGCTGCCCGAGGACGGCGAAGCCGAGGTTGGAGTAGTGGACGTGGTGGCCGGCTCGGTCGAGGACCGTCCCGGTGGTCATCGCCGCGTGGAGGCCGTCGCGGTTGGGGCCGGGGGAGCGCTCCCACCAGGAGCCGGGCAGCTCGGCGGAGAGCCCGCCGGTGTGGGTGAGCAGCTCGGCCACGGTCCGGTCGGCGAAGGGGGTCCCCGGCACGTGATCGCCGATGGCGTCGGTCAGCCGGAGCCGGCCCGCGTCGCGCAGCTGCAGGACGAGCACCGCGGTGACGGTCTTCGTGATCGAGCCGATGCGGTACTGGACGTCGAGCGGGTCGACGCCCGGCGCGAAGGTGCCCCGGGCGCTCGACCACAGGAGCGCTCCCTCGCGGACCACGCCGGTGACGAGCGACGGGACCCGGCCGGCGGCCTGGCGGACGGCGGCGCTGCGATCGAGTCGTCGGATGGTCAGGGGCAGCAGCGGAGTCCTCGTCATCGCTGTCAGCCTAGTCACCGGGGGCTTGGGCTGGCGGCGAAGAGTGGGACAATGAGTGCATGAGCACCCAGCCCCACATGGCGGCCCGGATGGAGAACCGTCTCGGGCTCGAGTACCCGCGCTCCCTCGACACCTTCGACAGCTACGCGGAGGCGCAGAAGGCGGTCGACTTCCTCGCGGACAAGGAGTTCCCCGTCGAGGACGTCATGATCGTCGGCACCGACCTCAAGCAGGTCGAGCGCGTCAGCGGACGCCTCACCACGCGCAAGGTGCTCCTCGGCGGCCTCCTCTCCGGCATCTGGATCGGTGTCTTCGTCGGGTTGGTCTTCGCGATGTTCGACGGTGGCGAGGGCCTCGTCCAGCGGCTGGTCTCCACGGTCCTCATCGGCGCGGCCTTCGGTGTCGTGTGGGCCTGGCTCGGCTACCGCTCCACCGGAGGGCAGCGGGACTTCACCTCGATCAGCCAGGTCGTCGCCTCCCGCTACGAGGTGCTCACCGAGCACCGGCACGCCCAGCGGGCACGTGAGCTCCTCGACGAGCTCGACCCGATGCGCGCCGCCCAGGAAAAGCTACGCCGCAACCAGGAGCAGGCCCGACTCGAGCAGGAGCGGATGGACCGCGAGCAGCGTGGGTGATGGCCACGGGCAACCGGGATGGCTAGCGTCGGGGTCGTGAGCACTCAGCCCGATCTGGCCGCCCTCGACGAGACCACCTTCGACTCCGTGCTGTGCGTCGTCGCCCACCCCGACGACATCGAGTACGGCATCGCCGCCGCCGTCGCGAAGTGGACGACCGCCGGCAAGCGCGTGAGCTACTACCTCCTCACCCGCGGCGAGGCGGGCATCGACACGATGGACCCGATCGACGCCGCTCCGGCCCGTGCGGACGAGGAGCGCGCCAGCGCCGCCGTCGTCGGCGTCGACACCGTCGATTTCGGCGATCACCAGGACGGGGTCATCGAGTACGGGGTCCCGCTGCGGCGCGACATCGCCGCGGCCATCCGACGCACCCGGCCGGACCTCGTCCTCACCCTGACCCACGCCGAGACCTTCCCCGGCGGCTTCCTCAACCAGGCTGACCACCGGGCCGTCGGGCTCGCGACGATCGACGCGACCGCCGACGCCGGCAACCGGTGGATCTTCACCGAGCTCGTCGCCGAGGGCCTCGAGCCGTGGAAGGTCACGGCCGTGGCCCTGAGCGCGACGGCGCAGCCCACCCACTTCGTCGACGTCACCGGGCACCTCGACGACGCGATCGAGTCCCTCGAGGAGCACCGGCTCTACAACGCCGCGCTGCCCGAGGACTTTCCGACGCCGGCCGAGCTGCTCGGCGGATCCCTCGGCGAGGGCGGCGCGCAGGTCGCCGACCCGGCGGTCGAGCACGCGCTCCTGCTCGAGGTGTATGAGCGCTAGGGGGAACCGATCGCTGCGCCGGCCCGTCCAACCCCCTGACGAAGGGAGTCGAGATGGGTGCTCGGGTGGGGTGGATCGTCGTGGGTCTGGTGCTCGTCGTCGCGGCGGCGCTGGTGTGGGCCGCCGTGGGGTGGCAGTCGGGCGGGGTGTCGGAGTCCCCGCCCACCCATGCCGTGCGGTCGGAGTGCCCGGACGAGATGCCGACCGGCGACACCGGCGTGACCGTCCCGGAGGGTGCGGCGAGCGACGACCGCGCGCACCTCGTGCCCGACGGCACCCCGGTCGGCATCCAGGTGTGCGGCTACGCGACGGACGAGGGGGCCGACAGCAGTCCGGGCCGCCTCATCGGGAGCACGGATCTCGCCGGGGACCTCGACCGCGTCGTGGCCCGGCTGCGCGAGGTGCCGCCCATGCGTGGGATGACCCAGGCGTCGTGCGCCATGCGCTCGCCGCGCACCCCCTACCTGCTCGTTGTCGACTACGGCGAGAGCTCCGCCTGGATCGCGGCCGAGTACACGCCGGATTGCGACTACGCGAGCCGGTACACGACGAACGGAACGCACCGCTTCGAGCGGATCGGCGAGGAGCTGAACGAGGCCTACGCTGAGGGCCGCTGGCCGCATGGATGACGAAGGAGAGCCGCCTCAGCGACGAGGCATGAGCACCGTGTAGTCGAGGTCGAGCACGACCTCGGGGAGGTACTTCCCGTCCTCGCCCTTGTAGGGGAAGTCGGCGCACGGGGTGTCCTTCGTCGCGACGGTGCGCAGGCGCAGCGCGCCCACGTCGGTGCGCCCGGGCAGCTCGATGCGCTCGAGGACCTCGGACCAGGCGTAGATCGTGTCCCCGGCGAACGTGGGGTTGGCGTGCGCGCCGGCGTTGATCGCGGCGATCATCTGCCCATTGGCCAGGCCGTTGAAGGAGAGGCCGCGGGCGAGGCTGATGATGTGGCCGCCGTAGATGAGGCGGCGGCCGATCTTCGCCTGCCCCTGCGCGTGCTGGTTGAAGTGGACCTTCGCGGTGTTCTGGTACAGCCGCGTGGCGAGCATGTGGTCCGACTCCTCGATGGTCATGCCGTCGATATGGTCGATGTGCTCGCCGACCTCGTAGTCCTCCCAGAGGAAGGGGCTGCCGGCGAGGTCCACGTCGTACACGCGTCCGGTGAGGTCGAAGGGCACGAGCAGGTCCTCGGCGGCGACGGCACCGGGCAGGTCGGGGATGACCGTCTCGGGAGCGGGGGAGGCGGGGTCCTTCTTGTGCACCATGACCCAGCGGACGTAGTCGACGACCATGTCACCGCGCTGGTTGACTCCGACCGAGTTGACGTAGACGACGCCGGTCTTGCCGTTGGAGTTCTCCTTGAGCCCGATGACCGTCGACGTCGTCGTCACCGTGTCACCGACGTGCAGCGGCGCACCGAAGCGCCCACCCGCGTAGCCGAGGTTGGCCACCGCGTTGAGCGAGATGTCGGGGACGGACTTGCCGAAGACGAGGTGGAAGGCGAGCAGGCTGTCCACCGGCATGCGGTCGAAGCCCATCGACTCGGCGAAGGTGGACGCACTCGTCGCCGCGAAGCGCGAGCCGTAGAGACCGGTGTAGAGCGCGATGTCGCCGTCGGTCACCGTGCGCGGCGTCGCGTGCCGGATCTCCTGGCCGATCGAGAAGTCCTCGAAGTAGTTGCCGGGGAC
>DXAR01000161.1 GCA_019116945.1 Candidatus Janibacter merdipullorum | reverse complement strand
GGTCACGCTGACTACATCAAGAACATGATCACCGGTGCCGCCCAGATGGACGGTGCGATCCTTGTCGTCGCCGCCACCGACGGCCCGATGCCGCAGACGAAGGAGCACGTCCTCCTGGCCCGCCAGGTCGGCGTCCCCTACATCGTCGTGGCACTCAACAAGTGCGACATGGTCGACGACGAGGAGATCATGGAGCTCGTCGAGATGGAGGTCCGCGAGCTGCTGACCTCCTACGAGTTCCCGGGCGACGACCTGCCGGTCGTCAAGGTCTCCGCGCTCAAGGCCCTCGAGGGCGACGAGAAGTGGGCCAACTCGGTTGCCGAGCTCATGGACACCGTCGACGAGTACGTTCCGACCCCGGACCGTGACCTCGACAAGCCCTTCATGATGCCGGTCGAGGACGTCTTCACGATCACCGGTCGTGGCACCGTCGTCACCGGTCGTATCGAGCGCGGCATCCTCAAGGTCAACGACGAGGTCGAGATCGTCGGCATCCGCGAGGACAAGCAGAAGACGACCGTCACGGGCATCGAGATGTTCCGCAAGCTCCTCGACGAGGGCCAGGCCGGTGAGAACGTCGGTCTGCTCCTCCGTGGCACCAAGCGTGAGGACGTCGAGCGCGGGCAGGTCATCTGCAAGCCGGGCTCGATCACCCCGCACACCGAGTTCGAGGGTCAGGTCTACATCCTCTCGAAGGAGGAGGGCGGCCGTCACACGCCGTTCTACGACTCCTACCGTCCGCAGTTCTACTTCCGGACGACGGACGTCACCGGCGTCGTCACGCTGCCGGAGGGCACCGAGATGGTCATGCCCGGTGACAACACCGAGATGAAGGTCGACCTCATCCAGCCCATCGCCATGGAAGAGGGCCTGAAGTTCAACATCCGCGAGGGTGGCCGTACCGTCGGCGCCGGTCGCGTCACCAAGATCATCAAGTGATCTCGGGCTGACCTCAGTCAGCACATCTCGAAGGGCCCGCTTCCCCGTCAGGGGAGGCGGGCCCTTCGGCGTGCTCAGGAGCGACCTGCCGCCCGCCAGACCTGCGGGTCGAGGACCCAGCCGTCCTCGACGAGGGCCGTGCGCAGGGCGGCCCGGTTGTGCGTGGGACGTCCGGCGGCGCGGTAGCGGGCGCGTCCGCGCTCGAGGTGGCTGCGGATGGTGTCCGTGCGTAGGTCGAGGATCCGTCCCAGGTCGGCGGGGGAGTGGCCGCGCGTCGAGGCGTAGAGCGCGAGGACCTGCAGCTCCCGGTCGGTCAGGGCGGCCAGCGGTGGCTCGGCCGGGGCCACCGTGGCCTCCGGGGTAGCCGTGCCGGCGGCGACCTCGGTGATGATGGCTGCGGTCTCGGAGAGCCCGATGGTCGGTTCGATCCAGGCGATAACGCCCTCGGCGACGGCGCGGGCGGCGAAGGGGGTGTCCCTCCCCGGACCGAGGACGACCGGGTGCGAGCCGAGGCGACGCAGGGCCCGGGCCTTGAGCGGCAGCGGGACGTGGTCGTCGAGCAGGGCGTCGAGGACGATGATGTCGCCGGCGAAGTCCCACTCGGCCAGGAAGTCGACCCAGGAGTGGACGGTGGCGTCGACCTGCGCGGGGCGCGGGGCGGTCCGGAGCGCACGGCGCAGTGCCGTCGTCACCACGGGTGAGGTGTGGACGAGGTCGAGACGCAGCGCCGGGGCCATCGGGCACGATGGTCCCATGACGACGGGGTCCCCTGTCGCGGTCTGGTCACCGTGGCCGCTCCATGCGGATGCGCTCAAGGCTGCTCTCGCAGAGACGGGGGAGCCCTCGGTGATCACAGCGAGTCCGCGCTCCGAGGCAGGTCTCCTCGTCGCGGATGTCGAGACCTCTCGTCTGACCTCGCTGCTGGAGGAGCGTCGGGGCTCCGGGTGGGAGACGATCGTCTGGGGAGGGACGCTGGCTGCCCCGCGCGCGATCCTCCTGCGGGAGGCCGGGGCGCAGGCGTATGTCTCGGGGCTGGCGTTGCCGGGGGAGGTCGCGGAGGTCGTCCGGGCGGTCCGGGACGGCCAAGGGGTTGCCTGGCCGGAGGTGCCTTCCGTGGGAGGAGGCCTGACCCCGAGAGAGCGGGAGGCTGCGGTGGCCTACCTCGTCACGGGCGCCGAGCGCAGCCGCGCAGAGGTGGCTGCGGCGTTGGGCATGAGCGAGCGCACGCTCAAGGTGCACGTCGCGCGGATTCGGGACAAGACGGGGCATGCCGGCACGGCCACGAGGGAGGGGCTGCGGCACGAGCTCACCCACCGCGGGTGGTTGAGCTAGTCCTTCTGGAGGCATTAGGTCAGCGAACGTTCAGGAAACCCTAAGGTCGCGGTGGCGGCTCGACAGGGAGCCGTCAGGGGAGGACCCCGCCACACGCGCCGTCGCGTCCCTGCAGCGGCGAGACCCGTATCGCTCCTGTCAGCAGAAGGAAAGACGCCACGTGACCTCCGAGATCACCAGCCCCTCTCGCCGTCAGATCGCGAAGGGCGCCGCCTGGGCCGTCCCCGCCGTCACCGTCGCGGCCGCTGCGCCGTCCCTCGCCGCCTCGTCAGAGGCCTGTCCTCCCGGGACGCTCCAGATCACCCCCAACTGCCCCGGGCTCCTGAGCACCGACTCCCTGTACTTCACCATCACCAACCCGGGTAGCAGTGGATGCACCATGCCCACCGGCACGCAGATCACCGTCGACAGGGGCGGGCTCGCGGGCGTCCAGGTGGGTCCCCTCAACAACCTCAATGCGGGAGTCGACCTCCTCTTCACCGACGCGAACACGGCAGAGCTCACCGCGCCGCTCGAGCCCGGTGAGAGCATCGACATCCGGATCTTCCCGCGCGGGCTGGCGAATGTCTCCGTCCTGCAGAACGTGACCGTCAGTGCCGGCGGCTCGACGGTGAGGCAGGGCTACACGATCGTCACGCTGCTCGGCCTCTCCGTGGCCATCTGCGGCCTCGGCTGATCCACCACACGCACCAGCGCCCGCCGTCCGACACGGACGGCGGGCGCTCGCGTGTGTACCGGGCCGGGCGGCCCCCTTCGCCATAGGGTGTCCCTGACCGCCGCACCCGACCACGGAGGCGCCACGCCCGATGGCCACCGACCCGACCGAAGCCCCCGTCGCATCCGCCGCGCAGGACCCGACCGACGCGGACTCGGAGCCGATGCCGGCCGCCCCGCTGCGCAAGCTGCCTCTCAAGGCGTGGGTGTTCGCCCTGAAGAAGGCGGTCAAGGGCTTCAGCGCTGATGGCGGCACCGACCTCGCGGCGGCGCTGACCTACTTTTCCGTGCTGTCGATCTTCCCGGCCCTGCTGGCGATGGTCTCCATCCTCGGTCTCGTCGGGGAGCCGGAGGAGACGAAGCAGACCGTCCTCGACGTCCTGGGGCAGCTCGGGCAGGGCGATGCCGTGGACATCATCGAGGGCCCGCTCGACCAGATGGTCAACTCGCCCGCGGCCGGGATCGGTCTGGTCATCGGTCTCGGTGGTGCCCTGTGGTCGGCCTCGGGATATGTCGGCGCCTTCGGCCGCGCCCTCAACACGATCTACGGGGTCGAGGAGGGCCGAGGCTTCATCAAGCTGCGGCCCGTCCAGCTCCTCGTCACCGCGGTGCTGCTCGTCCTCGCCTCGGCGAGCGTGCTCGCCATCGCGGTCAGCGGCGGCCTGGCGCGGGCCATCGGCGAGACGATCGGGCTGGGTGAGGCGGCCGTGACGACGTGGAACCTCGCCAAGTGGCCGGTCATCCTGCTCGTCGTCGTCTTCATGATCGGGCTCCTCTACTGGTCCACCCCCAACGTCAAGCGGCCATGGCGCTGGCTCAGCACGGGCGCGGCCTTCGCCCTCGTTATCGCGATCGTCGCCTCCGTCGGCTTCGGCTTCTACGTGACCAACTTCGGCTCCTACAACCAGACCTACGGGTCCCTGGCCGGCGTCATCGTCTTCCTCCTCTGGCTGTGGATCATCAACAACGTCCTGCTCCTCGGCGGCGAGATCGACGCGGAGCTCATGCGCACCCGCCAGCTCTACGCCGGGATGCCGGTCGAGGAGGGGCTGCACCTGCCCCCACGAGACACGACGAAGACCGACGCCGCGGCCGAGGCCGAGGAGGTCGCCGTCGAGGACGCGCGGACCCTGCGCATCCAGGGGCTGCAGGAGCAGGGCAAGTCCACCGCCGAGCTCGCCCCAGACAACCGGGACTGACGCACCCTCTCGGCCCACGCCGCCCACGCGGGTGGCGTGGGGGTGTCTCCCCGCCCGATTTGGCCGGGGCCTCCGGGCTCTGGCACACTGTTCAGGTTGCTTGTTGAGCGGTGACGTCGTGATCAGATTTGCCCTGATTGCATCGCGTGGCCGACATCCCGATGACAACGCATCGAACCGCCACCGGCGGGGCGACACATCGGACGAGAGCAGGATCCGGTCCCACTGGATCATCGACCATGACGGACGACTGGCCTTCGGGTATGTCGC
>DXAR01000160.1 GCA_019116945.1 Candidatus Janibacter merdipullorum | reverse complement strand
ACGTGCATGAGCTCGTGGCCGAGGACGCCGCGCAGCTCACGCTCGTCGAGGAGCTGGAGGATCCCCTCGGTGCAGCAGACGGCGGCGTGCTGCGGGTTGCGGCCGGTGGCGAAGGCATTGGGGGCGGCCGTCGGGCTGACGTAGAGGCGCGGCATGGGCTGCTCGGCTCGCTGGCTCAGCTCCTGGACGATGCGGTACATCTGCGGGAACTGCTGCGGGTCGGCCGGCTGGGCGCGCATCGCCTTGATCGCGAGCTTGTCGGAGTTCCAGTACGTGTACGCGGTCATCCCGACGCCGAAGAGGCCGAAGAGCCACATGACCATGCTGCCACCGAGCGCGTAGCCGGTGATGAGCAGCAGCGCGAAGATCGAGCCGAAGAGAGCCGCGGTCTTGAGCCCGTTGAAATGATGGTGCATGGTTCGTCCAACGTCGTGGGTGGGTCAGTTCGTTCCCGCGCCAAGGAGGATCACCGGGAGGATCGTGGCGACGAGGAGCAGCAGGCCGACCGCGAGCATGACGAGCGTCCTTGCCCGAGAGGTCTCCTCGGGCTCGCGCGCCTCGTCGGTCGGGAGGAGCACGAGCGCCACCCAGCGCAGGTAGACGGCGAATCCGATCGCCGCCGCCGCGACCGCCGGCAGCGCGATCCACCACTGACCCTCCGCCGCGAGCGGACGCAGCGCGAGGATCTTGGCGAGGAGCCCGGCCACTCCCGGCGGCAGTCCGGCGAGGGTGAGGAGCCCGAGCGTGAGCACGGCGGCGTGGACCGGCTTGCGGCGCAGGAGTCCCCGATCGTCCTCGAGGGTCCGGCTGCCCTCCGGGGAGAGGGTGGCGACGACGGTGAGGACCGCGGCGACGGCGACGACGTAGACGGCGAGATAGCCGATGGCGGCGTCGGTGTCGCCGGCGGCGAGCGGAGCCATGACCCATCCGCCCTGGGTGACGGCCGACCACGCGACGAGCCGAAGGGGGTCCGGGGCCCGGAGCGCGAGGACGGCCCCGACGAGCATCGAGAGGACGGCCAGGACCCCGAGCACCGGCGTCAGCCGCGGCAGGACCCCCGCGGCCCCGTCGATGAGCGCGATGAAGGCGCCGACGCCGGCGATCGTCGAGACCGCCGCGAGGAGCAGGGTGACGGCGGGGCCGGAGCGGGGGTAGGTCGCGGGCGCCCACGCGTGGAAGGGGACGAGGGAGAGCTTGAAGGCGATGCCGGCCACGAGGAGGACGAGACCGACGGTGAGCACGGCCCGGGAGCCCTCGTCCTGCCCGGCCTCCCAGGAGGCAGCACCCCCGAGGCGGATGCTTCCGGTGGCCACCACCCAGAGCCCCGCGCCGACGACGGCGATCGCGAAGGAGGTGACGGACGTCGTCATGAGCTGCAGGGCTCCGCTGTCCCGCCCGCCGTGCAGGGCGGCGAGCGCGATGACCGGCACGGTGGCCAGCTCGAGGCCGATGAGCCAGCTCGCGAGGTCGTGGGCGGCGGAGACCATGGCGGCCCCGGTCACCGTCGCGAGGAGGAGGGCCACGTCGACCCCGGGCCCGCTCCCGTCCGACGACCCGGGCGCGAGGCCGCCCTCCCGTCGGGTCTCGGGACCCCGCGGCCGGGAGACGAGCAGCACGAGCACGGCGAGCCCGGCCGCGGCGGCGAGCGCCTGGAGCAGGGCGCCGGTCTCCCCGACCCGGACGATGCAGTCGCTGGCGGTGGCCCCGGGAGCCGGGGTCACGGCGAGCGCGGGGTCGTCCGGCAGGCAGATCGTGGCCTGCTCTCCCCCGTCGACGGTGAGGAGTCGCAGGCGCACCGTGGCGGCCAGACCGGCGAGGAGTGCCACGGCTCCTCCGACGAGCGCCGGCATCCGCCGACGCGGCCAGAGGGCGTCGAGGGCGAGGACGAGGACGGCGCCGATCGCCGGCGCGAGGACGGGGCCGGCGACGAGCACGTCGACCTCGGGGGCGGCGGCGGTCGGCATCATCGGGACACCACCGCCGTGAGGGCCGGATCGGTCACGGCGAGCACGAGGCCGGGGAGGACCCCGAGGGCGAGCACCGCGAGGGCCAGGACGGCGCCCGGAAAGAGCTCGACGCGGGCGAGCTCCTCCCGCTGAGTCGCCGACGGCAGGACCGCCGTGTGGCCGTCGTCGCTGCCCGGGCCCTCCTCGGGCACGTCGGGGACGGGAGTGTGTCCCTCGCCGAGCCAGACGAGCCGGGCGACGCGCAGCGCGTAGGCCGCGGCGAGGGCGGCGCCGACCGCGGCGACGGCGGCGCAGACCACGAAGAGGGCGACGGGCCGCCCTTCGGCCGGGTCCAGCGCCGCGATGATCGCGGGGAACTCCCCCCAGAAGCCGGCGAGCCCCGGCAGGCCGAGACCCGCAGCCAGGCCGGTGAGGAGGAGGAGACCGGTCACCGGGGCCTGCTCGCGAAGGGCGGGACGCGGCGTGCCCAGGTCGTCGTCACCCCAGCGGTGCTTGAGGCCGCCGACGACGAGGAAGAGGAGCGCGGAGATCACCCCGTGGGCGAGGTTGCCGTAGAGCGCGGCCGTGACGCCGGTCGCCGTACCCGTCGCGAGGGCGAGCGCGACGAAGCCCATGTGCGCGATCGAGGACCAGGCGATGAGCCGCTTGAGCTCGCGCTCGACGAGGCACACGAGACCGCCCCAGATGATCCCGGCGACACCGCAGATGGCGAGCACGGGGGCGATCCGGGCGAAGCCGTCCGGCACGGTCGCCAGGGGCAGCCGGACGAGGCCGTAGGTCCCCATCTTCAGCAGGACCGCGGCGAGGAGCATCGACCCGGCGGTCGGGGCGGTCGTGTGGGCCATCGGCAGCCACGAGTGGAGCGGCCACACGGGCACCTTGACGGCGAGGCCGGCGGTGAGGAGGACGGCGATCATCAGTTGCACCCCGCTGCCCAGCCCCTCGCCGCGGGCTGCTCCGAGCGTGGCGAGGTCGGCGGTGCCCATCCGGGAGACGAGGAGCAGGACCCCGAGGAGCATGAGGGTGGACCCGAGGCCGGTGTAGATGACGAAGCGGGCACCGGCCTCCCGCCGTGCCGCCGGGTCGCGGTCATCGCCGAAGCGGGTGATGAGCACCCACATCGGGACGAGGACGAGCTCGAAGGCGATGACGAAGAGGACGGCGTCCCGGGCGGCGAAGGTGGCGAGCGCACCACCGAGGGTGAGGAGCAGGCATCCGACGAAGGTGGCCGCGCTGCCCCCTCGGGGGCGGTCGGCCAGGACGGTGAGGCAGGCCGCGGCCGTGACGACCACCGCGAGCGTGGCGAGGGGGCCGCTGATGCCGTCGAGGCCGAGGTGGAGGCGCAGGGCGAGCGAGGGGAGCCAGACGAGGTCGATGACGGCGTCGGTGACCCACGCCGTGACGACGAGCGCGAGGGTGAGCAGGGAGGCCCCGACGCCGGTGCGCGCGGCGGTCCGGCTCGAGAGCTCGGTGCCGCCGCCGAGGAGGACCGCTCCCGCGAGGATCGGCAGGGCGCAGGCGAGGCCGATCATGCGATGCCCCACAGGGCCAGGGCGGTGACCCCGGCGAGGAGGAGGACTCCCCCGCCGACGAGGGCGAGACCGGTCGTCGGTCGGGCGCGGGCATGGCCCCGGGTCCCGGCGCCGGCGAGCCCGAGGACGCCCCAGGCGGCCGACCGGACGTAGGTGTCGAGGACCGCCCGGTCGACGAAGGCGACGATCCGGGCGAGGGCGAGGACGGGGCGGACGACGAGCAGACGCTGCAGCGCCCCCACGTGCAGCCCCTCACCGACGATCCGTCCCGCGCGCCCGCGGACGAGCGAGGCCTGCCAGCCGGTGTGGTGGAGCCCGAGGCCGATGGCGACCCCAACGAGGACGAGCAGCAGCACGACGGCGAAGAGGGACAGCGGGACGCTCCCGGCGTCGGGCAGCCGGCCCAGGGCCAGCCCGCCGAGGATGCTGCCTGCGCCGAGGACGACGAGGATCCCGGCGACGGCCGTGGGCATGACGGCGCGGGCCCGCAGGTCCTCCTCGCCGAGGACGACGGTGAGGAGCGCGCGGGTGGCATAGGCCGCTGTGACGACGACGGTCGTGAGCAGGCTGACGAGGACGAGGCCGGTGGCTCCGCCACGCTCCGGGGCGCCGTCGCCGACGGCGGCGACGACGTGCTCCTTGGTCAGGCCGCCGAGGACGAGCGGGATGCCGGCGAGGGAGACGAGCCCTGCGCCCCAGGCGAAAAGCCCGACGGGGTGGGTCCGGGCGCTGCCACCGAGGGCGGCCGCCAGGGTCGACCCGCGGGTCGCGGCGAGCCAGCCGATGGTGAGGAAGAGCAGCGCCTTGAAGACCGCGTGCCCGTAGAGGTGCCCGAGCGCGCTGCCCGCAGCCGGCCCGGCCCCGGCCGCCGCGAGGGGCGCGAGCATGACCCCGACCTGGCTGATCGTCGACCAGGCGAGGAGTCGCTTGAGGTCCGGCTCGAGGAGGGCGAGGAGGGCGGCCAGGAGCATCGTCACGGCGACGGAGACGGCGAGCACGGTCCGGGCCGCGTCGGCGCGCAGGAGGACGGGGAGCAGCTGGGCGAGGACGACGGTCCCGGCGGCGACCATCGTCGCCGCGTGGATGAGCGCGGAGGCCGGCGTCGGACCCTCCATGGCGTCGAGCAGCCAGTCGTGGAAGGGCAGCTGGGCGGACTTGCCGAGGACACCGATGACGACGAGGACCAGGGCCGTGGAGCGCAGGGCCGCGTCGGCGTCCGCCGAGGTCCAGTGCTCGATGACGGCGGCCCGGGCGGTGCTGCCCGCGCTGGCAACGAGGACGGCGGACCCGAGGAGGAGGCCGATGTCGGCGATGCGTGTCACGAGGAAGGCGGTGTGGGCCGCGCGACGGGGACCGGGACGGCGGGACCAGTGCCCGATGAGCAGGTAGGAGCACCAGCCCATGACCTCCCAGCCGACGATCGTGAGGACGAGGTCGGTGGAGAGGATGACGAGGGTCATCGCGCCGGCGAAGAGGGCGATCGTCGCGTGGAAGACCCCCCGCCGGTCGTCGTCGGCGAGGTACCACGCCGAGTAGGTCTGCACGGCGGCGACGACGGCGGAGACGACGAGGACGAGGAAGGCGCTCGTGCTCGAGAGCGCAAGGGAGAGAGGGAGGTCGATCCCCCCGAGGACGAGGTCCGGTCCCGTCCCACGGGCATCGGCGAAGGGGGTCCCCTCCGGACCGGGCCGGGCGCCACCGAGGGCGATGGCCCCGGCGCCGAGGGAGGCGAGGGAGCCGAGGACCGCGAGCACCGCCGCGAGGGTGGCGTGGCGGGCGAGGGCGAGCACGACGACGGCCGTCACCGCCGGGAGCGCGAGGAGGACCCAGGCCGTCACGTTGCCTCCTCGGCGAGGTCGATGCTCCCGCGACGTCGGTAGGCGGCGATGATGACCGCGAGGGCGATGACGACCTCGGCCGCGGCGATGGTGATGACGAAGAGGGTGAGCACCTGGCCGGACCAGGCCCCGTCGGTGCCGAGGGCACCCGCGGTGACGAGGAGGAGGCTGCCGCCGGCGAGGAGGAGCTCGGCCCCGACGAGGACGAGCACGGCGTTGCGGCGGGCCATGACCCCGTAGAGCCCGAGCCCGACGAGGATGCTCGCGAGGAGGTAGGGGCCGGCGGCGTGGATCATCGCTGCTCCTCCCCCTTCGTCCCGGTGAGGCCGGCCACGGCGAAGCCACCGACGAGGGCGACGAGGAGCAGGAGGGAGAGCAGCTCGAAGGGCCAGACCCAGGTGGAGAAGATCTGCCGGCCCAGCTCCGCGGTCCCGCCGGGCCGGACCTCGGTCCGGGTGGCCGTCGGCAGGAGGACCGCCGCGACGAGCCCGGTGGTCCCGGCGCCGACGAGAGCCGCGAGCGCGCGGTGCATCCGCGAGGTCGAGTGCTCCGAGCGCGGGCCGATGGGGGCGCGCGTGAGCATGAGCGCGACGATGACGAGGACGACGACGGCGCCGACGTAGATGAGCACCTGGACGAGGGCGACGAGCTCGGCGCCGAGGACGAGGTAGCAGCCGGCGAGGCCGAGGAGGGCGACGACGAGCCACAGGGCGGCGTGGACGACCTGTCGCGAGGTCACCGCGAGCGCGCCCGCGGTGGCCGTGATGATCCCCGTCGCCGCGAAGGCGAGGTCGAGTCCGGTCATCGCCGTCCGCCCGCCCGGCCTCCGCGGGCCGGCTTGTTGGCGGCGGTCACCTCGGCGGGGTCGGCCGCGGCCGGGTCCAGCTCGGGCGGGGCGGGGACCTCCTCGACCCACTGCCCGAGGCGCTCCTTCTCGTGGAGGAGGTCGCGGATGTCGGTCTCGGCGTACTCGAACTGCGGGCTCCAGAAGAGGGCGTCGAAGGGGCAGACCTCGACGCAGATCCCGCAGTACATGCACAGCGACCAGTCGATGGCGAAGCGGTCGAGGACATTGCGCTGGCGGGCACGGCCACCGCCCTCGGCCGGGACCTCTTCCTTGTGCGAGTCGATGTGGATGCACCAGTCCGGGCACTCGCGGGCGCAGAGCATGCACGAGGTGCAGTTGCTCTCGATGAGGGCGATGACGCCGCGGGAGCGCGCCGGCAGCTCCGGGGCGGCGTCGGGGTACTCGGCGGTGTGGGGCGTGCGGGCCAGCTGGCGGGCGGTCGTCGCCATGCCCGAGACGAGGCCGGGCACGAAGCCGGCGCTGCGGCGCTTGTCGGTACTCATGCGGTCATCACCACTCCCACGGCGGTCAGGGCGAGCTGGGCGAGGGCCAGGGGGACGAGGACGGCCCAGGCGAGGCGCTGGAGCTGGTCCTCCCGCATCCGCGGCCAGGAGACCCGGACCCAGATGATGAGGAGGACGACGAGCGCCCCCTTGAGCAGGGTCCACAGCCACCCGAGGTGGTCGGCGAGGGGGCCCTGCCAGCCGCCGAGCCAGAGGATGCCGAAGAGGAGGCCCATGACGACCATCCCCGCGTACTCGGCGAGCATGAAGAAGGCGAAGCGCAGCCCGGTGTACTCCGTCCAGGGGCCCATGACGACCTCGCTGTCGGCGATGGGGGCGTCGAAGGGGGGACGCTGCAGCTCCGCGGTCGCGGCCACGAGGAAGACGAGGGCACCGGGCAGCTGCCAGAGGAGCCACCACGGGGACCACGCCTCGACGACCCCCGCCAGGGAGAGCGTCCCCGCGGCCATCGCGACCGAGGCGACGGACAGGACGAGAGGGAGCTCGTAGGCGAGCAGCTGTGCGGCAGAACGCATCCCGCCGATGAGGGCGTACTTGTTGGCGCTGGCCCAGCCGGCCATGAGGGTGCCGAGGACGCCCACCCCGGTGACCCCGAGCACGAGGAGCAGGCTGCCCGGGACCTCCGCCGCGGCGAGACCCGGGTGGACGGGGAGCAGGGCCATGGCGATGAGGTAGGGCACGAGCGCCACCGCGGGGGCGATGCGGAAGACCGTGCGGTCGGCCGCGGCGGGGGTGACGTCCTCCTTCTGGGCGAACTTCACCCCGTCGGCGACGAGCTGGGCCCAGCCGTGGAAGCCACCGGCGTACATCGGGCCGAGGCGCCCCTGCATGTGGGCCATGACCTTGTGCTCCAGCTGGCCGGCGACGAGCGGCAGGACGAGGACCGCCGCGAGGGCGGAGAGGGAGCGGAGGGTGATCTCGAGGAGGCTCATGGGTCGCGCGGCCCCCACTCCGGCCCGGGCACCCCGGGCGCGGAGACGCGGCGGCGGCTCGGCGACTTCTTCGAGCCGGTGCCCTCCCCCGGGTCCTTGCCCCCCGGCCACGGACGGGTGGCCCGCGCGGCGAGGACGAAGGACTTGCGCAGCGGGGTGCCCTCGAAGCCGTCCGGCAGGAGCAGCGGGCGCAGCCCCAGACCGGTGCCGTCGTCGAAGCCGGCGAAGTCCTGGCCGAACATCTCGTGGGTCTCGCGCTCGTGCCAGGCGGCACCGGCGAAGAGCCCCGTCACGCTGGGCAGGGCCTCGCCGAGCGGTGACCGGGTCCGCAGGAGGAGGGAGTGCAGGTCCCGCCCGGGACCTGGGTGCGGGTCGATCAGGTGGCAGAGCACATCGAGCCCCGGGTCCTCCTCCCGGTCGGTCTCGTCGACCGCACTCAGCCAGTCGAAGAAGACGTAGCCGCGCCCCCGGGCGTCGGCGACCGCCGACCACCACTCGCCGGGCGTGACGGTGAGCCTCTCCTCGGGCACGTCACGCTCCCTTCGTCGGACGTCGGAGCAGGCCGCGCCGCACCTCGCCGGCGCTCGCCGTGCGGCCGCCCGCGTACCGGGCCCGCAGCGAGCGGGTGGTCAGCGACTCGGCGGCGATCTTGTCCTGGAGGACGATGATCCCGTGGAGCAGCGCCTCGGGGCGGGGCGGGCAACCTGGGACGTAGACGTCGACGGGGACGAGCTGGTCGACGCCCTTGGTCACCGAGTAGGAGTCCCAGTAGGGGCCACCGGAGTTGGAGCAGGCGCCGAAGGAGATGACGTACTTCGGCTCGGGCATCTGGTCGTAGAGGCGCCGGATCGACGGCGCCATCTTGTCGGTCACCGTGCCGGAGACGACCATGAGGTCGGCCTGCCGCGGGCCCGGGGCGAAGGGGATGACCCCGAGCCGGATGAAGTCGTGCCGGGCCATCGAGGCGGCGATGAACTCGATGGCACAGCAGGCGAGCCCGAAGTTGAAGACCCACAGGCTGTAGCGCCGGCCCCAGTTGAGGACGATCTTCATCGGCTTGGGTGCGTGCCCGCCGACGGGTCCCATCCTCGGCATGGGCAGATCGGTGGTCATGGCCTCACGTCCATCGCAGCAGCCCCCGGCGAAGGGCGTGGACGAGCCCGAGGAGGACGACCCCGATGAAGATCGCCACCTCGACGAGGCTCACGGGGCCGAGATCGGTGCGCAGGACGAGCGCCCACGGGAAGAGGTAGACGACGTCGACGGCGAAGATGACGTAGAGGAAGGCATAGCCGAGGTAGCGCACCTGCGTCTGCGCCCAGTCCCGGCCGACGGGGTCGACGCCGGACTCGTAGGTCGCCCGCTTGTCCGCGGTCGGCGCGGAGGGGGCGAGGAGCCGTCGCGCCGCGTAGCCGGCGACGACGAGGAGCACGCCCACGGCGAGCACCCCCGCCACGACGACATATCCGCTGAGCTCGGCCATGCCGTGCACCCTAACGTCCGGGGGATGTCCCCACCCCGGAGCGACCGGCCCCCCTCATGGACTCGTGACCTTCGGGGAGGCAGAGTCGGGGGTGAGACCACAGGAGGACCACATGAGCACCGCTCCCCAGGACCCGCAGCCGGGCGCCGACGCGCCGCAGTCGGGCACGCCCACCCCGCAGCCGCCGCCCCCGGGCTTCGGCCCCACCCCGATGAGCCCCACCGAGGAGCGCAACCTCGGGATGGTCGCGCACGTCGTCCCCGCGGTCCTGCTGCCGCTCAGCGCCGGGACACTCGGCTTCGTCGCCTCGCTCGTCATCTACCTGATCTACAAGGACCGCGGCCCCTTCGTCCGGGCGCACGCGGCCAACAGCCTCAACGTGCAGATCGTCACGGCGATCCTGCTCGTCATCTCGACCGCGCTCATGATCGTCCTCATCGGCTTCCTCACCTACCCCGTGGTGATCATCGCCGCGACGGTGATCCACATCATGGGGGCCATGAAGGCCAACAGCGGCGAGTGGTGGACTCCCCCGCTGACGCCGCGACTCGTCTCGTGAACCGGGCGAGGGGGGTCGTCGTCGCCGGCCACGGGGTCGCCTCGGGCCGGGCCGCCGACACCCCCTTCGCCGGGGGGACGATCGCCCTCCAGGCGCCGCACTTCGCGGCCCGGGGGCTGGACCTCTCCCCCTTCGTCCTCGCGACGGTCAACCTCGACATCGCCCCGCACGAGCTCGTCGTCACCGCCCCGCGCTGGACCTTCCGCGACGTGGCGTGGACGGAGGTGCACGGGCCGGAGACCTTTTCCTTCGTCGAGTGCACCGTGACCCGGGGCGACGCGGTCGCGGGGCTCGTCTACCGCCCCCACCCGGAGACCAAGCCGATGCACCACCAGCCCACGACGGTCCTCGAGCTGCTCCTCCCGCGGCTCGACGGGCTGGCCGTCGGCGAGTCGCTGGAGGTCACCGTCGCACCCGGCCAGGCCCGCTTCCTCCGTTCATGAGGACTGCGCCTCACCGGCGAGCGGACGAGATTCCGGGGCCGCCGGCCGACCCGGAGGTCGAGCTGCAGTACGGGTGAACGATCAGCGCGAGAGCTCGGCGAAGAGGGCGCCGTTGAGGTCGAAGGCCACCTTGACCTCGGCGAGCACCGCGGCCTTGTCGTCCTCGCCCAGCGGGAGCGCGTCGAGCCGGGCGCGGTAGGCGTCCTTGTAGGGCTTCGGCTTGGGGATGTCCTCGAAGTCGTAGAAGCGCACGCCCTCGGGCTGCTCGAGCTCGTAGGCGCGGGCGAGGACCCGCCCGATCGCCTGCCCACCGGACAGGTCGCCGAGGTAGCGCGTGTAGTGGTGCGCCACGAAGAGCTTCGGGTCCTCGCGGGTCGCCTCGATCCGGGCGACGTAGGCATCGGCCGCCCGGCTTGAGGCGACGAGCCCCTCCCCCCGGGTCCAGTGGTCGAGATCGGCGTCGAGGGCCGCCAGCCGCTCGAGGCCCGGGTCGACGAAACCCCCGGCGACCGGGTCGTCGGCGAGCTTCCGGCCAACCCCCCTCGAGGGCGGCGTAGACCGGACGCAGCACCGCGAGGTAGTGCGCGTACCCGGCGCCGTCGAGGCGACCGGCGAGCAGCTCGGTCATGAAGGTCGAGCCCTCGGCGTCGGAGTGCTCGGCGCGGGACCCCTCGCGGACGAGGGTGGACAGGGCGGTGTCCGGGGACAGGGTGGTCATGGGTGCTCCTCCTGGGTGGCGATGTGGTGGCGAAGGGGGATGACGATGCGGTGGCCGTCAGGCGACTCGAGCAGGTGTGTGTCGACGCCGTAGACGGAGCGGACCATCTCGGTGGTGAGCACCTCGGCCGGCTCGCCGAGGGCGCCGAGGGTCCCCTCGGCGATGACGGCGATCTCGTCCGCGTAGGCCGCGGCGAGGGAGAGGTCGTGGAGGACGACGATGACCGCGCGGCCTTCGCGGGCCAGGGACCGGGCCACGGACATGACCTCCTCCTGGTGACGCAGGTCGAGCGCCGCGGTCGGCTCGTCGAGGAGGACGACCGGGGTCCGCTGCGCGAGAACCCGGGCCAGCGATACGCGGGCACGCTCGCCCCCGGAGAGCGAGGAGTAGGGACGGTCGGCGAGGTGGACGACGTCGGCGGTGCGCATCGCCTCGGTGACGGCCTCCTCGTCCTCGTCCGCCTCGGGGCGCCCCGTCCACGGGTTGCGGCCCATCTCGACGACCTCGCGGGAGGTGAAGCTGAAGCTCACATCATTGCTCTGGAGCAGCACCGAGCGCACCCGGGCGAGGTCGCTGGCCGACCACTGCCCCAACGGCCGGTCGTCGATGCGGACCTCGCCACCGGAGAGCCGGAGGTCCCCGCACATGAGGGCGAGCAGGGTCGACTTGCCGGCCCCGTTGGGGCCCACGAGGGCGAGCAGCCGGCCCGGTGACACCTCGAGCGAGACACCCGAGAGGATCTGCCGTCCCCCGCGGGTGCAGCCGACATCGGTGAGGACGATCCGGCTCATGCCCACCCACCGGCCCGACGACGGGAGCGGATGATGAGGTAGAGGAAGAAGGGACCACCGATGAGCGCGGTGAGCATGCCGATCGGCAGGTCCGCCCCAGTGACGGTGGTCCGCGCGACCGTGTCGGCCCAGGTGAGGAGGACCGCGCCGCCGAGCATGCTCGCCGGGATGAGCATCCGGTGGCCCGGCCCGAGGATCATCCGCAGGAGGTGGGGCACGACGAGCCCGACGAAGGAGATGATCCCGGCGAAGGCCACGCCGACCGCGGTGAGCAGGGCGACAAGGACGATCGAGATCCCGCGCAGCCGCTCCACCCGGATGCCGAGGTGGGCCGCCGTCCGCTCGCCCAGGGCGAGCAGGTCGTACTGGCGGGCGAGCACCCAGCACAGGATCACCGAGGGGACGGTGACGACGAGGACGGCGACGACCTCGGGCCAACGGGAGCCGTTGAGCGTCCCGAGCTGGAAGAAGACGATCTGCTCGCGCGAGGCGGTGTTGCCGAGGAACATGACGAGGGCCATGCCGGCGCCGGCGAAGGCATTGACGGCGATGCCGGTGAGCAGGAGCGTCACGACCTCCGTGCGCCCCTGGCTGCGGGAGACGAGGTAGACGAGCACGGTCGAGAGGAAGCCGCCGGCGAAGGCGGCCACGGCGACCCCCCACACCCCGAAGACGGTGACGCCGGTGGCGATGGCGATCGCGGCACCGAGGGCCGCCCCCGCGGAGACGCCGACGACACCGGGCTCGGCGAGCGGGTTGCCGAAGATCGCCTGCATCACCGCTCCGGCGACGGCCAGCCCGGCGCCGACGAGGATGCTCATGAGGGCCCGGGGGAAGCGGATCTGCTGGAGCGAGGCATTCATGATCTCCGGCTGGGGGATCCACGAGGTCTCCCACCCCACGGAGTCGAGGAGGCTGCCGACCGCCCCTTGTGGGCCCACCCCGAGCTGTCCGATGGACACCGACACGAGGATGCCGGCGACGAGCAGCGCGAGGAGGACGAGGTGGGCAGAGGCCTTGCGGATCACCCGGATCCCTCGGGGGCGTAGACGGCGCGGGCGAGGGCCTCGAGCACCGCGGCGCTGCGCGGCCCGAAGGAGAGGATGTCCCCGTCGGCCATGTCGACGAAGCGCTTGTTCTTGCCGGCCGTGGTCAGGGCGAGCGCCGGCTTGTCCTGGAGGAGCTGGTCGACCCCGCCGGCGGACTCCAGCCCGCCGGTCATGACGAAGATGAGGTCCGGGTTGGCCGACGTGATCGCCTCGTCGGTCATCGGGCGCTGCCCCTTCCACCCCTGCTCGGAGGCGACGTCGATGCCACCGAGACCGTCGATGAGGTCATCCGCACCGGACTCGTCACCGAAGAGGTAGTAGACGCCGGAGTTGCCGCGGATGTAGAGGAAGATCATCCGGACCTTGTCGCCCTTCGCGTCGGGTGCGAGCTCGGCGACCTCCTTCTTCGTCGCCGTGATTTCGTCGGCGATCTGCTGCTTCAGCTTCTCGCCGGTCTCGGGGACGCCGTAGACGGCGGCGACGTCCTCGGCGAGCTGGGCGGCGCCGTCGAGGGAGGCCTCGTTCTCGACGAAGACGACCGTCACCCCGGCGTCCCGGAGCTGCTCGACGACATCGCGCGGCCCGATGGACCCGTCGGTGATGACGAGCGTGGGCTCGAGCGTGAGCAGGGCCTCCGCGTTGACCGAGTGACCACCCGAGGTGACGAGGGGCAGGTCCTTGGCGCCGGGGAAGGTCGTCGACTGGTCCCGGCCCACGAGGCTGTCCCCGAGGCCGAGCCCGTAGATCGTCGCGGCCAGCGACCCGGAGAGGTCCATGGCCACCACCCGGTCGGTGTCCTTGACGGTGACCTTCTTGGCCCCGCCCTGGTCGTGGCTCGTCACGGTCGCTGGCAGCGTCTGGGTCGGGCCCTCCTCGACGGGGTCGATCTCAGCGTCGGCGAGCTCGGCCGTCGTCTGCCCCGTGACGGTGCGCGGTGAGTCGACGGCCTCGAGCTCCGACAGGGGGGTCGTCGACCCGGCCCCGCCGTCACCGTGCGCATCGGCACCGCCACCGGCGCACGCCGTGAGGGTGAGGGTCAGGGCGGCTGCCGCGGCGACGAGTGCCCGCGGCCGTCGACGTGGGGAGCCGGTCATGCCGCGGCCCCAGCGGTGAGGCGACGACGCATGAGGAGCACGGTGCCACTGGCGGCGAGTGCGGCACCGGCGAGACCGCCACACGTCCAGGCCGCCCACACCGGGATCTCGAACCCGTCATCACCGGACGACCCACCGTCCGTGGGCGCCGGGGCCGCAGCCGCCGCGTCCTTGGCCTGGGGGTCGGTGACCTTGTCGGGCGCGATGCAACTGGAGTCGGCCATGATCGTGAAGGAGATCGGGTCGAACTCGGTCCCCGCCGTGTAGTTGGAGAGGGCGGACTCGCCCTGCTCGGTGAGGGTGGTCGGGGCCTCCGTGGCCGTGATCGTCGTCGTGCCGTCCTTGGTCTCGACCTTCGCGTCGCTCAGGTCGACCGCGACGAAGGGGACGTTGGGGTAGGCCTTGGTGTCGTCCCGGCCCTCCATGGCGGCGTCCATCGTCGCGCCCTCGGAGTCGAGGACGATGAGTGCCCGGTCGCCCTCGAGGCGCACCTCGGGGTCGCTGATCGTCGTGTTGAGCGCGCCGTCGTGACCGGAGAAGGCGATCGTGCCGGGGAACTCCACGGCCCCGGTGCGGGTCTTCTCGTCGAAGGTGCCCTTGCCCTTGGCCCACTCGAAGGTCGGCGTCGAGTAGGTCGCACCGCCCTCCGTCGCCCAGTCACCCTTGGCGATGCTGCCGGAGACGTAGGAGCGGAAGGACTCCTTGAAACCCCACGTGAGGTCGCTGCCCGTGGCCTTGCAGGCCTCCTTCGAGGCCTTGACCTCGTCGGCCGCCGCCGCGTCCGGGTCGAGGGCGGTGGTGCCACCACCCGGACCGCCGGCATCGGCGGAGGCCACCGTCTGCGGCGACGCAGAGGCGCCACCACCGGCGGATGCCGCTGCCGCGGACCCGACGGTGAAGCTCACCGAGTCCATCGCAGTGCCGGCCGGGTAGAAGGAGTCACCGTTGTACCGGAAGAGCGTCGACCCCTGCGAGGTCAGCGTGGCCGGCACGTTGGTGTAGGCCGTGGCGCCGCCCGACTCGCTCTTCGCGGCCGCACCGAGGTTGAGGGTGGCCACGGTGATCCGACGACCATCGACCTGCGCGCTCAGCGACCCGCTCCGAGTGGAGTCGATGCTCACCGCGGGGTCGGCGAAGGAAATGTCGAGGATGCCGCCGTGGCCGCGGAAGGTCACCGCACCCCGGTAGCCGGCGCCGCCGTCCCCCTTCGCCCCGCCGGACTGCGGGAAGGTGAAGGCAGCTCCGGAGGAGCTGGCGCCCCCGGAGACCGAGATCGACCCGTGGGCGATCGGTCCGGTGATGTAGTCCCGGAAGGACTTGCGCAGGCCCCAGGTGAGGGAGCCGGCGCCGGTGCGGCTCGCGGCCGCCGCTGCGCTCGAGGCCGAGCCCGATCCGCTGGCGGCGGAGGTGCCGGTGTCGGCGCCGCCGGCACCGCCGCCCGTGCCTGCGGAGCCACCGGTGCCAGAGCCCCGGGGCGTGGACGTCGTGCTCTTCCCGCTGCCCGAGACCTTCTTGTCGGCACCGATGGTGAAGGTCACCGGGTCCATCGCGGTCCCGGCCGGGTACATCGACCGGCCCTCCCAGGCGAAAAGTTTGGTGCCGGCGGAGCTGAGCGTCACCGGGACGTTGCGGTAGGTGACGGAGCCACTCCGCGTGGACTTCGAGCCCTGCGTGAGGTTGAGGTTGCTCACCGTGACGGCGCGGAAGCCGGAGGCACCCGTCGGCCTCGAGTCGACGACGAGCTTGCCGCGCGAGCCGGAGGTGACGACGACCCGCGGGTTGCGCAGGTCCATGTTCAGGTCACCGTGGTGGCCGTAGAAGGTGACCTGGCCGCGGTACGTCGTCGTCCCGCTGGGGGACGGCGGCTTCGCGCTCGTCGACCGCTGCGGGAAGACGTAGACGCCGTTCGAGGTGGAGGCGTGACCCGACGTCGTGACCTTGCCCCGGGCGACCGGTCCGCCCACGTAGGAGCGGAAGGAGGACTTCACGCCCCAGCGGAGCGTGCCGCTCGTGCCCGTCGCCGGCGTCGTCGGCGTGGTCGGCTTCGGGTCCGTCGGCTTCGGCGTGGGCTTGGGGCTCGGGTCGTTGGGCTCGGGGTCCGAGGGCGGGGGGTCGGTCGGCCCCGGGTCCGTGGGCCCGGGGTCGGTCGGGTCCGGGTCCGTCGGGTCGGGGTCGGTCGGGTCAGGGTCCGGGGTGGCCGCCGTGAGCTCGACCTCGGCGGAGGCCGGGTCGAGAGCGTCGCCCTCGCTGTAGAAGGAAGCCCCGCTCGTGCCGTCCATGGAGAAGACGGCCATCCCTGCCCTCGTCAGCTCGGTCTTCGCCCCGCGCAGGGTGGCGTTGTCACCGGAGGTGGAGACCTTCGCCTCCCGCACCGTGGCGATCTGGACCGTCCTGTCCTTGCCGTCCCGGGTCTCGGTGATCTCGAGGTAGCCGTTGCCGTTAGCGTTGACGTTGATCTTCGGGTCGGCGAGCGTCACGTCGAGGTCGCCGCCGTGGCCGTAGAAGTGCACCGAGCCGGTGAAGGCGAAGACGGCCCCGCCGCCCCCACGGACCGTGCCCGTGCCCTTCGCGAAGGTGAAGACCCCGTTGTCCTTCGCCTGGGAGGCGCCGTCTCCGGGGGTGATCGTGCCGCCGGCGATGGGTCCGGCGACGTAGTTGCGGAAGGACTCCTTCACGCCCCACTCGAAGGTGCCCGCGGAGACCTGGCGATCGTCCGCAGCCGCTGCGCTCCCCGCACCGAGGGGGACGACGACGACGAGGACGGCCGCCAGCGCAACCACCCATCGCACGGACTGACGTGGGACGTGACGAACTCGTGGTGACACCGTTGGAACCTGCTCTCCCCGCACTCAAGAATCAGGGCCTACCAATAAGGGAAGCCTTGCCTTAGTGTACACGTCAGAGGCTCCCAGCCCACCCCCCTTCCTTCTCACCCGAAAGGCATCGCGCATGTCTCGCACCCCTGTGTCGGCGCGTCCACGACGCGCCCTCTCCGGCGTCATCGCCGCCGCCCTGCCGGCGGCGATGCTCGTCGTCGCCACCCCGTCGGCCCAGGCCGACCCCGCCGCCACCTTCACGTGGAAGGTCTCCCAGCAGTACGTCGACCACTTCTCCCCCGCCGCCTGGAACCAGAGCACCCTCGAGGCCTCCGACGGCGCGACGCTCACCGACGACAAGGAGACCGTCTTCACCGAGGGCACGGGCGGCTTCGACCTCGCCACCGGCGACGGCACCGCCAGCTACACCGGCACCGTGACCGGCACCTTCCGGGTCGGCGTCCCGCAGTACTCCGTCGCCATCTCCGACCCCGAGGTCACGGTCGAGGACGGCAAGGGCGAGATCCGCGCCGACGTCGCCTGGACCGTCCCCGTCGAGGACCAGGAGGGGTCCTCCGAGGACGTGCTCGTGACGACCTTCGACGCCACGGACGACAGCTGGAGCGGGGCCATGCTCAGCGCCACCCCGCACTTCGCCGACGTCCTGCCCGCCGGCAGCGAGGAGGCGACCGCCCTCGGACTCCCCGCCGACCAGCCGATCGGTGGCCAGTCCTTCGCCCCCGAGTTCCTCGAGGCCCTCGGCAGCGGCGTCCGCGCCCACTTCCACGCCTCCGGAGGGAGCGGTGACCCGAAGAAGGCCCCGGCCCCCTTCGCCGCCGTCGTCCCCGAGAAGGAGGTCGCCGCCGAGCCGAGCGCGACCGCGACGGTCACCCAGGCCGACGACGAGGGCCTGAAGATCAACGTCAAGGGCAAGGACTACTCCGGTGAGAGCCCCGGCATCTACGTCGGCCTGACCGAGGCCGGCCCGATCGACCCCGCCGACGCCTCGAGCTACCTGGGCACCGTCTGGCTCCCCGCCGGCAGCATCGTCGACGGCGCCTTCGACACCGACCTCGCGCTCATCACCCCCGACGAGATCGCCGACCTCGACCCCGAGGCCGACTACGAGGTCCACACCCAGAAGGCGCACGGCCAGTCCGCGCAGGACCCCTCGCAGAACGCCCGCATCCCCGTCGACATCGACTTCAGCGTCTGGGACGAGGACGACAGCGAGGAGCCCGAGCCCGAGGGCCCGGCCGAGACCACCATCACCGCCGACGACGTCGAGACGACCTACGGCAAGCACACCACCGTGACGGCCGAGGTCGGCGACGGAGCCCGCGGCCGGGTCAGCGTCCGCCTCGGCGGCGAGACGAAGTCCGGCTGGGTCAAGGACGGGACCGTCTCCTTCGTCGTCCCGCGCGACCTCACGGCCCGGATCTACACGGCCCGCTGGAACTTCCTCGGCAACGACGACTTCGCGCCGTCCACCGTGGCCAGCAAGGTCATCCTCCGCTCGGCACCGACGACGCCGTCCGCGCGCTTCACGGCCCCGGAGACCCGCAAGGGCGGCCGGGCCGACCTCACGGTGGCGAAGGCCGACGGCACGACGTGGCCCTCCCCGACCGGCACGGTCAAGCTGCGCCTCTCCCGCGCCGACGGTCGCAGCATCACCCACACCCGCACGCTGCGCTGGGGCAGGACGCACGTCACCCTGCCGCAGATGGGCCAGGGCACGTGGAAGGGGGAGGTCATCTACGACGGTGCCGCGACGACGTTCGTCCGCTCCTCGACGACGACGAGCATGCGGGTGGCTCGCTGACCGCGACCGCACGACACGAAGGGGGCCGGTCCGCACGTCGGGGCCGGCCGCCCCTTCGCGTCACTCGGCAGAGTGCATAACTCAACGTTATCCATCTCATAACGTGACCCACTAGGTGTGTCGTCTCGGCGCGTCCTAGCATGGACGGACGTCCGGGTTCGCCGCGACGCACCACTCTTCCAAGGGGCCACACCACCCACCATGACCAGCACGACCGAGACCAAGGACCGGGTCATCATCCGCTTCGCCGGGGACTCCGGTGACGGCATGCAGATGACCGGCGATCGGTTCACCGCCGACAGCGCGGCCCTGGGCAACGACCTCTCGACCCTGCCGAACTTCCCGGCCGAGATCCGCGCGCCGCAGGGGACGATCCCCGGGGTGAGCTCCTTCCAGCTCCACTTCGCCAGCCGCGACATCCTCACCCCCGGTGATGCCCCCGACGTCCTCGTCGCGATGAACCCCGCCGCGCTCAAGGCCAACCTCGAGGACGTGCCGCGCGGGGCGACGATCATCGTCAACACCGACGAGTTCACGACCCGCAACCTCAAGAAGGTCGGCTGGACGACGAGCCCGGTCGAGGATGACACCCTCGAGTCGTGGCACGTGCACGCCCTGCCGCTGACCTCGATCACCGTCGATGCGCTGGCCGAGGCCGAGACGTTGACCCGCAAGGAGAAGGAGCGGGCGAAGAACATGTTCGCCCTCGGCCTCCTCTCGTGGATGTACTCGCGGCCGATCACCTCCACCGAGGACTTCCTCGCCTCGAAGTTCGGCGCCAAGCCGGACATCCTCGCGGCCAACCTCACCGCCCTTCGCGCCGGCTGGAACTACGGCGAGACGACGGAGGACTTCGCCGTCCCCGTCACGGTCGCGCCCGCGGCCACGCCCCCGGGCACCTACCGCAACATCACCGGCAACACCGCCCTCTCGCTCGGGCTCGTCGCCGGCGCGCACCGGGCCGGTCGACCGCTCGTGCTCGGGTCCTACCCGATCACCCCGGCCAGCGACATCCTCCACGCCCTCTCCGGGTACAAGCGCCACGGCGTGACGACCGTCCAGGCCGAGGACGAGATCGCCGGCATCGGCATCGCGCTCGGGGCCTCCTTCGGTGGGTCGATCGGCGTGACGACGACCTCCGGGCCCGGCGTCGCCCTGAAGTCGGAGACGATCGGCCTGGCCGTGAGCCTCGAGCTGCCGCTTGTCATCGTCGACGTCCAGCGCGGCGGCCCGAGCACCGGGCTGCCGACGAAGACCGAGCAGTCCGACCTCCTCCAGGCGATGTTCGGCCGCAACGGCGAGTCCCCGGTGCCGGTCATCGCGCCGCAGACCTCCGCCGACTGCTTCGACGCCGCCCTCGAGGCCGTGCGCATCGCCACGACCTACCGCACCCCCGTCTTCCTCCTCTCCGACGGCTACCTCGCCAACGGCTCCGAGCCCTGGCAGGTGCCCTCGGTGGACGAGCTGCCGAGCTTCCCCGTCGAGCTGGCCACCGAGCCCAACGGGCAGGACGCCAAGGGCAACCCCGTCTTCCACCCCTACGTCCGCGACGAGGAGACCCTCGCCCGCCCGTGGGCCGTGCCCGGCACCCCCGGGATGGAGCACCGCATCGGCGGCATCGAGAAGGACGCCACGACCGGCAACATCTCCTACGACCCGGACAACCACGACCACATGGTCCGGCTCCGTCAGCGCAAGATCGACGGGATCGCGGCCACGGCCGGCGACCTCGAGGTCGACGACCCGACCGGCGACGCCCGCGTCCTCGTCCTGGGCTGGGGCTCGACCTACGGCCCCAACCTCGCCGCCGTGCGCCGCCTGCGCGCCGACGGCAGGGCCGTCGCCCACGCGCACCTGCGCCACCTCAACCCCTTCCCCGCGAACACCGGGGAGGTCCTCCGCGCCTACGACCGCGTCATCGTCCCCGAGATGAACCTCGGCCAGCTGGCGATGCTGCTGCGCGCGAAGTACCTCGTCGACGTCCGCTCCCACACCTCGGTGCGCGGCCTCCCCTTCAAGGTCGCCGACCTCGCCGAAGTCATCACCGCAGCCCTCGAGGAGGTCTGATCATGACCATGGATCTCGGGATCCCCACCGTGGCCTCCGGCACCGCCGGCGTCCCCACCCTCCCCGAGGGGGAGACGCAGAACCGCAAGGACTTCACCTCCGACCAGGAGGTGCGCTGGTGCCCCGGCTGCGGTGACTATGCCATCCTCGCGGCCGTCCAGGGCTTCCTGCCCGAGCTCGGCCTCCGCCGGGAGAACATCACCTTCATCTCCGGCATCGGCTGCTCCTCCCGCTTCCCGTACTACCTCGACACCTACGGGATGCATTCGATCCACGGCCGCGCCCCGGCCATCGCCACCGGCCTCGCGACGAGCCGTCCCGACCTCTCGGTCTGGGTCGTCACCGGTGATGGCGACGCCCTCTCCATCGGCGGCAACCACCTCATCCACGCGATGCGCCGCAACGTCAACATGACGATCCTCCTCTTCAACAACCGCATCTACGGCCTGACCAAGGGCCAGTACAGCCCGACCTCGCAGCCGGGCCTCGTGACGAAGTCCTCCCCGATGGGCAGCGTCGACGCCCCCTTCAACCCCGTCTCGCTCGCGCTCGGCGCCGAGGGCACCTTCGTCGCCCGGACGATGGACTCCGACCGCAAGCACCTCACCCAGGTGCTCAAGGCCGCTGCGGCACACCGGGGTACGTCGGTCGTCGAGATCTACCAGAACTGCCCGATCTTCAACGACGGCGCCTTCGAGCTCATCAAGGACATCGAGCAGAAGAGGGCCCGCCTGGTCCACCTCGTCGACGGCGAGGCGGTGAGCATCGGCGAGGACTCCGAGCGCGAGGTCCTCGTGCGCGGCGAAGGGGGCTCGGTGACCTTCGTCCCGGAGGCCGAGGTTGCCTCGCGCGGGCTGGCCGACCACGTCGTCGTCCACGACACGACCCTCGCCGACCCCAGCCAGGCCTTCGCGATCAGCCGCCTCGACTCCGAGGCGATGACCCACGTCCCCATGGGGATCTTCCGCGCCGTCGACCGTCCCACCTACGACGACCAGACCCGGGCCCAGGTCGAGTCCGCCGTCGACCTCGCCGGTGGTGCCGCGACCGACTCCGACCTCCAGGAGCTGCTCCACGGCAAGGACACCTGGACCGTCGAGTAGGTCGATCAGGGGCCGAGGACCCGGTCGAGGTAGGCATTGGTGAAGACCCTCCCGGGGTCGAGCCGGTCCCGGAGGGCGACGAAGTCGCCGTGGCGCGGGTAGAGCCCCGCGAGCTCGGCCGCGCCGAGGGTGTGCATCTTGCCCCAGTGCGGACGGCCACTGTGCGCGGCGACGATCTCCTCGAAGGCCGCGAAGTAGGCCCGGTGGTCGCCGCGGTGGTACTGGTGCACGGCGACATAGGCATTCGCCCGCTCGTGGCCGGTCGAGAGCCACATGTCGTCGGGCGCCGCGACCCGCACCTCCACGGGGAAGCTGATCGGTTCGCGCCGGCGATCCACCCACGCGGCGAGGTCACGGACGACATCCGCGACGGCCTCGCGCGGCACCGCGTACTCCGACTCGACGAAGCGCACCGTGCGCGGGGTGACGAAGACCTCGTGGGAGGGGGCGGTGTACGCGCGCTCGGTGAGCGCCCGGGCGGCGATCGCGTTGAAGGGCAGCACCGCTCGTGGCGTCATGGTGAGCACGCGGTTGGCGGCGCCGAAGACCGTGTTGGCGAGGAGCTCGTCGTCGAGGCGGCGGCGCCACCCCGCGAGCGGTTCGTCGACGTCGTCCTCGACGAGGTCGTTGGCCTTCGTCTGGACCCGGCGGGTCCCCGGGAACCAGTACATCTCGAAGTGCCGGTGGGCGTCGAAGTGCTCCTGGAGGCGCGGGAGCACGACGTCCAGCGAATCCGGCCGCTCCACCGCCCGCAGCCGGAAGGCGGGCAGGCAGGCCAGCTCGATCTCGGTGATGACGCCGAGCGCCCCCAGACCCACGCGCGCCGCGGCGAAGAGGTCCGGGTCGCTCTCGTCGACCCAGCGCGCCGTCCCGTCGGCCGTGACGAGCCGCAGGCCGACGATGTCGGCGGAGAGCCCGGGCAGGGTCGCCCCCGTGCCGTGGGTGCCGGTGGAGGTCGCCCCCGAGATCGTCTGCGCGTCGATGTCACCGAGGTTGGGCATCGCCAGCCCGAGGAGGTCGAGGGCCTGGTTGAGGACCCGAAGGGGGGTCCCCGCCAGCACCCGGACCCGGCCGGACTCCCGGTCGGCCGCCACGATGCCGCTGAGGTGCTCCAGGCTGAGCCGCAGGTCCTCCGCCCGGGCGATCGCGGTGAAGGAGTGGCCGCTGCCGACGGGGCGGAGGCGCCGCCCTTCGTCCGCCGCGGAGCGGACCTGCCCCGCCAGCTCCTCGGCGGTGCGCGGCCGCAGGACCTGCGCCGTGTCGCCGACCGTGCCCGCCCAGTTGGTCCACGTGCTCATCCGAAGGTCCGCCCCTCGCCCCGGTAGGTGGGCACGACGTCGACGACCTCGCCCCCGCTGATGACGACGTACTCGTCGAAGCGCTCGGCCAGCTCCCCCGCCTTGGCGTGCCGGAACCAGACCTTGTCCCCCACGGCGAGACTACGAGCAGCCTTGCCGCGCAACGGCGTCTGCACCTCACCGGCGCCCTCGGTGCCGATCATCGACAGGCCCTCCGGGTGGTGGACCGAGGGCACCCGGGAGTCGCCGGCCGGGCCCGAGGCGATGTAACCGCCGGAGAAGACCGTGACGATGCGCCGGCCGGGGCGACGGACGACGGGAAGGGCGAAGGCGACCGCCGGCTGGGGCGTGAAGTCGTCGTACCCGTCGAAGAGGGTGGGACCGATGAGCCCGGACCCCGCCGCCAGCTCGGTGAGGGCCGGGTCCGCACCGGTCACGTGGAGCGACCCCGTCCCCCCGCCGTTGACGATCGTCAGGGGCCCGATGACGTACTCGACCGCGGCACGCACCGCCGAGCGCCGCCGCCGGAGGGAGGCATCGCTGCGGCGCTTGACCAGCCGGATCGCGGGAGAGCTGTCCGGGAGCCCGGCGATCTGCGCGTCGTAGAACATGAGCCCGACGACCCGCAGCCCGGCCCGGTCCGCGGCGGTCGCGAGGGCCGCCGCCTGCCGCGGGGAGCGAAGGGGGCTACGCCGCACCCCGAGGTGGGCCGGCCCCACCCGCAGCGAGGCGTCGACGTCGATGACCACCCGCACGGGAGCCCCCGTCGGCAGCCAGCGCCGCAGGGCCTCGACGTGCTCCACCGAGTCCACGGCGATCGCGATCTCGGCCAGAGCCCGCTCGTCAGCGGCGAGCCGCGCGAGGGCCTCACGGTCGGCCGTGGGATAGGCGACGAAGACGTCGGTGTGCCCGGCCTCGACGAGCCACAGCGCCTCGGGCAGGGCATAGGCCATGACGCCCGCGAACCCCTCGCGGGCGAGCGCCCGCCCGAGCAGGTGCCGCACCCGGATCGACTTGCTCGCCACCCGGATCGGCGTGCCACCGGCCCGGCGGACGAGGTCGTCGGCGTTGGCGTCGAAGGCATCGAGGTCGACGACGGCGAAGGGGGCCGATCTCCCCTTCGTCGCCCGGTCCCAGGTCGCGGCAGTGCTCACCGCTTCAGATTACCCGCGAGTCACCATCGTGCGACGTTCGACTGCGTGTCACCTCGTCGCCATGTCGAGGCCGCTCCGAGGGAGCCTGCCCTCCCTAGGTTGCCCAAGGTCCAGCACAACTGAGCCCGTGGCCGGGCACTCGGAGGAGAACCAATGACGCCACCCCGCAACGACCGCACCCTGCTCCCGCTCGCCGGGAGTCACCGCGACGGCGGTCGCAGCGCAGCCACCTGCCTGTGGAAGTGCAACGACGCCTGCAGCAAGCCGGTGCCCAACACCTCGGACAACGAGTACTTCGGTGACGTCGTCGCCGCTTCGCGCCGGTCCGTGCTCAAGGCCGGCGGCGCCGCTGCCGCGCTCGCCGGGCTGACGACCGCTGCCGGCACCGTCGGCGCCGATTCCGCCGCTGCTGCCCCCGGGCCGGGCAAGAAGTCCCCCTTCGGCTTCACCCCGATCGAGCCCGTGAAGGCCGGCACCGACGAGCTCGTCGTGCCCGAGGGCTTCCAGTGGACGCCGATCATCAGCTGGGGCGACCCCGTCCTCAAGGGCGCGCCCGCCTTCGACTTCGACAACCACACCGCTGACGCGCAGGCCGGCCAGATGGGCTACAACTGCGACTACGTCGGGGTCCTGCGGCACAAGAACGAGAACTCGGCCGTGCTCGTGGTGAACAACGAGTACACGAACAACAACCTCATGTTCCACGACTACACCGACGCCGCGTCGATGACCGACGACCAGGTCCAGCTGACGATGAACGCCCACGGGCTGACGATCGTCGAGATGACCCGCAAGAACCCGGGCAGCAAGTGGACCTACACCAAGGCCGCCCCGCTCAACCGACGGATCACCGCCGAGACCCCCTTCGAGCTCGTCGGGCCGGCCGCCGGCCACCGACTGGTCCAGACCTCGGCCGACCCGACCGGGAAGAAGGCCCTCGGCACCTTCGGCAACTGCGCCGGCGGCACCACGCCCTGGGGCACGGTCCTCTCCGGCGAGGAGAACTTCAACGGTTACTTCACCCAGCCGGAGAAGCCGAGCGACGACATGGCCGGTGAGGCCGCGAGCCGCTACGGGCTCGCCGGCGGCAACTCCGCGCAGCACGACTGGGACCGGCTCGACGACCGCTTCGACCTCACCCAGGAGCCCAACGAGGCCAACCGCCACGGGTGGATCATCGAGGTCAACCCCTTCGACCCCGACAGCACCCCGCGCAAGCTCACCGCCCTCGGGCGCCTCAAGCACGAGGGCGCCAACGTCGTCGTCGCCGACAACGGCAAGGTCGTCGCCTACATGGGTGACGACGAGCGCTTCGACTACATGTACAAGTTCGTCTCGAAGGGCACCTACCGCGAGGGGGACACCGCGAACAACCTCACCCTCCTCGAGGAGGGCGACCTCTTCGTCGCGAAGTTCACCGGTGACGGCACCGAGGACGGCGAGCAGGACGGCACCGGTGAGTGGTTGCCGCTCGTCGAGGACGGTCGCTCCGCCGTCCCCGGGATGAGCCTCGCCGAGGTCCTCGTCTACACCCGCCTCGCCGCGGACACGGTCGGCCCGACGAAGATGGACCGCCCCGAGGACGTCGAGGTCAACCTCGTCAACGGCCGGGTCTACGCGGCCCTGACGAACAACACCGACCGCACCCCCGCCCAGGTCGACGAGGTCAACCCCCGCGCGAACAACAAGCACGGTCAGGTGCTCGAGATGACGCCGACCTCCGGGGACCACACGACCCGGTCCTTCTCGTGGAAGCTCATCCTCATCTGCGGGGACCCGACCGACCCGGAGACCTACTTCAACGGCTACGACCCGTCGGAGGTCAGCCCGATCTCCTGCCCGGACAACGTCGCCTTCGACGGTGACGGCAACCTGTGGGTCGCCACCGACGGCAATGCCCTCGGCCACTGCGACGGCATGTACCTCATGCCGCTCAAGGGCGAGCACAAGGGCCACCTGCAGCAGTTCCTGTCCGTGCCCGCCTATGCCGAGTGCTGCGGCCCGCTCATCGAGTGGACCGACCGGGTCGTCTACGCGGCCATCCAGCACCCGGGCGAGGCGGACGACGCGACGACGGACAACGTCCAGAGCACCTTCCCCTACCAGGGCAACACCCAGCCGCGCCCCGGCGTCATCATGATGTGGCCGAAGGGGAAGGGCCAGGGGCCGAAGGACCCCGAGGACCCGAAGGACCCCGAGAAGCCCGAGGACCCCAAGGACCCGAAGCCGAAGGACACCAAGCCCGGCGACGGTGGGCCGAAGGACCCGAAGCCCGGCGGCCCCGGTGATGGCGGCCCGAAGGGCCCGGTCATCGAGACCGACGTCCTCTGACCCGGGCTCCACCCCCGGTGGGCCGCCCGTCTGCGTGCGGGCGGCCCACCCCCTTCGTCTCGAGGTGAACCCTATGACCCGCCCGCACCGCTCCCCCGCTGTCGCCCTCGCCGCGGCGATCGTCCTCCCCCTCGCCCTGGCCGCGTGCGGCGGCGAGGACTCCCCCGCACCGTCCTCCTCGAGCGCCACCGCCAGCAGCAGCACCACCAGTGCGTCCTCAGACGGCGCCACGACCGACGACACGGGCAACGACCGCACCGACAGCGGGTCCGACACCACACCCGGCGCTGCGGGCAGCCCCACGGGCAATGCACCCGACCCCGACGTCACGGTCACCCCTACGGCCGACGACGAGCAGTCCACCACCGCCCGCGACGCCGGGATCGAGGCCGCCGACGCCAAGGCCAGCGGGACCCGCCTGAGCATCCCCGCGGTCGGGCTGAGCACCTCGATCGGCCCCCAGGGCCTGCGCGGTGGGAAGGTCAACCCGGCCCCGGGCGAAGTCATCTGGTTCACCGGCTACGACCGGGTCCGCCCGGGGGCGACCGGGACCAGCGTCATCGCGGGCCACGTCATCAACCGGCAGGGACCGGACGAGTTCGCCGCCCTCGAGCAGCTCGAGAAGGGCGATGGCGTCGTCATCGGCTATCCCGGTGGCACGAAGCTGCGCTTCGAGGTCACGAGCACCGACATCGTCGACAAGGACGAGCTGACGAGGAGCGAGGAGGTCTGGGGGGACAACACCGACAGCCGCCGGATCGTCCTCGTCACCTGCGACGACGAGCTCGGCTTCCGTGAGGACGGGCACCGCTCGGCGAACTTCGTCGCCGTCGCGGAACTGCCGTCGTGACGCCCGTGACCGAGGGCTAACCTCATCGGGTGACTCGTGAACGCCACGGGCTGGGTGTCCTGGCCGCCTGGCTCGCCTATGGCATCTGGGGGCTCTTCCCCCTCTACTTCCACGCCCTTCGCCCGGCCGGGGCCACCGAGATCCTCGCGCACCGGATCCTCTGGACCCTCGTCCTCTGCCTGCTCGTCCTCGCCCTGCGCCGCGAGCTCGTCGCGCTGCTGCGACGGATGCGCGGTCGCCTCGCGCTGGGCATCGGCATCGCGGCCTACCTCATCGCCATCAACTGGTTCATCTACGTCTACGCGGTCGGCACCGACCGCACCAACGAGGCCGCCCTCGGCTACTTCCTCAACCCCATCGTCACCGTGGCCCTGGGCGTGCTCGTCCTCGGTGAGCGGCTGCGGAGGCTGCAGTGGGTCGCCGTCGCGGTGGGCGCCCTCGCGGCCGTCTACCTGACCCTCGCCGGTGGCGGGCTGCCGTGGATCTCCCTCGCGCTCGCCTGCTCCTTCGGCGGTTACGGCCTGACGAAGAAGAAGCTCGGTGCCACGCTGCCCGCGCTGAGCTCGCTGTCCGCGGAGACGATCGTCCTCCTGCCGGCGGCGGTCGGCCTGCTCTGGTGGGTCGGCGCGGACGGGTCCGACACCTTCACGAGCGGCGCCCCCTGGCATCCCCTGCTCCTCGTGTCCGCCGGCATCGCCACGGCGATCCCGCTGCTCCTCTTCGCGGAGGCGGCCCGGCGCATCCCGCTCGTGACGATCGGGCTCATCCAGTTCATCACCCCGGTCCTCCAACTCGTCGTGAGCGTCACCCTCCTCGGGGAGCACCTCTCCCCCGAGCGCTGGGTCGGCTTCGCCATCGTCTGGGTGGCGCTCGCCTTCCTCACCGTCGACTCGGTGCGGTCCGCCCGCCGGCGGCGGCGTCCGGTCGCCGATGACGAGTGCGAGTCGCTGGAGCCCGTCGAACCCGTCTGACACCTGCGTGGGCCGAGTCGGTGCGGGGGACCTCAGCCGACGCGGTGGACAACGCCCTCCATGAGGGCGACGAGGGCGTGCTTGGCATCGCTGTCCGGGAGGGAGTCGAGCGCGGCGACGGCATCCCGGCCGACGGCGATGGTCTCCTCGCGGGCCTCGGCCAGGCCCGGGTGGACCCGCAGCAGCTCGAGCGCCCGCTCCAGGCGCTCGGGCTCCTTCAGCTCCGAGCGCAGCAGCTCCTGCAGCTCGGCGTCCGCAGGGTCGGTCGAGGCGAGGACGTTGAGGACGGGCAGGGTGCGCTTGCCCTCGCGCAGGTCGGTGCCCGGGGTCTTGCCCGTCTCGCCCGAGTCGCTCGCGATGTCGATGAGGTCGTCGGCGAGCTGGAAGGCCACGCCGAGGCGCTCCCCGTACTCCGTGGCGAGCTCCACGACCTCCGGCGAGCAGCCGGCGTACATCGCCCCGTACCGGGCCGCGGTCGCGACGAGGACACCGGTCTTGTCCGCGAGGACACCCCGGTAGTACTCGCGCGGGTCCTGACCCTCGGGGCAGGGGCGGTCGTCGCGGATCTGGCCCGAGCAGAGCCGGATGAAGGTCTGTGCCTGGATCTTCACCGCGTCCGCGCCGAGGTCGGCGATGATGTCGGAGGCCGTGCCGAAGAGCAGGTCGCCGACGAGGATCGCCGTCGAGTTGTCGTAGAGCGCATTGGCGCTCGGCGCCCCACGACGCAGCTCGGCCTCGTCCATGACGTCGTCGTGGTAGAGGCTGGCGAGGTGGGTCAGCTCCACGCCCGCGGCCGCGGCCACGACGTCGTCGTTGATCCCGTCGCCGAGCTCGGCGACGAGCATCGTCAGCACCGGACGGAATCGCTTGCCCCCCGCGTTGGCGAGGTGGAGGTTGGCCGCGGTGATGAACTCGTCCTCGTTCCGCGTGCGCTCCCGGATGAGCTGCTCCACCTGCTCGAGGCCGGCGGAGAGCCGGGCGGTCAGCTCGTCGCTGGCCTCCGGCAGGGCCAGAACGGGCGGGGTCGTCGTCATGTCACTCACCTGGGGATGAAGATGCTGGACTGCTCCGCGAGCTCGAGCAGGGGCCCGGGGAAGACCCCGAGCAGGATCGTCACGATGGTGCCCACCGCGATGACGACGAGCGAGAGCATCGCCGGCGATGCGACGGTGACCTCACCCGCCGGCTCGGTGAAGAACATGAGCACGATGAGCCGCATGTAGACGAAGGCCGTGACCGCCGAGGCGAGCACACCGATGACGACGAGGACGGTACCAGCGAGACCGCCGTGCTCCAGAGCCGGCAGGAAGGCTGCGACCTTCGCGGTGAAACCGGAGGTGAGCGGGATGCCCGCGAAGGCGAGCATGAGGAGGGCGAAGGAGCCCGCGATCCACGGGTGACGGCGCCCGAGACCCGCCCACTGGGACAGGTGGGTGGCCTCCGCGTCGCGCTCCCGGACGAGGTGCACGATGGCGAAGGCGGCGATCGTCGAGATGCCGTAGGCGACGACGTAGAAGAGCACACCGGCCACGGCGGTGCGGTCGAAGCTCACGAGGGCGACGAGGATGAAGCCGGCGTGGGCGATCGAGGAGTACGCGAGCAGTCGCTTGACGTCGGTCTGCGTCACCGAGAGCACCGCGCCGATGACCATCGTCAGCGCGGCGATGACGATGACACCCATCCGCCACTCCCACCGGGTCGTCTCGAGCCCGACGTAGATGAGGCGCAGGAGGGCACCGAAGGCGGCGGCCTTCGTCGCCGCGGCCATGAAGCCGGTGACCGGGCTCGGCGCGCCCTGGTAGACGTCCGGCGTCCAGGAGTGGAAGGGGACGGCGCCCACCTTGAAGAGGAGCCCGACGAGAACCATCGCGACGCCCGGGAGCAGCAGCCCCTCGAACTCCCCCGTCGACTGGGTCGCCGCGGAGGCGATCTGCGACAGGTCGAGCGACCCGGCGTAGCCGTAGAGGAGGGCCGCGCCGAAGAGGAAGAAGCCGGAGGAGAAGGCGCCGAGGAGGAAGTACTTCAGCGCGGCCTCCTGCGAGAGCAGGCGGCGCCGGCGGGCGAGGCCCGACATGAGGTACAGCGGCAGCGAGAGCACCTCGAGCGCGACGAACATCGTCAGCAGGTCGTTCGACGCCGGGAAGAGGAGCATACCCGCGAGCGCGAAGAGCGTGAGCGGGAAGACCTCGGTCGTCGACCAGCCCTTGCGCGCGGCCTGGGCCTCGAGGGTCGAGCCGGGGCTGGCCGCCCCCATCGGCGTGAAGGCATCGGCGGTGTCACCGCCGAGGCGGTCGGCCATGACGAGCAGGCCGAGGAGACCGAGCACGAGGAGCGTGCCCTGGAGGAAGCGGGTCGGTTCGTCGACCGCCACGGTGCCGCCGACGGTCACCCCGAGCTCGTCACCGGTGGCGAGGACGAGCGAGGCGAAGGAGACGACGACGCTCGCGAGGGCGACGCCAACCTGGACCGGGTGCCGGACGGCACGCGGCACGAAGGCCTCGACGACCACGCCGACGAAGGCACCCACGAGGAGCACGATCATCGGGGAGAGCGCCCAGTAGCTGATCTCGGGCGCCTCGAAGGCGAGGGGCAGGGCGTGGGGCATCAGTGGTCACTCCCGGAGGTCGAGCTGGCGTCGCCCGGCACGCTGGGGGCGGTGTCCGTGACGCCGACGATCTGGAGGGTGCGCTCGACGGCGGGGTTGAGCGTCTCCAGCACCGGCTGGGGGAAGAACCCGAGCAGCACGAGCGAGGCGACGATCGGGGCCATGACGACCTTCTCCCGCAGGCCGAGGTCCTTGACCGGCGCGGGCAGGCGCCGGGCGGGCAGGTCGGCGTCGAGGTCGGCGCGCACGTAGGGGACGTCGTCCGCGGACCGGGGGGTCCCCCCTTCTTCCGTGGTGTCGATCGTCGGCGGCGGGCCGGTCATGATCCGCTTGTACATGAGGAGGATGTAGATCGCGGCGAGGACGACACCCCACACGGCGAAGGCCGTGGCGACGGGGTAGCGCGTCCACGTGCCCGAGATGACGAGGAACTCGGAGACGAAGGTCGACAGGCCGGGCAGCGAGAGGGTCGCCAGGCCCGCGAGGAGGAAGAGGCCCGCGAGCACCGGGGTGACGCGCTGCCACCCGCCGTAGTCCGTGATCCGCTGGCTGCCGCGCCGGGCGATGAGCATCCCCGCGAGGAGGAAGAGCGCCGCGGTGGCGAAGCCGTGGTTGACCATGTAGAGGTTGCTGCCCGCCTGCGACACCGAGGTGAAGGCGAAGATGCCCAGCACGATGAAGCCGAAGTGGCTGACCGAGGTGAAGGCGATGAGCCGCATCATGTCCTCCTGGCCGATCGCGAGGATCGCGCCGTAGAGGATCGAGAAGACGGCGAGCGTGATGACCACCGGCGTCGCCCACTGGCTCGCCTCGGGGAAGAGCTGCAGGCAGAAGCGGATCATGCCGAAGGTGCCCACCTTGTCGAGCACGCCGACGAGGAGGGTCGCCACGGCCGGCTTCGACGCGGCGGCCGCGTCGGGCAGCCACGTGTGGACGGGCCACATGGGGGCCTTGACCGCGAAGGCGATGAAGAAGGCGATGAAGAGCCAGCGCTCGGTCGTGCCGCCGATCTCGAGCCCGGTGAGGGACTCGATGAGGAAGCCGTCGGACCCGCCGGGGCCCTGGATGTAGAGGCCGATGACCCCGACGAGCATGATGAGTCCGCCGGCGAGGCTGAAGAGGAGGAACTTCAGCGCGGCCGCCTGGCGCCCCTCGGTCCCGAACATCCCGATGAGGAAGTAGACCGGGATGAGCATGGCCTCGAAGAAGACGTAGAAGAGGAAGACGTCCGTCGCGGCGAAGACGCCGACCATGAAGGGCAGGAGCAGGAGGAGAAGGGCGTAGTAGGCCTTCTCCCGGCCGCCGCCCTCCGGGACGTCGTCCCAGGCGGCGAGCAGGCACACGGGGGTGAGCACGAGCGCCATGAGGATGAGCGCGAGCGCGATCCCGTCGACACCGAGCGCGTAGGAGACCCCGAGCTGCGGGATCCACTCGTGCTGCTCGACCATCTGGAACTGCTCCGAGGACCCGCGCGAGAACTGCGTCGTCGCGGCGACGACGCCGAGGGCGAGGGTCAGGAGGGAGACACCGAGCGCGATCGGCTTGGCGAGCGCGGAGCTGCGCGAAGGGAGGACCGCGACGAGGCCGGAGCCGACGAGCGGCACGACCATGAGCAGGGTGAGCCAGGGCATGTTGTCCATCAGTTGATCACCCACAGAGCACCGAGGAAGGCGACGACACCCGCGAGCATCGTCAGGGCATAGGAGCGCGCGAAGCCGTTCTGGGCTCGCCGCAACCAGTTCGCGCTGCGCGCGACGGAGCCGGAGAAGCGACCGATCCCGCCGTCGACGAGGTCACGATCGCCCTCGACGAGGCCGCGCGTGAGCGCGATGCCCGGCCACATGAGGAGCGTCTCGTTGAGCTCGTCCTGGTAGAGGTCGCGACGGGCCGCCCGGGTGAGGGCCGAGCCGGCGGGCGCCACCTCGGGGACCTCCTTGCGGCCGTAGACGAGGAAGGCCCAGACCGCACCGATGGCGACGACGGCGAGCGTGCCGGCCATGAGGACCGGGATCGGCAGGACCGGGTCCTCGTGCGCGTGGTGGCCGAGGGTCGGCTCGAGCCACTCCGCGATCGGGAAGACGTAGGCGAGGACGAGACCGAGGGCGGCCGAGCCGACGGCGAGGACCATCATCGGGATGGTCATCGTCAGCGGCGACTCGTGCGGGTGCACATCGTCCGTCCAACGCTTCTTGCCGTGGAAGGTCATGAAGAAGAGCCGCGACATGTAGAAGGCGGTGATGCCCGCACCGATGAGCGCGGCGAGCCCGAAGACCCACGGACGCCAGCCCTCACCGACGAAGGCGGCCTCGATGATCTTGTCCTTGCTCCAGAAGCCGGAGAAGGGAGGGACGCCGAGGATGGCGAGCCAGCCGAGGCCGAAGGTGACCCAGGTGATCTTCATGACCGTGGACAGGCCACCGAAGCGGCGCATGTCGACCTGGTCGTTCATCCCGTGCATGACCGAGCCGGCGCCGAGGAACATCCCGGCCTTGAAGAAGCCGTGGGTCACGAGGTGGAAGATCGCGAAGGCGTAGCCGACCGGCCCGAGGCCGGCGGCGAGCATCATGTAGCCGATCTGGCTCATCGTCGAGGCCGCGAGGGCCTTCTTCATGTCGTCCTTGGCGCAGCCGACGATCGCCCCGTAGACGAGGGTGATCGCACCGACGACGACGACGGCGAGCTGGGCGTTGGGGGCGGCGTCGAAGAGGACGTGGCTGCGGACGACGAGGTAGACGCCCGCGGTGACCATCGTCGCGGCGTGGATGAGGGCCGACACCGGCGTCGGGCCGGCCATCGCGTCACCGAGCCAGGACTGCAGCGGGAACTGCGCCGACTTGCCGCACGCCGCGAGGAGCAGGAGCAGGCCGATCGCGGTGACCGTGCCCTCCCCGGCACCGGCGACGGCCTCGTTGACCTCACCGAAGTCGAAGGTCCCGAAGGTCGCGAGCATGAGCGACATCGCGAGGAGGAGCCCGACGTCGCCGACGCGGTTGACGATGAAGGCCTTGTTGGCGGCCGTCGCGTAGGCCGGGTTGTGGTTCCAGAAGCCGATGAGCAGCCACGAGGCCAGACCGACGCCCTCCCAGCCGACGAAGAGCAGCAGGTAGGAGTCGGCGAGGACGAGCAGGAGCATCGACGCGACGAAGAGGTTGAGGTAGGCGAAGAAGCGCCGCTTGTCGGGGTCGTGCTCCATGTACCCCAGCGAGTACACGTGGATGAGCGACCCGACGAAGGTCACGAGGAGGACGAAGGCCATCGACAGCGGGTCGACGAGCAGCCCGGCAGTGACGTCGAGGGAGCCGGCGGGGATCCAGTCCCACAGCTCGATCGTGACCGCGCGCTCGTCCGGGTCGACACCGAGCATCCAGACGAAGACCACGGCTCCGACGAGGAAGGACCCCCAGGAGAGCACGGTGGCCAGGAGCGGCCCGAAGGAGTCGGTGAGCCGACCACCGAGGAGCAGCAGCGCGGCGCCCAGGAGCGGCAGGGCGACGAGCAGCCAGCTCCAGGCGGGGGTGCCCATGGCCGGTTCGGGGCCGACGATGTCGTTGGCCAGGACCGCCGACGTCGACAGATGCGTGACGCCTGCTGTCGCAGACAATGCGGTGAGCAAGGTGGCTCCTTACAGCTTCAGCAGGTTGGCATCGTCGACCGAGGCCGACCGGCGGGCACGGAAGACGGCCATGATGATCGCCAGTCCCACGACGACCTCGGCCGCGGCGACGACCATGACGAACATCGCGATGACCTGTCCCTCGATCGACCCGTGCATCCGGGAAAAGGTGACGAAGGCCAGGGAGGCCGCGTTGAGCATGAGCTCGACGCCCATGAAGACGATGATCGCGTTGCGTCGCAGCAGGACGGTCGCGCTGCCGATCGTGAAGAGGAGGATCGACAGGTAGATGTAGTTCATCGGGTTCACTGCTGCCTCCCTTCGGGGTGGCCCTCGGACGCCGAGCGGCCCAGCGACTCGCGCTGCTCCCCCGCCGTCGTGCTCTCGTCCGGATCGATCTCGGTGTAGCGGGTCGGGGTCGTCACCTGGTCACGGGCGACGAGGACCCGGTTGAGCGAGAGCTCGGAGATGCTGCCGTCGGGCAGGAGCGCCGGGGTGTCCACCGCGTTGTGGCGGGCGTAGACACCCGGCACCGGCAGACCGGCGAGGTTCTCCCCGTCCCGGAAGCGCTTCTCCATCCACTCCTTCTGCGTCGGCTTGGCGATGATCCGCTCCCGGTGGGCGAAGATCATCGCGCCGAGGGCGGCGATCGTCAGGAGACCGGCGGTGACCTCGAAGAGCCACACGTACTTGCCGAAGACGAGGTAGGCGATCGACTCGACATTGCCCGGATCGTCGTTGACGTCGGCGAGCGAGGGGTCACCGGAGTACGTGACCCGGCCGACGGCGCCGGCGAGGAGGCCGAACATGCCCAGGGAGAGCAGCACGGTGAGGAATCGCTGCCCCTTGAGCGTCTCGACGATCGAGTCGGAGTGGTCGATGCCGACGAGCATGACGACGAAGAGGAAGAGCATCATCACGGCGCCGGTGTAGACGAAGATGTGGACAATGCCGAGGAAGGGGGCCTCCTGCAGGAGGTAGAAGGAGCCCACGACGATCATCGTCGTCACCATGCCGATGGCGGCGTGGACCGCCCGGCGCGCGAAGAGCAGCGCCAGCGCCGCGGGGACGGCGACGGCGCTGAGGAGCCAGAAGACGACGGCTTCTCCGGTACCGGTCATCGCGTGCCCTCCGCCTGCTGCTCGACCCACTCGCGCTGCTCGCCGGTGGCCGCGGTGACCTTGCCCTGGTAGTAGTCGCGCTCCTCCATGCCGTCGACCATCGGGTGGGGCGCCGGCAGCATCCCCTCCTGGATCGGGGCGAGGAGCTGCTCCTTGGTGAAGATGAGATCGGCCCGGTTGTCATCGGCCATCTCGTACTCGTTGGTCATCGTCAGCGCCCGCGTCGGGCAGGCCTCGATGCACAGCCCGCAGAAGATACAGCGCAGGTAGTTGATCTGGTAGATGTGCCCGTAGCGCTCACCGGGGCTGAAGCGCAGCCCCCGCTCGTCGTCGTTGTCGCGGCCCTCGACGAGGATCGCGTCCGCGGGGCAGGCCCACGCGCACAGCTCGCACCCGACACACTTCTCCAGCCCGTCGGGGTGCCGGTTGAGCTGGTGGCGCCCGTGGAAGCGCGGCTGGGTCGGCCACTTCACCTCGGGGTACTCCTGGGTGGCGACCTTCCGGAACATCGTGGAGAAGGTCACCCCGAATCCGGCCACGGGGGCGAAGAGCTCTGAGAAGAACCCGCCCTTGGTCTCGTCGTCAGCCACGGTGCTGCTCCTCCTCGTGGGTGAGCGGGGCGCTGGTCTCGTCGGTGGACGCAGGCTTGGTCTCGATCGCGGTCCCGCCGCGCGGGGACTCGCGCAGGCGCTGGCCCGGCAGCGGCGGCACGGGGTGGCCGCCGACGAAGGGGTCGATCTCCTCGGGAACCTGGGCGGCCCCCTCCGCCGCCTGGGCCTGCTTCTCCACGCGCGTCTCCCAGATCCACGTGGACCCGAGGACGAGGACCGCGAGGACCCCGACGATGACGAGCGAGGAGATCGGGAAGGCGCGACCGAAGAGGTCGACGGTGCTGTCGCCGAAGAAGCCGGCGTCGGCGCCGCGGATGAAGGCCACCGCGATGACCCACGCGACGGCGACGGGCATGAGGAACTTCCAGCCGAAGCGCATGAACTGGTCGTAGCGGGTGCGCAGCAGGGTGCCGCGCAGCCAGACGAAGCCCCACATGAAGAGCCACATCTTCAGCGTGAACCACAGCAGGCCCCACCAGCCGGTGTTGAGCATGCCGTCGCCGATGGCGGCGATCCCGGGAGGCGCCTGCCAGCCGCCGAGGAAGAAGGTCGTCGCCAGGGCCGAGACGGTGAACATGTTGACGTACTCACCGAGGAAGAACATCGCGAAGCGCATGCCCGAGTACTCGGTGAAGTACCCGCCGACGAGCTCGCCCTCGCCCTCGGCGAGGTCGAAGGGCAGCCGGTTGGTCTCGCCGACCATGGTGATGACGTAGAGGACGAAGGAGACGCAGGCCGGGATGATGTACCAGAGGTCGCTCTGGGCGGCGACGATCTCGCTCGTCGACATCGACCCGGCGTACATGAAGACCGCGACGAGGGCCAGGCCCATGGCGATCTCGTAGGAGATGATCTGCGCCGTCGCGCGGAGCCCACCGAGGAGGGGGTAGGTCGACCCGGCGGACCACCCGCCGAGGACGATGCCGTAGGCCGCGATACCCGCCACCGCGAGCACGAGGAGCGCGGCCACCGGGAGGTCGGTGAGCTGGAGGGGGGTCGTGTGGCCGAACATCTCGACCTCGCCCCCGAGCGGGACGATGGCGAAGGAGATGAAGGCCGCGGAGGCGAAGATCACCGGCGCCAGGGTGAAGATCAGCGCGTCGGCGGCCTTGGGCCGCACGTCCTCCTTGAGCATCGACTTCATGCCGTCGGCGAGCGACTGGAGGAGGCCGAAGGGCCCGACCCGGTTGGGGCCCGGCCGCTGCTGCATCCGGCCGATCATCCGCCGCTCGAACCAGATCATGAGCAGGACGCTGAGGAGGAGGTAGACGAAGAGGAGCAGCGCCTTGACGAGCGAGAGCCACACGGGGGTGTCGCTGAAGTCGGCCGCCACCGGCGGCTCGGCCGCGGTGGTGAGCATCGCCAGGGTGTTCACGCGGTACCGCCCTTCGTCAGGGAGACGATCGCCCCGGCCCGGCCGGCCAGCGAGCGGATGTCACAGCTCTCGGAGTGGGTCGGCAGCCACACGACGTGGTCGACCATCGCGCGGATCTCCACCGGCAGGGTCACCCGGACCCCGTCCGCGGAGACCGTGACGAGGTCCTCGGCGACGATCCCGTGGGTCTGGGCCGTCAGCGGGGAGATCGCGGCCCGCGGCGCCTTCGCGGTCCCGGCGAGGAAGGGCTCCCCGTCCTGGAGCGAGCCCTTGTCGAGCATGAGGTGCCACGTCGCGAGGACGGCCTCGCCCTCGCCCGGCTCGGGGACGGGGGCGCGGCGGATCCGCGGCGGGTAGCCCGTGGCGTGCGGGGCCTGGGTCGCCTCGAGGGCACGCCGGGCCTCGGTCACCGTCCGGGTGCCGAGGAAGGTGCCCATCTCGTCGGCGAGCATGTGCAGGACCCGGTGGTCGGCGATGGCATTGGTCTCGAGACTCGCCTCGAAGGGGCGCACGCGCCCCTCCCAGTTGACGAAGCTGCCGTTGCGCTCGGCGTGCGGCGCGACCGGCAGGATGACGTCGGCGTGCTCGGTGACACTGCTCGGGCGGATCTCGAGGGAGACGACGAAGGCCCGCTCGAGGGCGGCCGAGGTCTCCGTCGCGGGCAGGCCGATGTCGTGCGCATCGACGCCACCGACGACAAGGCCACCGATGGTGCCCTCCGCCGCCCCGGCGATGATCTTGGCGGTGTCCTTGCCGCCCTCGCCGGGCAGGCAGCCGGCCTCGATCGCACCGCGCTCACCGGCGCGGCGCGGGACCCAGGCGAGCCTGGCGCCGGTGGTCCGGGCCAGCTCCGCCGCGGCCGCGAGGGCCCCGGGCACGGTGGCCAGGCGCTCGCCGACGAGGATGTAGCCGCCCTCGGCCCGGAGGCCGGCGTGGGCCTCCTCGAGGGAGTCCGGCGCCGTGTCGTCGGTGAGGGCGACGAGGACCTCGGTCTCCGTGCCGGGGGCCGACGGGATGAGCGTGCCGCCGAGCTTCTCGAGGCCACGCGTGGCCAGCGGCGCGATCGAGTGGATGCGGGTGCCTGCCTTGCGGTGGCCCTTGCGGAGGCGGAGGAAGAGGATGGCGCTCTCCTCCTCCGGCTCGAGGCCGGCGAGGAGGACGGTTCCGGCGCGCTCGAGCTCGGTGAAGGTGACCCCGCCGGTGTCCGGCGTCGTCCCGACGACGTGCCGCAGGAGGAAGTCCCGCTCCTCGTCGGAGTGCGGCCGGGCCCGGTGGTCGATGTTCTTCGTGCCGAGGACCTCGCGCGCGAGGGAGGAGTAGGCGTGGGCGTCCTCGACGCTCACGCGACCGCCGACGAGCACGCCGTGCTGCTCGGCGGCGCGCAGGCCGTCCGCGGCCGCGGCGAGGGCCTCCTGCCACGAGACGACGCGGAGGTCTCCCCCTTCGCCTCGGACCATCGGGAACTCGAAGCGGTCACCGAGGCTCGGGTAGGCGAAGGCCCAGCGGCCCTTGTCGCAGTTCCACTCCTCGTTGACCTCCGGGTCGTTGCCGGCCATGCGGCGCAGCACCGTGCCCCGGCGGTGATCGGTGCGAAGGGAGCACCCCCCGGCGCAGTGCTCGCAGATGTCCGGGGTGGAGACGAGGTCGAAGGGCCGCGACCGGAAGCGGTAGGCCGCGCCGGTGAGCGCGCCCACCGGGCAGATCTGGACGGTGTTGCCCGAGAAGTAGGACTCGAAGGGCTGCTCCTCGTAGATGCCCACCTGCTGGAGGGCGCCCCGCTCGACGAGCGCGATGAAGGGGTCACCGGCGATCTGGTCGGAGAAGCGGGTGCAGCGCGCGCAGAGCACGCACCGCTCGCGGTCGAGGAGGACCTGGGAGGAGATGTTGATCGGCTTGGGGTAGGTGCGCTTGACGTCCTCGAAGCGGGAGGTCGCGCGGCCGTTGGTCATCGCTTGGTTCTGCAGGGGGCACTCGCCGCCCTTGTCGCAGACCGGGCAGTCGAGCGGGTGGTTGATGAGCAGGAGCTCCATGACGCCCTGCTGGGCCTTGTCGGCGACCGGCGAGGTGTGCTGGGTGCGCACCTGCATGCCCTCGCTCACGGTCATGGTGCAGCTCGCCTGCGGCTTGGGCATCGGCTTGACATTGCCCTCGCGGTCCGGCGTCGCCACCTCGACGAGGCACTGGCGGCAGGCTCCGACGGGCTCGAGGAGGGGGTGGTCGCAGAAGCGCGGGATCTCGATCCCGGCCTCCTCCGCGGCGCGGATGACGAGGGTGTTCTTCGGCACCGACACGGCGATGCCGTCGATCGTCAGGCCCACGAGGTCCGGCTTGGCCTCGCCGGTGGCCGGGTTCTTGTCGCTCGTGACGGTCATGAGGTCACCATCGGGTTCTGCTCCTTGGCGAAGAGCGTCGAGGCGGCGGGCGGGAAGAGCTCGCTGGCCGGCGTGTGGCAGCCGGCCTCGAACTCCGACCGGAAGTACTTCACGGCCGAGGTGATCGGGCTCGTCGCGCCGTCACCGAGGGCGCAGAAGGAGCGGCCGAGGATGTTGTCGCAGATGTCGACGAGCTTGTCGATGTCCTCGGGCGTCCCCTGGCCGTGCTCGATCCGCTCGAGGATCTGGGCGAGCCACCACGTGCCCTCACGGCACGGAGTGCACTTGCCGCAGGACTCGTGCTTGTAGAAGTCGGTCCACCGGGTCACCGCGCGCACGACCGAGACGGTGTCGTCGAAGATCTGCAGGGCGCGGGTGCCGAGCATCGAGCCGTGCGCCGCGACGGACTCGAAGTCCAGCGGCACGTCGAGGTGCTCGTCGGTGAAGATCGGCGTCGACGAGCCGCCCGGGGTCCAGAACTTCAGCGGGTGGTTCGGGTCGCGCATGCCGCCGGCCATGTCGATGAGCTCGCGGAGGGTGATGCCCAGCGGCGCCTCGTACTGGCCGGGGCGCTTGACGTGCCCGGAGAGGGAGAAGATGCCGAAGCCCTGGGACTTCTCGGTGCCCATGTCGGAGAACCACTCCGCGCCCTTGCCGACGATGAGCGGCACGGAGGCGATGGACTCGACGTTGTTGACGACCGTCGGGCGGGCGTAGAGACCGGCGACGGCCGGGAAGGGGGGCTTGAGCCGCGGCTGGCCACGGCGGCCCTCGAGGGAGTCGAGGAGGGCGGTCTCCTCGCCGCAGATGTAGGCCCCGGCGCCCGCGTGGACGGTGACGTCGAGGTCGTAGCCGGTGCCGAGGACGTCCTTGCCGAGGTAGCCGGCGGCGTAGGCCTCCTCCACGGCGCGCATGAGGCGGCGGTAGACGTGGACGACCTCACCGCGGAGGTAGATGAAGGCGTGGTTGCACCCGATGGCGAAGGAGGTGATCGCCACCCCTTCGACGAGGAAGTGCGGTGCCGCCATGAGGAGGGGGATGTCCTTGCACGTGCCCGGCTCGGACTCGTCGGCGTTGACGACGAGGTAGCGGGGTCCACCGTCCGGCGGGGGCAGGAATCCCCACTTCATGCCGGTCGGGAAGCCGGCGCCGCCGCGGCCGCGCAGGCCGGAGTCCTTCATCGACTGCACGAGGTCGGCCGGGTCGGTCTCGAGCGCCGTGCGCAGGGCCGAGTACCCGTCGTTGTCCTCGTAGGTGCCCAGGGTCCAGGACTGCGGGTGATCCCAGAACTTCGTGAGGATGGGGGTCAGCTGCGTCGCCACCGGTCTCACTCCCCCTTCTTCTGCGGGTCGCGTCCGCCGGGCAGCTCGTCCGGCGCATTGCTCGGGGTGTCCACGGAGCCGCGCTGGCCGGAGGCCAGGCCCTCGACGGAGGCGGCGTCGGGCTCGGGCTGGGTCCGGTCGTCGTCGCCGGGGGCGGTCCACCCCTCCTCGCGCGCCAGCTGCAGGCCACGAAGGGAGGCCGGGCCTGCCCCCGGGCCCTCGTCGGCGAGGCCGTCGTCGAAGCCGGCGAGCACCCGGGAGGTCTGCTTGAAGGTGCACACCCGGCCGGGCCCGCGTGTCGGCGCGACGGGCGCGCCGGAGCGGAGGTCGTCGACGAGCTGGATCGTCGACTCCGGGGTCTGGTTGTCGAAGAACTCCCAGTTGGCCATGACGACCGGGGCGTAGTCGCACGCGGCATTGCACTCGACGCGCTCGAGGGTGATCCGGCCGTCCTCGGTCGTCTCGTCGTGGCCGATGCCGAGGTGCTCGCTCACGGTGTCCCAGATCTGGTCGCCGCCCATGACCGCGCACAGGGTGTTGGTGCAGACACCGACGGTGTACTCACCGTTGGGGTGGCGCTTGTACTGGGTGTAGAAGGTCGCGACGCCGGAGACCTCAGCGGTCGTGAGGTCGAGGAGCTTGGCGCAGAAGTCGATCCCGCGACCGGTGATGTAGCCGTCGACGCTCTGCACGAGGTGCAGGAGCGGCAGGAGCGCCGATCGCTTCTGCGGGTAGCGGGAGATGACCTGCTCGGCATCCACCGAGAGCTGCTCGAGGACGTCCGCGGGGTACGGCTCCTTGCTCTCCGAGGGCACGTGCAGGTGCCCTGAGGCGGTCTGCTCACCCTGGAAACCACTCATCGGTCCACTCCTCCCATCACCGGGTCGATGGAGGCGACCGCGACGATGACGTCGGCGAGGTTGCCCCCTTCGCACATGGCCGCGACGGCCTGCAGGTTGTTGAAGCTCGGGTCCCGGAAGTGGGCCCGGTAGGGGCGGGTGCCGCCGTCGGCGACGACATGGCAGCCCAGCTCCCCCTTCGGCGACTCGATCCCGACGTAGGCCTGGCCGGGCGGCACCCGGAAGCCCTCGGTGACGAGCTTGAAGTGGTGGATGAGCGCCTCCATCGAGGTGCCCATGATCTCGCGGATGTGGTCGAGGCTGTTGCCCTGGCCGTCGCCGCCGACGGCGAGCTTCGCCGGCCACGCGATCCGCTTGTCCTCGACCATCGTCGGGCCGGGGTTGCGCTGGAGCTCGTCGGTGACCTGCTCGACGATCTTGAGGCTCTCGTGCATCTCCTCGAGACGGATCGCGAGCCGGTCGTAGGCGTCGGCGCCGGTGCGGGTGACGACCTCGAAGTCGTACTTCTCGTAGCCGCAGTAGGGCGTGAGCTTGCGCAGGTCGTGCGGCAGCCCGGTCGAGCGCAGCACCGGGCCGGTGATGCCCAGGGCGGTGCAGCCGGTGAGCGACAGGTGCCCGACGTCCTTCGTCCGGCCCTTGAGGATGGGGTTCTCGAGGAGGATCTTCTCCAGCTCGCCGATGCCCTTGCGCAGCAGCGGGATCGTCTCGCGGATCTTGTCGATCGCGCCGTGCGGCAGGTCCTGGGCGACCCCGCCTGGGCGGATGTAGGCGTTGTTCATCCGCAGGCCGGTGATGTTCTCGATGATCGAGAGGATGCGCTCGCGCTCGCGGAACCCGATCGTCATGACCGTCGTCGCACCCATCTCCATGCCACCGGTGCCGAGGCAGATGAGGTGGCTGGAGATCCGGGTCAGCTCCATCATGAGCACGCGGATCGCGCTGGCGCGCTCGGGGATGTCGGCGGTGATCCCGAGGACCTTCTCGATGGCGAGGCAGTAGGCCGCCTCCTGGAACATCGGGGTGAGGTAGTCCATGCGGGTGCAGAAGGTCACGCCCTGGGTCCAGGTGCGGAACTCCATGTTCTTCTCGATGCCCGTGTGGAGATAGCCGATGCCCGCGCGGGCCTCGGTCACCGTCTCGCCGTCGAGCTCGAGGATGAGACGGAGCACGCCGTGGGTCGACGGGTGCTGCGGACCCATGTTGAGGATGATCCGCTCCTCGGGGTTCATCCCGAGCTCGCCCATCTCCTGGTCCCAGTCGCCGCCCTGCACGTTGACGACGTGGCCCTCGGCCAGGTCGTCGGCGCCGGCGGTGGAGTGCACCCCTGAGGTGGTGTGGGTCGGTGCCATCAGTTGTACGACCTCCGCTCGTCGGGCGGCGGTACGGTGCCGCCCTTGTACTCCACCGGGATGCCGCCCAGCGGGTAGTCCTTGCGCTGCGGGTGCCCGGCCCAGTCATCGGGCATGAGGATGCGGGTGAGCGCGGGGTGCCCGTCGAAGACAACACCGAACATGTCCCAGGTCTCGCGCTCGTGCCAGTCGGCGCCGGGATAGATCGAGACGACACTCGGGATGTGCGGGTCCGCGTCGGGTGCGGTGACCTCGACGCGCAGCCGGCGACCGCCGTGGGTGATCGAGAGCAGGTGGTAGGCGACGTGCAGCTCGGCGTCCTTGTCCTCGAGGAAGTGGACCCCGGAGACGGAAACGCACATCTCGAAGCGCAGGTCGGGCTGGTCGCGGAGGGCGCGCATCACCGGGACGAGGTCGGCCCGGTTGACGTGCAGCGTCAGCTCGTCCGCGTGGACGACGACCCGCTCGACGAGGTCCGTCCCGGTCGTCGCCGTGAGCCGGTCGACGACCTCGTCGTACCAGCCGCCGTAGGGACGCTGGGCCGCGCCCGGGAAGGCGACGGACGTCTTCAGGCCGCCGTAGCCCGAGGTGTCCTGGCCGGCGCGGGCGCCGAACATGCCGCGCCGCTCACCGCGGACGACGGGGGCGTGCTCCGGGTCGACCTCACCGCCCTCGGGGCCGACATTCGTGTACTCGACCGGACGGTTGCCCCCGGAGAGGCCCTCGGTCGAGGGGTAGCCCTTGTTGGCGGACCCGCCGAGACCCGGCCCCTGGGGGTGGACCCCCTCGGGCCGGGGCGCGTCGACGGACTCGCCCGTCCGGTCCTTCTGCTCGCCGTCCTGCGGCTTCTGCTCACTCATGCCAGGAGGTTCTTCCCGAGGAGGGACTCGTGGTCGTGCGTCGGCGGCTGCAGCTCGGTGGGGACCGCCGACAGGGCGGCCTTCTCGGCGGCGCGGGCCGCGGCGACCCGGTTGACGCCGAGAGGCGTGCTCTGGATCTGCTCGTGCAGGGTGATGATCGAGTTGAGGAGCATCTCCGGACGCGGCGGGCAGCCGGGCAGGTAGATGTCGACGGGGATGATGTGGTCGACGCCCTGGACGATCGCGTAGTTGTTGAACATGCCGCCCGAGCTGGCGCACACGCCCATCGAGATGACCCACTTGGGGTTGGCCATCTGGTCGTAGACCTGGCGCACGACGGGGGCCATCTTGTTGCTCACCCGACCGGCGACGATCATGAGGTCCGCCTGGCGGGGGGTCGCCGCGAAGCGCTCCATCCCGAATCGGGCCAGGTCGTAGTGCGGGGTGCCGACGGCCATCATCTCGATGGCGCAGCACGCGAGGCCGAAGGTAGCCGGCCACATCGACGACTTGCGCATGTAGCCGGCGAGCTTCTCCACCGTGGTCAGGGCGATGCCCGACGGCAGCTTCTCCTCAAGTCCCATGTCTCGTCTCCGTCCTCGTCAGTCCCACTCGAAGCCGCCGCGGCGCCACACGTAGGCGTCCGCGATGAAGAAGGCGTTGAACAGGAAGAGCACCACGGCACCGAGGGTGAAGGCCCCGAGCTCGTCGAAGGCGACGGCGAAGGGGTAGAGGAAGAGGGCCTCGATGTCGAAGATGATGAACAGCATCGCGGTCAGGTAGTACTTCACCGGGAACTTGCCGCCCTCGGCGGCCTGCGGCGTGGGCTGGATGCCGCACTCGTAGGCCTGCGCCTTGGACGCGTTGTAGCGGGCCGGCCCCACGACGAGGCTCGTGCCGACCGAGACGATCGCGAAGCCGAGGCCAAGCGCGAAGAGGATGAGCAGCGGGATGTAGGGGTTCATCGCTGCATGACCTCGCTTTCTCCTGTGTGATGCACGCCACTGTGAATCCTAGGTGGGGCCACTGTCGAGCCCGGGCGGGGGTCACGCATTGGGGGCCATCCGCGTCATGAGGCGCACGATGCGGTCGTCCACGCCGCCGCCCTTCTCCTCCGGGAGGTTGGCCATGAGCTTGAGCATGAACTTCATGAGGGTCTCCCGGGGCAGCCCGTACTTCGTCGCCAGCCGCATGATCTCCGGCTTGCCGATGAGCTTGGCGAACTGCGCACCGAGGGTGAAGTAGCCGCCGTGCATCGCCTTCATCCGGCCGACGTAGGACTGGAGGACCCGCTCGCGGTCGGACGCGGTGGGCCGGGCCAGGGCCTGGACGATCGTCTCCGCGGCCGCGTGGCCGGCCTCGAGGGCGTAGTCGATGCCCTCGCCGTTGAAGGGGTTGACCATGCCGCCCGAGTCGCCGACGAGCAGGAGACCACGGTCGTAGAGCGGCTGCCGGTTGAAGGCCATGGGCAGTGCGGCAGCGGTGATGTCGCCGGAGATCGTCTCCTCGCTGATGCCCCACTCCGCCGGCATCGTCTCGACCCAGCGACGCATGACGTCCTTGTAGTCGGTGCGGCCGAAGGCCTCCGAGGTGTTGAGGACGCCGAGGCCGACATTGCTGCGCCCGTCGCCGAGGCCGAAGAGCCAGCCGTAGCCCGGCATGAGGATCTTCTCCCCCTTCGGCGTCGTCGACCACAGCTCGAGGTGGCTCTCGAGGTGGGTGTCCGCGTGCCGGGGGGTGTCGTAGTAGGCGCGGACGGCGACGGCCATCGGCCGGTCCTCGCGCTTCTCCCGGCCCATCTTCACCGAGAGCCGGGAGGAGACGCCGTCGGCGGCGACGACGACCGGCGCCCGGTAGGTCTCGCGCTCGCCGGTGGCGCGGCCGCGCTCGTCGACGACCCTGGCCGTGACGCCGACGATGCGACCGTCGTCGTCGAGGATCGGCTCGGAGACATTGCGTCCCTCGAGGAGGGTGGCGCCGCCGGAGGCGGCGTGCCGGGCGAGGACCTCGTCGAGGTCGGCCCGGGCCCGGACCATGCCGTACCCGGGGAAGGAGGCGACGTCCGGCCAGTCGAGCTGGAGGGTCATGCCGCCGCCGATGATCCGCAGGCCCTGGTTGTGCGCCCACCCGTCGGTCTCCGACAGGGGGAGGCCGAGGTTGATGAGCTGCCGGACCGCGCGGGGGGTCAGGCCGTCGCCGCAGATCTTGTCCCGCGGGAAGCGGGACTTCTCGAGGAGGACGACGTCCTTGCCCGCCTTGGCGAGCCAGGCCGCGGTGGCCGAGCCGCCGGGGCCGGCACCGACGACGATGACGTCGGCGCTGCGGTCACCGTCGGCCGCAGGCAGTGCACTGGTCACGAGACGTTCCTCAATGGCTTGTGAAGCATTTCACGATCGCCCGGAAGCCTACTCTCCGGAAACCAGCCGACTCACAAAGGTTCACCTAACCTCGGAACGTTCGGCTGCCCCTTCGTCGCTCCGGTCCTCCGCTACGCCTTCGTCGCTCGGCCCCCCACTCGCACTCAGCCGCAGCTCCGGGCCTCGCTCCTTCGTCGCTCCGGTCCTCCGCTACGCCTTCGTCGCTCGGTGCAGCGCGACGACGCCCCCCGTCAGGTTGCGCCACGCGACATCCATCCACCCCGTGCCGGCGATCTGATGGGCGAGCGGCTCCTGGGCCGGCCAGGCCTGGATCGACTCCGCGAGGTAGACGTAGGACTCGGGGTTGGAGCTGAGCCTGCGGGCCACGGGCGGGAAGGCCGCCATGAGGTACTCCGAGTAGATCGTGCGGAAGAGCGAGTTCACCGGCTGGCTGAACTCGGCGATGAGCAGCCGCCCTCCCGGCCGGGCCACGCGCAGGAACTCGCCGAGTGCCACCTCCGGCTCGACGACATTGCGGAAGCCGAAGGACATCGTCACCACGTCGAAGGAGTCGTCGGCGAAGGGCAGCCGGGTCGCGTCGGCCGCGGAGAAGTCCAGGTCGGGGCTCTGCCGCAGGCCCTGGCGCAGCATGCCCAGGGAGAAGTCGGCCGAGACGACCTGCGCACCTGCCCGTCGCAGGGGGATCGAGGAGGATCCGGGGCCGGCCGCGATGTCGAGGATCCGCTCACCCGGCCGCGGTGCGATCGCCTGCACCACGGCCCGTCGCCACACGCGGGTCTGACCGAGCGACATGACGTCGTTCATGAGGTCGTACTTCGCCGCGGTCTCGTCGAACATGGCGGCGACGGCCTGGGGGTCCTTCTGGAGGGTGGCGCGACTCATGTGCACATCTTCGCACCCGCGGTCGTAGGCTGATGCGGCCATGACATCTCCATCACCCGCCGAGGCCCCCCAGCCGATCGGCACCTCCCGTCCCGCCCTGGTCGCGCGCACCGTCGCCGTCCCTGTCGCCCGGGTCGGGGACCTCCTCGCCCTGCTGCCCGAGCCCCACGACGCCGGCGACATCGTCTCCTGGGTCCGCAAGGGCGAGGGCTTCGTCGGGTGGGGCACGGTGGCGACCTTCCGGGCGAAGGGGGAGAGCCGCTTCGCGGAGGCGCAGCAGTGGTGGCGATCGGTCATCGCCGAGGCGATCGTGCGCGATGACGTCGACGAGCCCGGGAGCGGCCCGATCGCCTTCGGCTCCATGGCCTACTCGGCGGACTCCGACGACGAGTCCGTCCTCGTCGTCCCCGAGGTCGTCGTCGGCCGACGCGGTCAGCAGGCCTGGGTCACGACGATCAGCACCGACGCCACCCTGCCCGCCGCCAACGAGCCGATCGAGCGGCAGCCGGCCCCCCGCGACCCGGGCGTGGTGGACTTCGTCGACGGCGACCTCAGTGCCGGCCCGTGGGCCGCCGCCGTCGAGGAGGCCGTCGAGCGGATCACCGCCGGCACCTTGGACAAGGTCGTGCTCGCTCGCTCGGTCAGGGCCACCGCGAGCGAGCGGATCGACCCGCGCTGGGTCCTCTCCCGCCTCGCCGAGGACTACGACACGACCTGGGTCTTCGCCGTCGACGGCCTCGTGGGAGCGACCCCCGAGATGCTCGTCCGCCTCGAGCGCGGCCTCGTCACCTCCCGCGTGCTCGCCGGCACGATCCGCCGCACGGGGGACGACAGCCATGACCTCGCCCTCGCCGGGTCCCTGGCCCGCAGCAGCAAGGACCTCGAGGAGCACGAGTACGCCGTGCGCTCGGTCTGCGACGCGCTCACCGAGCACACCTCCTCGATCAACGTGCCGGACTCCCCCTTCGTCCTGCACCTCAACAACGTCATGCACCTGGCCACCGACGTCGCCGGGGTCGTCGACGACGACTCGACCTCCCTGGCTCTCGCGGCGTCGCTGCACCCGAGCGCCGCGGTGTGCGGGACCCCGACGCCGGATGCGGACCGGGTCATCGCCGAGCTCGAGCAGATGGACCGCGGCCGCTACGCCGGCCCCGTCGGGTGGATGGACGCCTCGGGTGACGGCGAGTGGGGCATCGCCCTGCGGTGCGGCGTCTACGACAGCCCCGACTCGCTGCGGCTCTACGCCGGCTGCGGCATCGTCGCCGGTTCATGCGCGGAGGACGAGGTCGCCGAATCGGTGGCCAAGCTGCTGCCGATGCGCACGGCCCTCGGGGGCTGACCAGCCGCCAGGCGCGTCAGTCGGCGAGTGCGTCCGTGACCGCTGCCCGGACCCGCTCTTCCGCCGTCCGCCGGGCACCTCCGTCGACGGGCACCCGGATGACCCGCACGCCGGTGGTGGGAGCGGCGACGAGGCCGGCGAGCTCGTCCGCGGTCCGTGCCGTCGTCGCGGGGATGCCGTGGGCGGCGCACAGGGTCTCGATGTCGGTGCCGGTCGGGGTCGTGAAGATCCGGCGAAGCTGTCCGGAGAACTCCTCCGCGCCGTACTCGAGCGTCCCGAAGATGCTCCCCCCGTCATCGTCGACGACGATGAGGGTCAGGTCGGGGTGCGGCTCCTCGGGCCCGATGAGCAGGCCGTTGGCGTCGTGGAGGAAGGTCAGGTCGCCGAGCAGCGAGAAGGTCGGCCGACTCCCGCGGGAGAGCGCGAGCCCGACCGCGGTGGAGACGCAGCCGTCGATGCCGGCGAGGCCGCGACTCGTCAGGGGCAAGATCTCCGGGCGTGGCCGGGCGATGCCCAGGTGCACGTCCCGCGCGACGCTGCTGCTCCCGAGGAAGAGGGCCGAGCCGTAGGGCAGCGCCTCGTGCACGACACGCGCGATCGTCGGGCCGTCGAGGTGGTCATCGGCTCCGGCGTGGGCCTCGGCGATCCGCTCACCGGCGGCCAGCCACGTCCGCGCGAAGGGGGTGGGCTCCCGCCGCTCCTCGTCCTCCACGAGAGCAGCGAAGGGGTGGACGGCGGATGCCGTGTGGGTGGCATCCGCCCATCCGGCGGCACCGGGCTCGCCGGGGGTGACGACCTCGACCCGGATCCCGGGGCGGCGGGTCAGGGCGGGGATGGTGCGACCCAGGGTCGGCCGGCCGATGACGAGGACCCGGGTCGGCGGGTGGGCGTCCACCCAGTCTCCGGCGGAGAGGATCCGGGCGCCGTGCGGGAGCACCAGCTCGTGGCTGCCCGGTCCGGGCTCGGCGATGATCGGAGCCCCGTGGCGACCGGCCCAGGCGAGAGCCGCAGCCCGGTGCTCGGCCGTGGGCAGCTCCCCGATGACGACAAGGGTGCCCGGGTCATGCTCGATCGCCGGCGCGGCTCCCGTCGCGGGCGGGCTCGATGGCTCGGGCAGGCTGACCCACGGTGCTCCCCCAGGACGTCCCGCCACCGCTGCCGGGAGCGGGGGTGCGTCCGCGTGGGCACTCGGCGCGAGCGGGTCGCGGTAGGGCAGGTCGAGGTGGACCGGCCCGGCCAGGCCGGGTCCGGTGAGCGCGCCGGTCGCGGCCGCGACCGCGCGGGCGGCGGCGGTCCGCCAGCCGGGGGCCTGGCGCTCGGGGTCGTGCGGCGTCTCCAACTCGAGGGCCAGTCGGAGGTGCTCCCCGAAGAGACCGCGTTGGTCAGTGGCCTGGTTGGCTCCGACGCCCCGCAGCTCCGCGGGACGGTCCGCAGTGAGCAGCAGGAGGGGAACGGCACCGTGGTGGGCCTCGAGGACGGCCGGGTGGAGGTTGGCGACCGCGGTGCCGCTCGTGGTGACGACCGCCGCCGGGCGGCCGCTCTCCTTGGCTAGGCCGAGCGCGAGGAAGCCGGCGCTGCGCTCGTCGACGCGCACGTGGAGCCGGAGCCGGCCCGCGGCATCGAGGTCGTGGGCGGCGAAGGCCAGGGGCGCCGAGCGGGACCCGGGGCAGAGGACGAGCTCACGCACACCGAGTCGGACGAGCTCGTCGAGGACGATCCTGGCTCCGGTGGTCGAGGGGTTCACGGGATCGATCCTGCCACTGCCGCACCGCGTGACCTCTCGTCAGCCTGGTTCGATGTCAAAGAGTGAGCCCAGACGCTCACGTCGACATCGAACCCCGCAGGATGGTCGGTCAGTTCGGCCGCCGCTCGCTCACCGCCGAGGGACGCGCTCGATATCGTAGTCGATGACCACGGCCTCCCCTTCCGGATCGCCCACGAAGTCTGCCGCGTCCTGCCGCCAGGCCACGAGGGACGGGTCATCGCTGGCGTCGACGAGCCGCGCCGTCTCCGCGTAGTGGCTCACGTGGTGGGCCTCCGTCGACCGACCGTCCGGTCCGAGGTCGGTGGCGACCTCCCGACGCACGGTGACCCATGACTCCCGGTCGGGGTTGTCCTGACCCTCCAGCCCGGGGACGAGGTCCTCGGCGTGCTCGAGGCTGAGGACCGACACCTCCTCGGGCACGTCGAGAGTGGCGATCGGTGCTCCCGAGGTGACGACATGGGTCACCCCGTGCCGCTGCCGGAAGGTGGGGTCGGCGGCGAGCGCCGCCGCGGTGAGGCCGCCCTGGCTGTGCCCGGCGAGCATGACCCGGCTCCTCCCCGTCGAGCCCGTCCGGCGCTGCGCATCGGTGAGCGCCCGTGCGACGGCCCGCGTCGTCAGCGTCTGCTGCTCCGCAGAGAGGAGGACATTGCTCGTGAGGTCCCAGGGGTTGTCCCCCGCCCGGGGAGCGAAGGTCTGCGTCCCGGGCACGTCGACGACCCACGTCCAGGTCCCGTCGGAACGAGGCATCCCGGTCATCCGGACCCGGGATCCTCCGGAGGTGGGCCCGTCGGCCGCGACGAGGTCCGTCACGGACGCGGGCGGGCGGCCCCGCCCTTCGTGACGGGGCCGGACGGTGACGTCATGGTCGGACTCGTCGAGGGCGATCCACCGGGTCGCCGCCAGGATCACCCGTAGCGCCTCCTCACGCGAGCGAGGCGGATAGGGCTGCCCGTGCCGGCCGGCACGCCAGGCGAGCCAGGTCCCGAGCGCGGGCAGGCCCAGACCGGCCCCGAGGATCAACCCGTCGAGACCGTCGGCAGCCCGGGGCACCAGCCACGGGTGGTCGTGCAGGACCTCGTCGATCGCCCGTCCCGTCCCCAGCCCGACGGCGATCGCGGCCTCGCGGGCTCCGGGCACCTGGAGGGCGACCGCCGTCGCGGGGGACGACAGCACGCCGGCAGCGATGGCACCCGCCGCGGGGACGACCGTCACCCCGATCGCGGCACCGACGGTGGTGGCGGCGGTGTCGAAAAGGGCGTCGGCCCTCTCCTCACCCCACCGGTAGGTCGCGACGGCACTCCGGGTCGCTGCTGCCGTAGCGAGGACTCGCGCAGCGACACCGCCGGCCCCGTCCACCCCCACGCACCCGAGGATCGCCACCTCGGCCGAGGCCAGCTCAACGGGCGCGACGAGCCCCGCCACGGCGAGCCCCGGCTCCCGGGCGATGAGGCCGATGGTCAGGGCGGAGGCGGCCATCTCCTCCCCGACCGCGTGGAGGACGCGCGCCCCGCGCTCGAGGTCCTCGAGCTGCACGGACAGGCCGTGGGCGCCGCCGCGCACCTCGATGTCGCTCACCGCCGGATCCCGACGGTCAGGTCGACCTCGCCCAGGGCGGTGACCCGCGCCCGTGCCGTCGCGCCGAGGTGGCACACGCGACGGGCGGCCTCGCGCAGGGCCCGGGCCAGCTCGTCGAGGTCCCGGGCGTGACCGGTGACGAGCTCCTGGTGCCGCTCGGCCGCAGGGCCCCGCCACCGATCGCTCGTCGCCGAGCGGGTGCGGTCCGCCTGCGTCGCCACGTGCTCCGCGCAGCGATCCAGCCGGGTGGCGATCGCCTCGAGTCCGTCGACGGAGAGCGTGGGCATGTCCATGGCGTCAGTCCACCGAGGATGGGCGCGGACGTGTCGGGCCGCGCCCGGGGTGTGGACGGCCGGCGCCGGCGGGCGGCGCCTGTGGAGGGCACTCCCGGGAGGTCAGAGATGCGCGAAGGCCGCGCTGACCCGGTCCCGCCACCACTCGAGGCGGGCGTCCGGAGCCGCGTGCTCCGCCACGAGTGCGGGGTCGACCTCGACCTCGCGCACGGGAAGGGCTCCGGCCGCGGGGAGCAGCGGGTCGGCGGTGACGTCGCCGCCGAGGAGCGCGCCGGTGCCGAGGCCGCAGGCGTGCTCGAGCTCGGGCAGGGCGGCCGCGAGCGCCACCCCGGCTCGCAGGCCGATGCTGGAGTCGATGGCCGAGGAGACCACGGCGGGCAGGCCGCAGTCCGCGACGACCTCGAGGGCCCGGGCCACGCCCCCGAGAGGGGCCACCTTGACGACCACGACGTCGGCGGCCCGCAGGCGGGCCACCTCCAGCGGGTCCTCGGCCTTGCGGATCGACTCGTCCGCCGCGACGGGCACGTCCACACCACCCAGCGCGAGTTCCACCCGCAGGCGGGCGAGGTCGCGCACGTCGGCGCAGGGCTGCTCGGCGTACTCCAGCCCGAAGGGGGCCAGGCGCGTCAGCATGTCGTGGGCCTGGGTCAGCGACCAGCCGCCGTTGGCGTCCACGCGGATGCGGCCGTGCTCCCCGATGGCCTCCCGTGCCGCGGCGACCCGGTCGATGTCGTCGGCCTCGCGCTGTCCCGGCTCGGCGACCTTGACCTTGGCCGTCGTGCACCCGTCGTACCGGGCGAGGACCGCGGCGACGTCGTCGGAGGGGATGGCGGGGACCGTCGCGTTGACCGGCACCGTGGTGCGTACCGGCTCCGGCCATCCGACCCAGGCGGCCTCGATCGTCGCCTCGAGCCAGCGGGCGGACTCCTGCGCTCCGTACTCGAGGAAGGGCGCGAACTCACCCCACCCCCGCGGGCCACGGACCACGGCGATCTCCCGCTCGGTGATCCCGCGGAAGCGGGTCCGCAGCGGGAGCCGCACGACGCGCAGCCCGTCGAGCACCTCGTCCAGCGAGGGGCGCTCGATCATCGGTCGCGGCTGGAGAGCACGCAGAACTCGTTGCCCTCCGGGTCGGCGAGCACGGTCCACGTGACGTCCTTGTCCTGACCGACGTCGACGTGGGTCGCGCCCTTGGCCAGCAGCTCCTCGATCTGGGCGTCGCGGTCCTGGCTGATGTGCGGGGCGAGGTCGATGTGGAGGCGGTTCTTCGTCGTCTTCGCCTCGGGGACCCACGCGAAGATGAGGCCGGTGCGCCGTGCCTGCCAGGTCCCGAGGTCGTCGACGGGGTCGCCATCGGCCTCCGGCGGGACGACGGTGACCTCGTACTCGTCCTCGAACTCGACCCGCCACCCGAGGACGTCCGCCCACCAGCGCGCGAGCATCCCGATGTCGTGGGCGTCGACGGAGGTCTCGTACCAGCGCAGTGCCATACGAGGACGCTATCCCGTGGCCTCCTCCGCGGACTCGGCCGCCGCCTTCGCGGCCGCCAGGGCGAGGTCACGGTAGGTGAGCAGCTCGTTGCGGAAGCGGCTCACGAGGAGATCGGCGTCCCCGAGGACGTAGACGTCGGGGGCGTGGACCGGGCTGCGCCCGTGCGGCCACTGGGAGCCGCCGACGGCCCGGGCGAGGCTGCTGGAGCGGGCGGTCGGGACGTGGGGAACGCCCAGGCCCCGGGTGAAGTCCCCGACCCGGAAGGGAGCGCCGGACCCGGTGAGCGCATTGGCCTTGACCACGCAGTGGATGATCGCCGCGGTGATGCGCTCCGGTGCAACCTCCCGCCACAGGTGGAGGATGCCGGCGTGGGACGCCTCCACGAGCAGTCTCCGGTAGGCGGTGAGCAGCTCCCCACCGACGGCCGTGGGCGTCCCGACGAGCTCGAGGTGCTCGTCGAGCGTGCAGGCCAGGTCGCGCGCACTCGCCGGCAGGCGGTCGACCTCGAGGGGCTCGCTCGCCGGGAGGGGATCGTCGTGCAACGCGGCCAGCGGCCCCTCTCCCCCGACGACCCGCTGCAGCCAGTGCACCATCGCCTCGCTCGGGTCCTCGCGCACGATGACCCGCTCCACCCGCGGCTGCGTCTGGGGGTGCGAGTACTCCAGCTCGAGGGCGGCGCACTCGTAGCCGCTGCCCGACACCGGGCGGCGCCGCGAGTCGACGACCTGGCCGTCGATGAGGACGATCTCGGTCAGGGTCCCGAGGTCCCGTGACGGGGGTGAGATCCCGTCCGTCCACGGATCGGTCTCCCACGGCGGCAGCGACCCCTGCAGTCCGCCGTCCACTCCGTACAACCACCGCTCGGCCATCGGTCCGTCCTCTCGTCGGGAGCCGGCCCTCCTGACCGGCCACGGCACCAGCCCACCGGCTGCGGGAGGCGAGGGGGACCCCCTTCGCCCGGCTGTGGAGGACGCGGTCTCCCGACCCGTGGATGGGGATGGCTCAGAGGACGCCGCTCACCGCGCCCCAGAGCTCGTTGGCCGCGAGGACCGCGAAGGCCACCGTGCACAGCACGAGCGCCAGGTTGGTGTACCAGGTGTTGCGCCACTCGCGGGGCACCCGGTCGGTGTTGAGCAGCCACAGCAGGGTGAGCGAGAGGAAGGGCATGAAGAGTGCCCCGAGCACGCCGTAGGCGAGGATCAGCCAGATCGGTTTGCCGAGGAACATCATCGCCATCGGCGGGATCGTCAGCCAGACGATGTAGGCGCGGTACCAGGTCCCACCGCCGTGGCGGTCCGGGTGGTCGGTCGCCAGCCCCCGCAGGTGCCCGACGAGGTCGGCGAACATCAGGGAGACGCCGTTCCACACGCCAAGGAGGGAGGACATCGCGGCGGAGAAGAAGCCGATGAGGAAGACCTTGCCGGCCCATTCGCCGTAGCGGTCGGCCAGGACGTGGGAGAGGTCGAGCAGGCCCTTGTCCCCGTCCTCGATGGCGATCTGCGCGGAGTAGAGCAGCTCGGCGCCGACGATGAGGGTCGCGGTGACGAAGATGCCGGTGACGACGTAGGCGACCGTGTTGTCGATCCGCATGAGACGCATGTGCGTGGGCGTGATCCAGCCCTTCTCCCGGAGCCAGTAGCCGTAGGCGGCGAGGGTGATGGTGCCGCCGACCCCACCGGCGAGGGCGAGGACGTTGACGAGGCCGCCGTCGGGGATCCAGGGCTTGAGCCCGCCGAGGATGTCCAGGAGGTTGGGCACGGTCATGATCGCGGCGCCGCACATCGTCACGAACATCAGCCCGACGAAGAAGGCGCACACCTTCTCGAAGATCGCGTACTTGCCGAACCACACGAGGGAGGCGCCGACGATCCCGGCGAGGATCCCCCACCACGTCACCCCGAGGACGGGGAAGAGGGAGTGCAGCGGCAAGCCGGTGCCGGCCATGGCGGCAGCACCGTACACGAAGCCCCAGATGACGATGTACGGGACGAAGTAGACGTGCGTCCAGCGCCCGAGGCTCGACCAGCCCTCGAAGATCGTCCGCCCGCTCGCGAGGCTGAAGCGGCCTGCTCCCTCGACGAGGACGATCTTCATGATGCAGCCGACGACGACGCACCACATGAGGCCGTACTCGTACTTGCTGCCGGCGATGAGCGTGGCCACGAGGTCGATCGCGCCGACGCCGGTGGCAGCGACGATGAGACCTGGTCCGATGATCGAGTAGCGCTTGGCGCTGACCTGCTCGGGTACCGCTGTCACGTGAGCTCCTGGGTGTGAGGGGGGCCATAGAACGGTACACAGGACCGGCCGCCCCGGCAGGACGGATCGTCAGGTCGCGGTGCGCGGCGCCCGGCGTCGCCAGTAGCCGACGAGCGCGACGGTGAGGAGGACCGGCCAGGCCAGCACGGGCGCGTAGGCGAGGAAGAGGATGGTGCGCTGGGTCGCGTTCATCGCGGCGTCCGGGGTCCATCCGTCGGCCGTTCCGAACCACGTCGGGCCGAAGCCCATGAGGAGCGTGACGATGAAGAAGGTGACGAGGACGGCTCCGACGGCACCCGCCGCCGTGGGGAGGAGCCGGTGGATCGGTCGCCCTCCCAGCCCCGGCAACCACCCGGGCAGCCGCTCACCCCAGGGCCTCGCCAGACCGAGGCAGAGCGTGGCCGCGGCGAGCTGCACGACGTCCAGGCCGATGACGTAGGCGACGGCCGCGCCGCTCGCCCGGTACTCCGCAGCCTCCGCGAACCCCGTGTCGACACCGGCGATCATCGCGAGCCGCCAGACGATCGACGGCAGCACGCACACGAGGCAGGCGAGGCTCGCCCTTCGCGCCCAGACCTGCGGCTCCGCACCCACGGCACCCACCGACATGATTCCCCTGAAGTCCATGATGTCGACGCTAGGGACGAGCGCCCCGCCCGGCCATGGGGTCCGCCGCCCGGCCGTGGTGGGGACACCCCGAGGGCTGGCCGCGCCGTCGATCATCGTGGGCCCTGGATGTGGTGCAGGTCACGCACGCGTAAGGTGTCGGCCCGTGGACGTCGCACTCACCCTCATCGCCATCGCCGTCGCGATCCTGCTCATCATCCGCTTCAAGGTCGACCCGGTGATCTCGCTCATCATCTCCTCGGTCTTCCTCGGCCTGTCCGCGGGGGTGGGGCTGGAGGGGACGGTCGAGGCGATCACCGTCGGCTTCGGCGACATCATGGCCGAGGTCGGTCTGCTCATCGGCTTCGGTGTGCTCATCGGGTCGCTGCTCCAGGCGACCGGCACCTTCCGGGCCCTCGTGGAGATCATCGCCCGACGCGTCGGGGGCAAGCTGCCCTACGCCATGGCGGCGGCGCTGTCGACGATCTTCCCCTCGATCTACGTCGACGTGCAGGTCGTCCTCGCCTCGCCGATGGCCCGCCAGGCGGCGCCGGTCATCGACCGCAAGCGCGGGCTCCCGTGGCTCGCCGGTGCCATCGGCATCGGCATCTTCGCCGGCTACGTCTTCGTCGTCCCCGGCCTCTCCGCGGTGGCGATCGCCGGACTGCTCGACGTCTCCCTCGGGCGATACCTCGTCTTCGGCGCCCCCCTCGGCCTGGCCACCGCACTGGTGACGACGCTCCTCTTCCGCATGCTGCTGCGCACCCGATTCTGGAACGAGTCCACGGACATCGACCCTGACGAGGAGGAGCACCCCGATAACCCGGAGCACGGGGCCTACCTCGCGCGTGGCGCCATCGGGACGGACGACGCCGGCACCGCCGAGGAGCACCCTGACGACGTGCCGGCGGCCGCCCTTCGCCTCCCGCTCGCGCTGCGCCTGTCGCCGATCCTCGTGCCGCTCGTCCTCATCGCCTTCGGCGCCTTCATGGACCTCTTCGGCAACAGCACCGCGCTCATCGCCTTCATCGGCGACGCCAACATCGCCCTCTTCATCGGGCTCCTCATCGCCTTCATCATCGGCCGACGCGCCCTCGGCAGCGAAGGCACCGAGCACGCGCTCTCCTCGGGCTTCCGCACGACAGGCGAGATCCTGCTCATCACCGGCATCGGTGGCTCGCTCGGTGCCGTGATCACCGAGACGGACCTCGAGGACATCCTCAAGGGGCTCTTCTCCGCCGACGCCGGGGCGCCCGTCCTCATCACCGTGCTGCTCGCATGGTTCATCGCCGCGTTGCTCCACTTCGCGATCGGCTCGGTCTCGGTCGGCGCCATCACCGCCGCAGGGATCATCGCGCCGGTCGTCGCGTCGACGGGCGTCGATCCGGTCGTCGTCGGCCTGGCGATCGCCTCGGGCGCGATGTTCGCGCTGCACGTCAACAGCAACTTCTTCTGGATGTTCAAGTCGCTGCTCGGCCTGTCGACCAAGGGCGCGCTCAAGACGCTCACCCTGGCCACCTCGCTCGGCGCCGTCGTCTCGCTCCCGATGGTCCTGCTCGTCAGCCTCGTGGCGTGACCGGTACCGGAACCGGCGGTCAGTAGGCTCGCCTCCGTGAGCGCACTGGACAACGTCAGCGAGACCTTCGACCCGCAGGCCTGGGAGGTGGTCCCCGGCTTCGAGGACCTCACCGACCTGACCTACCACCGCGCCAAGGACGTCGGCTGCGTGCGCATCGCCTTCGACCGGCCGGAGGTCCTCAACGCCTTCCGGCCGCACACCGTCGACGAGCTCCACCGCACCCTCGACCACGCCCGCCGCACCCCCGACGTCGGCGTCGTCCTCCTCACCGGCAATGGCCCGACCCCGCGCGAGGGCAGCAGCGCGACGACCGAGGGGTGGGCCTTCTGCACCGGTGGCGACCAGCGGATCCGCGGCCGCTCCGGGTACCAGTACGCGACCGACCCGTCGGGCGACGACAGCGTCGCCGGCATCGACGAGCGCCGCGTCAAGGCCGAAGGGGGGCGCCTCCACATCCTCGAGGTCCAGCGCCTCATCCGCACCATGCCCAAGGTCGTCATCGCCCTCGTGGGCGGCTGGGCGGCCGGCGGCGGCCACAGCCTGCACGTCGTCTGCGACATGACGCTCGCCAGCCAGCACGCCCGCTTCAAGCAGACCGACGCCGACGTCGGCTCCTTCGACGGCGGGTACGGCAGCGCCTACCTGGCGAAGATGGTGGGGCAGAAGCGCGCTCGCGAGATCTTCTTCCTCGGGCGCGCCTACACGGGCCAGGAGATGCACGAGATGGGCGCGGTCAACGCGGTCGTCGACCACGCCGAGCTCGAGGTCGAGGCGCTGACGATGGCCCGCGAGATCATGGCCAAGTCGCCCACCGCGATCCGCATGCTCAAGTTCGCCTTCAACCTCAGCGACGACGGGCTCATGGGCCAGCAGGTCTTCGCCGGTGAGGC
>DXAR01000159.1 GCA_019116945.1 Candidatus Janibacter merdipullorum | reverse complement strand
TCTCGGCTTCCTCCTCCTCGTCGGCCTCGGCTCCCTCACGGTCGTCGCCGTCCCCCTGCTGCTCCAGCGCCTCATCGACGACGGGGTCACCCCGCAGGACCGGTCCGTCGTCATCGTCCTGGCCCTCCTCGTCGCCGGCATCGCGCTCGTCGAGGCGGCGGTGACCCTCGTGCAGCGCTGGCTCTCCGCCCGCATCGGTGAGGGGCTCATCCACCACCTCCGCACGGAGGTCTTCGCGCACGTGCTCCGGCAGCCGATCGCCTTCTTCACGAGGGCGCAGACGGGCGCCCTCGTGAGCCGGCTCAACAACGACGTCATCGGCGCGCAGCAGGCCTTTACGACGGTGCTCTCCTCCGTCGTCAGCAATGTCATCTCCCTCGTGCTCATCATCGGCGCGATGGTGTCCCTGTCCTGGCAGCTCACGCTCGCCGCGCTGCTCCTCGTGCCCCTCTTCGTCATCCCGGCCAAGCTCATGGGGCGGCGTCTCGCCTCGCTCTCCGGGGAGCAGATGAACCTCAACGCCGAGCTCGGCACGCAGATGACCGAGCGCTTCAACGTCGCCGGTGCCCTGCTGGTGAAGATCTACGGTCAGCCGCAGCGCGAGATCACCGAGTACGACGCCCGCGCGGCCCGCGTGCGGGACATCGGCGTGCGCATCGCGGTGAACCGCGCCCTCTTCTTCGTCATGCTCACCGCCATGGCCTCGCTGGCCACGGCGATGGTCTACGGGGTCGGCGGTATCATGGCCGTCGAGGGCACGATGACGGTGGGGACCCTCCTCGCCCTGGCCGCCCTGCTCGCCCGGCTCTACGGACCGCTCACGGCGATCTCCAACGTCCACGTGGACATCCTCACCGCGCTCGTCTCCTTCGCCCGGCTCTTCGAGCTCCTCGACATGCCCTCGACGATCAGCGAGGTCCCGGACGCGCGGCCCCTCCCGAGCGGAGAGGCGCTCTCCGTCGAGCTCGACGACGTGCACTTCACCTACCCCGGTGCCGACGAGATCTCGCTGCTCTCGCTCGAGGGCGGCACCACGGGTGACCGTGAGGAGAGCGGCCCCGTCCTTCAGGGGGTGAGCCTGCGCGCCGAGCCGGGCCAGCTCATCGCCCTCGTCGGGCCGAGCGGGGCGGGCAAGAGCACGATCACCTCGCTCGTCACCCGCTTCTACGACCCGACGAGCGGCGCCGTGCGCATCGGCGACCAGGACCTCCGCGAGGCGACCCTCGCGTCGGTGAGCGAGACCGTGGGCATGGTCACCCAGGAGGCGCACCTCTTCCACGACACCCTGCGCAACAACCTCGCCTACGCCAAGCCGGATGCCACCGAGGAGGAGATGCTCGCCGCCCTCGACGCGGCCCGGATCCTGCCCCTCGTGGCCACCCTCCCGGCCGGCCTCGACACCATCGTCGGCGACCGCGGCCACCGCCTCTCCGGCGGGGAGAAGCAGCGCTTCGCCATCGCCCGGCTGCTCCTGAAGTCACCGGCCGTCATCATCCTCGACGAGGCGACGGCCCACCTCGACAGCGAGTCCGAGGTGGCGGTCCAGCGGGCGCTCGACGCGGCGCTCGAGGGGCGCACGGCCATCGTCATCGCCCACCGCCTCTCGACCATCCGCGCGGCCGACCAGATCCTCGTCGTCGACGAGGGGCGGGTCGTCGAGCGGGGGACCCACGAGGAGCTGCTCGCGGGCCACGGGCTCTATGCGACGCTCTACGCGACGCAGTACGACGGGTCCGTCGAGGTCGGCTGACGGGTCAGCCGTCCTCCTCGTCCCAGATCCGGACCTTCTTCTCCCGAGGGGGACGGGGCCCACTCGTCGTGGCCTCGCGGCGCAGCGCCATCGCCCAGAAGGCGAGGAGCGCGGGGACGACGAGCCACCACTGGATGGCATAGGCGAGGTGCGGGCCGGTGTCCGTGTCCGGCACCTCGAGGGGCTTCGGCCGCTCGGCCTGCGGGTCCTCGGACTCGAGGGAGACGTACCCGCCGAGCAGCGAGCTCCCGACCTCCTCCTCGACCTCCGGCCGGTGGATGCTCGCGACCTGCCCCTCGGGCAGGTCGCGGCCGAGGCTCGTCTCGCCGAGGCGGACCCACCCCGTCACGGTCACCTCACCGGCCGGAGCCGGCGGGACCTCGGGGGCGACGTCCGCCCCCTTCGGGCTGTTGGGGACCCAGCCGCGGTCCACGAGGAGGTGCTCCCCGCCGTCGAGGCGAAGGGGGAGGAGCACCTCGTAGCCGTAGGTCCCGTCGAGGGGCCGGTTGCGGACGAGGACCTGCTCGTCGCGGACGTACTCGCCGGTGGCGGTGACCCGGGTCCACTCGTCCTCGACGGGCACCGGCTCCTCGCCGAGGACCTCGGTCGCGGGTACCGGGTCCGCCTCGTAGTGGGCCTCGACCCGGTCGGCGCGCGCGGCCCGGTCCTCGTACTTGCCCCACTGCCACTGGCCGAGCCAGACGCACGCGAGGCCGGCGAGGAGGGCGAGGGCGAGCCACCCGAGCCACCTCGGGGTGAGAGCCAGGCGCAGCATCAGCCGGCGTCGGCCGGGATCTCGTCGATCCCGCAGGTCTCCACGGGGAAGCCACGCACCGCGAGGTGGTCGTGGAGGACCGACTCGTGCTCGTCACAGGCGAGCCAGACCTTGCGCCGGGACTCGTCGTGGATCCTGGGGTTGCGCCAGAGGACGGCCCGGGTGGCTGCTGCACGGCAGGCCTTGCGGCTGCACACGAGATCGGTCACGAGGACTCCAGCTCGCGACGCAGGCGCCGCTGTCCGGCCGGGGTGTCGGCCTCGGACACCCCACGAGGGGTCACGGCGTTGACGAGCACGACCGCGAAGTAGGGCAGGAGGACCGCGCCCGCCACGCAGACCCAGCGCAGCCAGCCCTCGAAGAAGAAGGCCCCGACGAAGCACGCGGTCCGCACGGCCATCGTCCAGAGGTACTGCCGCACCCGACCGGCCTGCTCCTCGCGGAGCGTGATCGGGGCGGTCGTCACCGAGGGGACGGAGGACTGTGGCACCCCCTCAGGATACGCCGCGTCCCTGAACGCGTTCCGACGGGCGGGCTCGGTTCTCGCTACCGAATGGTAGTGCTCTAGCGTCGGAGCAGCGTGACCTGACGCACACCGCGAGCCAAGGAGAAGGATGACACCGCGCCGAGTACTCGTCACCGGAGGCAACCGGGGGATCGGTGAGGCGATCGCCCGTCGGCTCCGGGAGGACGGTCATCAGGTCGTCGTCACCTCGCGCTCCGGCGACCCGGTCGAGGGACTGGACGTCGTCGCCTGCGAGATCACCGACAGCGACTCCGTGGACGCGGCCTTCGCCGAGGCCCGGGAGCGGCTCGGGGGAGACGTCGAGGTGCTCGTCGCCAATGCGGGCGTCACGAAGGACACCCTCCTCATGCGCATGTCCGACGAGGACTTCTCCTCGGTCGTCGACACCAACCTCCACGGCACCTTCCGCACGGTCCGCCGGGCCGCGACCGCCATGGTCAAGGCGCGCTTCGGTCGGGTCATCCTCCTCTCGAGCGTCGTCGGGCTCTACGGCTCGCCCGGGCAGGCCAACTACGCCGCCTCGAAGTCCGGCCTCGTCGGCATGGCCCGCTCGATGACCCGTGAGCTCGGCGCGCGGGGGATCACCGCCAATGTCGTCGCCCCCGGATTCATCGAGACGGACATGACCGCGGAGCTCTCGGACGAGAAGCGTGCCGAGTACCAGTCGGCCATCCCGGCGAAGCGCTACGGGCAGGCTGGCGAGGTCGCCGCCGCGATCTCCTTCCTCGCCTCCGACGACGCCGCCTACGTCTCCGGGGCGGTCATTCCCGTCGACGGGGGTCTGGGCATGGGCCACTGAGCCCCGACCGTCCCCGACCGACCCTCCCTTCCCCTTCGAAAGGCACCGCACATGCTCACCGGCAAGACCTTCCTCATCACCGGCGTCCTCATGGAGAGCTCCATCGCCTTCCACGTCGCGCGCATCGCCCAGGAGCAGGGGGCGCAGGTGATCCTCACGAGCTTCGGCCGCACGTCGAAGATCACGAAGACCATCGCCAAGCGGCTCCCCGAGGAGGCCCCGGTCGTCGAGCTCGACGTGACCAGCGAGGAGGACCTCGCCGCCCTCGCCGACCGCATCGGTGAGCACGCCGAGCAGATCGACGGGGTCCTGCACTCCATCGGCTTCGCGCCCGAGGGGGCCTTCAGCTTCCTCGACGCGTCCTGGGAGGACGTCTCGACCGCGGTCCACGTCTCCGCCTTCTCCCTCAAGGCCATTGCCGTCGCTGCCCTGCCACGGATGGCCGAGGGCGGGTCGGTCGTGGGCCTGACCTTCGACGCGAGCTTCGCCTGGCCCGTCTACGACTGGATGGGTGTGGCCAAGGCGGCCTTCGAGTCGACGAACCGCTACCTCGCCCGGGACCTCGGCCCGAAGGGGGTCCGCTGCAACCTCGTCGCGGCCGGCCCGATCAAGACGACGGCGGCGAAGTCGATCCCCGGCTTCGAGCAGTTCGAGGAGTCGTGGGACGACCGGGCGCCCCTCGGCTGGGATGTCGCCGACCCGGTGCCGACCGCCAAGGCCTGCACGATGCTCCTGTCGGACTGGTTCCCCGCGACGACGGGCGAGATCCTCCATGTCGACGGCGGCGTCCACGCGATGGGCATCTGACCCGCCCCCGTACCAAGCCCACCGGGGCAGTGATCTAGGGGAGGGCGAAGGGGTGGCCACCCTCGTCGTCCGCCTGGGGGAGCGGTGGGATCCCGAGGATGTCGAGGACGCGCCGGAGGTCCGGCTCGTCGACGGCCACGTCAGCCTGCTCGCGCACGGCGGGCTTGGCGCAGAAGGCGATCCCGAGGTGGGCCGCGGCCATCATGTCGAGGTCGTTGGCGCCGTCACCGACGGCGACCGTCCGGTCGGCCTCGGCGCCGACGGCGGCCGCGAGGCGGGTGAGGACGTCGGCCTTGGTCCGCCGGTCCACGACCTCGCCGAGCACGCGTCCGGTGAGCCGGCCGTCGACGACCTCGAGGCTGTTGGCCCGTGCCGTGTCGATCCCCAGGTCCTCCGCGAGAGGGCCGACGATCTCGATGAAGCCGCCGCTGACGAGGCCCACGGCATGGCCGGCCCCGATGAGCGTCGACACGAGGGTGCGCGCCCCGGGGGTGAGGCGCACGGCGGCCCGCACGTCGTCGAGGACCGCGGCGTCCAGACCCTCGAGGGTCGCGACACGGGCGTGGAGGCTCTCCGCGAAGTCGAGCTCGCCGCGCATCGCGGACTCGGTGACCCGGGCGACCTCCTCACGGGTGCCGGCGTGCTCGGCGAGGAGCTCGATGACCTCGTCCTGGATGAGCGTGCTGTCGACGTCCATGACGAGGGCGATCGGCCCGACGCCGGGGGCGACGCCCGGCGTCGACTCCTGGGTGCTGGTCATGGCGCGAGTCTATGACTCGTCGAAGACATGCCCCTTGCCGACCACGGTGATCCCCGACTCGGTGACGAGCAGCCCTCGGGCACGGTCCTCCTCGTGATCGAATCCGAGCCTCATCCGGGGCGGGACCCGCACCCCCTTGTCGACGATGACGCGCTCCAGCTGGGCGTGCCGGCCGATGTCCACCCCGTCGAGGAGCACCGTGTCGACGACGGAGCTGTAGCTGTGGACGAAGACGCCGGGGGAGAGGACGGAGTTGTGCACGTGTCCGCCGGAGACGACGACGCCGGGGGAGACGATCGAGTTCGTCGCACCACCGGCCCGCTCCCCGTCGGCGTGGACGAACTTCGCCGGCGGGTAGGGGCCGTGGTGGGTGTGGATCGGCCAGTCGTAGTTGTAGAGGTTGAAGACCGGCAGGATCGACGTGAGGTCGAGGTGGGCGTCGAAGTAGCTGTCGAGCGTCCCGACGTCGCGCCAGTAGCCGCGGTCACGATCCGTGGAGCCCGGCACGTGGTTGTCGGCGAAGTCGTAGGCGTGGGCGCTCCCGTCCCGGACGAAAGACGGGACGATGTCACCACCCATGTCGTGGCGGCTGTCCTCGTCGGAGGCGTCGGCGGTGACGGCCTCCATGAGGGCATCCGTGCTGAAGACGTAGTTGCCCATGGAGGCGTAGACCTCGTGCGGTGCGTCGGGCAGGCCCCGGGGGTCGGTCGGCTTCTCCCGGAAGGCGGTGATCCGGCGCCCGTCCTCGCCCACCTCCATGACGCCGAACTGGTCGGCCATGCCGATCGGCTGGCGGATCGCCGCGACCGTGCACGCGGCACCGGTGTCGAGGTGCTGGGCGACCATGGCGGAGAAGTCCATCCGGTACACGTGGTCGGCGCCGACGACGATGACGATGTCGGGGCGCTCGTCGATGATCGCGTTGAGGGACTGGTAGATCGCGTCGGCGCTGCCGGTGTACCAGCTCTTGCCGCGGCGCTGCTGGGCCGGGATGGCCGCGACGTAGTGCCCGAGTGGCGACGAGAGGTTCCACGCCTGGCTCACGTGCCGGTCGAGGCTGTGGGACTTGTACTGCGTGAGCACGACGACCTTGGCATAGCCGGAGTTGACGACATTGCTCAGGGCGAAGTCGATGAGCCGGTGGATCCCACCGAAGGGCACGGCCGGTTTGGCACGGTCGGCGGTGAGCGGCATGAGGCGCTTGCCCTCCCCACCGGCGAGGACGATCGCGAGAACCTTGGGCTGACCACGCCTGGGCATCGTGCTCCCTTCGTCATCCCCAACGTACTGGCTGCGGCCTACGCTGTGCAGGTGCGCGTCGACATCCTCACCAAGGAGTACCCACCGGCCGTCTACGGGGGCGCCGGTGTCCACGTCGCGGAGCTCACACGGGCCCTGCGCGGGAGGGGCGACACGGACGTCCGGGTGCGGTGCTTCGGCGACCCCCGGGACGAAGGGGGGACCACCGCCTACGCCGATCCGGCGGACCTCGTCGGCGCCAACGCCGCCCTGACGACGATGGGCGTGGACCTGGCCATGGCGGCGGACTGCGCCGGGGCCGACCTCGTGCACAGCCACACCTGGTACGCGAACTTCGCCGGGCACACCGCCTCCCTGCTCCACGGTGCCCCGCACGTCGTCTCGGCCCACAGCCTCGAGCCGCTGCGGCCGTGGAAGGCCGAGCAGCTCGGGGGCGGGTACCGGCTCTCGTCGTGGGTGGAGCGGACGGCCTACGAGGCGGCAGCCGGGGTCATCGCCGTGAGCCACGGCATGCGCGCCGACATCCTCCGCAGCTACCCGGACCTCGACCCCGCTCGGGTCCACGTGGTGCACAACGGGATCGATGCCGACCTGTGGCAGCCCGCGCCGGACCCCGATGTCGTCGTCCGCCACGGGGTGGACCCGGACCGTCCGTCGGTGGTCTTCGTCGGTCGGATCACCCGGCAGAAGGGACTGCCCCACCTGCTGCGAGCCGCCGCCGCGCTCCCGGACGACGTGCAGCTCGTCCTCTGCGCGGGCGCACCGGACACCCCGGAGCTCCTCGCCGAGGTCGAGGCCCTCATCGCCGACCTGCGCGCCCACCGGGACGGGGTCGTGTGGATCCCCGAGATGCTGTCGCGGGCCGAGGTCATCGCCCTCCTCACCTCGGCGACGGTCTTCGCCTGCCCCTCGGTCTACGAGCCGCTGGGCATCGTCAACCTCGAGGCCATGGCGTGCGGCCTGCCGGTCGTCGCCACGGCGACGGGCGGGATACCCGAGGTGGTCGTCGACGGGACGACGGGATGGCTCGTGCCGATCGAGCAGGTGCAGGACGGGACGGGCCGGCCGGTGGACGCCGGACGCTTCGAGGCCGACCTCGCGGCCGCGCTCACCGAGGCGCTCGCCGACCCGGAGCGGGCCGCCGCACGGGGCGCGGCCGGCCGGGAGCGGGCGGTGGCCGACTTCTCGTGGGCGAGCATCGGTGACCGGACGATGGAGGTCTACTCCTCGGTGCTCGACCACTCCTGACGGGTCACCTCGGCGATGACCTCGCCGAGCTCGGCGCCGGGCAGCGGGTCCTCCCACTCGCGGACCTCGACCCGGACCTCGCGCATCCCGAGCCGCCGCATGACCCCGCGGGAGCCCTCGTTGACGACCATCGTCTCGGCGCGGACGACCCGCAGGGCGGGGTCGGCGAAGGCGGCGTCGACGACCGCTCGCGCGCCTTCTGTCGCCAGGCCACGGCCCCACGCCCTCCGGGCGAGCCGGTAGCCGAGCTCGGCGATGCCCCCTTCGCGCGGCCACAGCGCCCACCACCCGACGGGGGCACCGTCGAGGTGGCCGACCCACTGGGGCCCGGGGATCTGCGGCGCCCAGAAGTCGGTGGCCTCCTGCGGTGTCCGGGCACGGCCGATGAGGTGGCGCATCACCTCCGGGTCCCCGTCCAGCTCGACGAGGAAGGGGAGGTCCCGCTCGCTGATCGGGACGAGCCGGAGTCGCTCGGTGACCAGCTCCCGCGCGATCACCGCGCCGGCACCCACCCGGCGAAGGCCGCGCACGCGGCGTTGGTGGCATCGGCGAGGGCGGCCTCGGCGTCCCGGTGGAGGGAGCGCAGCGCGCTGGAGCGGTGGTGGTCGTGTGTCGCGGAGAGGGCGCCGGAGGACTCGAGCCCCGTCCCGGCCGCGATGGAGAGGGTCGCCGCCAGGCCGATGACCTTGCGTGCCCGGTCGGGCAGGCTCGGCGGCAGGGCCCAGTCGGTGCCGAGACGGTCGTCGACGAGGTCCCGGGCGAGCTCGTCCGCCCACGGGCTGCCCCCGATGGCGTCGAGCTCGTCGACGGCGGTGAGCATCCGGCGGCGCAGGGTCCGCTCGACCTGGGCGTGGTCGAGGGCCTCGATGCGGTGGGCGGGAACGGGGTCGGCGTCGTGGGCCATCCAGTCGATGCGGTGCCCGCGGGCGCCCTCGGAGCCGAAGGTGGAGTACTCGGGAACGAGCAGCCCGCCGAGGGCGGGGACGAAGAGCGCCTCGCCGGCCTCGACCGCCGCGGCCATCGCGACGGGCCCGGTGCGGGGGAGCCCGGTGACGTCGCCGGGACCGGGGAGGGCCACGAGGAGCGCGGACTCACCGAGGTCGTGCCAGAGGCGCACCTGCTCGACGAGACCCTGGGTGTGGTCGATGTCGGGGAGGGCCTGCTCGATCGCGCGCGTCAGGGTCGTGCCGCCTGACCAGGCATGGGTCACCCACAGCGCGGTCCGGACGGAGGCGGGCAGTTCGGCCATCCACCAGAGGATAGAGGCTGGCCGTTAGGGTCAGGGCATGAGTGATGTCCTCGCCCTCGCCGGCGCCACCGTGGTCCGTGGCGGCTCCACGCTCCTCTCCGAGGTCGACTGGGAGGTCGAGGAGGGGCAGCGCTGGGTCATCCTCGGCCCCAACGGAGCCGGCAAGACGACCCTCCTCCAGCTGGCCGCCGCTCGGATGCACCCGACCCGCGGCGTCGTCGGGGTCCTCGGTGAGGTCCTCGGCGCGGTCGACGTCTTCGAGCTCCGTCCGCGGATCGGCCTGGCGTCAACCGCCCTCGCCGCCTCCATTCCGAAGGGGGAGAAGGTCGAGGACGTCGTCGTCACCGCGTCCTGGGGCGTCGTGGGGCGGTGGAAGGAGGGCTACGACGACCTCGACCACGGTCGCGCCGGCGAGCTGCTCGAGGCGCTCGGCGTGAGCCACCTCGTCGGGCGGGCCTTCGGCACGCTCTCGGAGGGTGAGCGCAAGCGGGTCCAGATCGCGCGTGCCCTCATGACCGACCCCGAGCTCATGCTCCTCGACGAGCCGACGGCCGGTCTCGACCTCGGCGGACGAGAGGACCTCGTCGGACGGCTCGGCGAGATCGCCGCCGATCTCACCGCCCCGGCCGTCGTCATGGTGACCCACCACGTCGAGGAGATCCCGCCGAACTTCACCGACGTCCTGCTGCTGCGGGACGGCCAGGTCGTCGCCCAGGGGCCGCTCGAGCTGACCCTCACCGAGGCCAACCTCTCGGCGACCTTCGGGGTGGACCTCGTGCTCGAGCAGCACGGACAACGATGGGCGGCGCGCGCCCGCACCTGAGCACGAGGTCGCCCCTCGTGGGGGATGATGGGACGACGACGGAAGGGAGCCTGACATGGAGTGGCTGGCAGACAACCTGTGGCTCGTGTGGATGGGGCTGGCCTTCGTCCTCGTCGCCGTCGAGGCGGCCACCGTCGACTTCACCTTCATCATGCTCGGCGGAGGTGCGCTCGTCGGCGGTGTGGTCGCGGCGCTCGGGGCGCCCCTGACGGTCCAGGTCATCGCCGCCGTCATCGTCGCGATCCTCCTCATCGGCATCGTGCGACCGATCATGAAGCGTCAGTTCACCAACACCGCGGCGACCCGGGACATCGGCTCGTCGGCCCTCGAGGGCCAGGCCGCGCGCGTGCTCGAGACGGTCACCACGACCGACGGGCGGGTGCGCCTCGCCGGGGAGACGTGGAGTGCCCGGGTCCCCGCGGGTCAGCCGGCGGTCGAGGTCGGCGAGGAGGTGCGTGTCCTCACGATCGACGGTGCGACCGCCGTCGTGACGAACCAGCCCGTGGCCTGACCCGAGCGTCGACCACGCCCATCTCTGCGAAAGGACCCCGCCCATGGACGGCGCCGGCATCCTCATCTTCCTCGCCGCACTCCTCATCTTCGCGCTCGTCATCCTCTTCAAGACGGTGCGCATCGTCCCGCAGCAGACGACGCTCATCATCGAGCGCCTCGGCCGCTACTCGCGGACGCTCGAGGGCGGCATCCACATCCTCGTGCCCTTCGTCGACAAGGTTCGGGCGAGCATCGACCTGCGCGAGCAGGTCGTGAGCTTCCCGCCGCAGCCGGTCATCACGAGTGACAACCTCGTCGTCAACATCGACACGGTCATCTACTACACGGTCATCGACTCCAAGCGGGCCGTCTACGAGATCGCCAACTTCATCCAGGGCATCGAGCAGCTGACGGTCACCACCCTGCGTAACGTCATCGGCTCCCTCGACCTCGAGCAGACCCTGACGAGCCGCGACCAGATCAACGGCCAGCTGCGCGGCGCCCTCGACGAGGCGACCGGGCGCTGGGGCATCCGCGTCAACCGCGTAGAGCTCAAGGCGATCGACCCGCCGATGTCGATCCAGGAGTCGATGGAGAAGCAGATGAAGGCCGAGCGGGACCGCCGTGCGGCGATCCTCAACGCCGAGGGCGTCAAGCAGTCGCAGATCCTCACCGCCGAGGGCGAGAAGCAGTCGCAGATCCTCCGGGCCGAGGGTTCCGCCCAGGCGGCCGTCCTCGAGGCGCAGGGTCAGTCCCGCGCCATCCAGCAGGTCTTCGACGCGATCCACCGGGGCAAGCCGACGCAGAAGCTGCTCGCCTACCAGTACCTCCAGGTCCTGCCGCAGATCGCGACCGGGGACTCCAACAAGATGTGGATCATCCCGAGCGAGCTCACCGACGCCCTTCGCGGCATCGGCGGTGCGCTCGGCGGTGACGACGGCGACGGGCCTAAGGGGGGTCTCGACGCCGAGGGGTGGGTGGACCCCGGCCCGGAGCGGGAGGCCAACCCCTTCGAGGAGACCTCGCTCGAGGACGCCTCCGAGGCATTGGCCGAGGCGCGGGGCCAGGCCGGTCAGGCCTCACGGGAGGCCTCGGAGCACGCGACACCCGCCTCGCGCGTCCAGCCGGCCAAGGGGCCGGGAGTACGGCTGCCGAAGTCCTCCCAGCCGTCCCCCTCCGAGACCGACGGTCCGGCGACCGATCCGGAGGACTCCACCCAGGGCGAGGACCCGACCCAGGCCTGACCCGGTGAGCAGGCGCCCGGCCGACCACGTCTAGTGTTGGCTGGGTGTCTTGGCTCGAGATGGGTGCGGTCGTGCTCGCCGCCGTGTGGGCGGGGGGTATCAACACCCTCGTCGGCTCGGGGACCCTCGTGACCTTCCCGGTGTTGCTCGCGCTCGGGGTGCCACCCGTGACGGCCAATGTCTCCAACTCGATCGGCCTCGTCGCCGGCGGGGTCAGCGGGACGATCGGCTACCTCCCCGAGATGAAGGGGATGGGCCGCCGCGTGGCGCAGCTGGTGCCGATGTCGGTCCTCGGGGCCACGACGGGCGCGCTCCTCCTGCTCGTCCTGCCGGCCGAGGCCTTCGCCGCGATCGTCCCGGTGCTCATCGGCCTGGGCATCCTGCTCGTGATCTTCGGCCCGCGGCTGCAACGGTGGACGAAGGGCCGGCACGAGGACGGTGGCCCGATGCCGACGACGCATCTCGTGGCCCTCATGGCGGGCGTCCTCTTCGCCGGGGTCTACGGCGGCTACTTCGGCGCGGCCCAGGGGGTCATCCTCATCGGGCTGCTCTCCGCCCTGTCGACGGAGCCGCTCCAGGCCCTCAACGGGCTGAAGAACACGCTGGGCCTCGTCGTCAACGCCATCGGCTCGCTCGTCTTCATCATCGTCGCGCCCGAGCTCGTGGACTGGCGCATCGCCGGTCTCGTCGCCGTGGGTGCGCTCCTCGGCGGCGTGCTCGGTGCGCGGTACGGCCGCCGGCTGCCGCCCAACGCCCTGCGTGGGGTCATCGTCGTCGTGGGCCTGGCGGGGCTCGTGAAGTTCGTGTTCTTCCCATGACGGAGTGGCTGGACCCCACCCTGCTCCTCCTCGGCGTGGTCGTGGCCCTGGGCGCCACCGTCCAGTCGACGATCGGCTTCGGCATCTCCGTCGTCGCGGCCCCCTTCGTCGTCCTGCTCCGCCCGGACCTCATGCCGGCCTCACTGCTCGTGTGCGTCTTCGCGCTCCCACTCATGCAGCTGGCCACCGGTGCCCGCACCATCGCCTGGCGCCACCTCGGGTGGGCGCTCGGGGCGAGGGCGCTCGTGACTCCGGTCGGGGTGCTCCTCGTGGCCGCCACCAGCGCCGACGTCATCGCTCTCACCGTCGGGATCCTCATCCTCGTCACCGTGCTGGCCTCGGTGACGACTCTCGACATCCAGCTCACGAGGCGCAACTCCGCCGCTGCGGGGGCGATCACGGGCGTCTCCGGCACGGCGGCGGCGATCGGGGGTCCCTTCTTCGCCATCGTCCTCCAGCACGAGCGTCCCGAACGTCTGCGGGCCACCCTCGCCGTCTTCTTCCTCGCCGGCACGGTCATCGCCTTCACCGGGCTCTCGCTGGCCGGGCAGGTCGACGCCACCGACGTGCGCGCCGGGCTGCTGTGGGTCCCCTTCGTCCTCCTGGGGCACGTCCTGGCCGGCCCGCTGCGCTCCCGGATCGCGGCACAGACGGTGCGAAGGGGAGTGCTCGCCTTCTGCGTCATCGCCAGCGTCAGCGTCATCGGCCGCGCCGTGATCTAGCCTCCATCCGTGCCGATCCTCATCACCGATCCCCGCGACGAGCGCCTGCGTGACTTCGTCGGGCTGACCGACGTCAAGCTGCGACGGGTCCTCGAGCCCGCCGGAGGTCTCTACCTCGCCGAGAGCGAGAAGGTCATCCGCCGGGCCCTCGCGGCCGGCCACCGGCCCCGCGCCCTGCTCATGGGGGAGCGGTGGCTCACCGACCTCGCGGACGTCGTCGCCGATGCCGAGGCGGACGGCGTGCCCGTCTACACCGGGTCGGCCGAGGTCATCGAGGGCATCACCGGCTACAACCTCCACCGCGGGGCGCTGGCGTCCATGCACCGCCCGGAGACCCGCCCCCTCGAGGAGGTGTTGCGCGGAGCCCGGCGGGTGGCCGTGCTCGAGGACCTCGTCGACCACACCAATGTGGGAGCGGTCTTCCGCTCCGCGGCGGCGATGGGCGTGGACGCGGTGCTTGTCACCCCGCGGTGCGCGGATCCGCTCTACCGCAGGGCGATCCGCGTGTCGATGGGAACCGTCTTCCAGGTGCCGTGGACGCGGATCGACCCTTGGCCCGGCGGGGTCGGCCTCCTACAGGAGGCCGGCTACGTCGTGGCGGGGATGACTCTTGCCGAGGACGCGGTCGTGCTCGACGAGCTCGTCGAGCAGGGCCACCCGAGGCTCGCCCTCGTCTTCGGCACTGAAGGTGATGGGCTCTCGAGACGGTCCTCGGCGGCTGTCGACGTGCGGGTGCGCATCCCGATGATGGGCGGGGTCGACTCGCTCAACGTCGCGGCCTCCTCGGCCGTGGCCTTCTACGCGCTGAGGTGACGCATCGGGGCGCGATCGCCCTTCCTACACTCGACGGGTGTCCCGACTCGCACGCGTCCACATCTCCGTCGTCATCGTCCTCGCCCTCGTCGCGGGAGGCCTCTTCCTCGCCCGCGCAGCACTCATCGTGTCCGCGGCCGATGTCCTGGGAGTCGAGGAGCACCACGACGCGACGATCACCTCGATCGAGGAGCGTCCCTGGTATCGGGGCGTCGGCTGCCGTACCCCCAACAGCCGGGACGAGCACGAGATCTCGCTGCGCTGGGCGGACCCGGAGCCGGGGGAGGGCGCGTACACCGTCTGCCTCCGCTCGGGACACCCGGGCTACCAGGTCGGCATGAGCCAGCAGGTCATCACGGACCCGTGGTTCGGGTATGTGCGCAAGGACGAGAGCCTTTTCGCCTCGTTGTGGATCCTCGGCGTCTTCGCGTTCCTCGTCGTCCTCCTCGTCCCGATCGGCATCTGGCAGTACGTGGTGGCGGTGCGGGCGGCGCGCGACCCCGACCCCCGCGTCATCGGCTGAGGGCCGGGTCGGGGCCGGCCGGGGTCAGGCTTGGTAGGTCCCCGTGATGACCGCACGCCCCAGGGTGTGCGGCAGGTAGGTGAAGGCCGCGACCGTGCAGCTGACGGAGTCGTCCACGCCGAGGGCGTCCGGCGCGACGTCGAGGGCATGGACCGCGAAGACGTAGCGGTGGGCGATGTCCCCCTCGGGCGGGGCAGCACCGCCGAAGGCCTTGGTCCCGAAGTCGCTGGCCGTCATGAAGGCGCCCTCGGGCAGGTTGGTCCCACCTGCGGCTCCGGCGTCCTCGGGCAGCGAGGTCGTATCGGCGGGGATCCCGAGGACGGTCCAGTGCCAGAAGCCGGCGGGCGTGGGGGCGTCCGGGTCGAAGCAGGAGACGGCGAAGCTCTTCGTCCCCTCGGGGGCACCCGACCACGAGAGCTGCGGGCTGCGGTCGCCCTCGGCATTGACCTGGGCGTCGGGGAGCGTCGCGCCATCGGCGAAGCCCTCGCTCGTCACCTCGAAGGAGGGCACCGGCGGCAGCATGTCGTAGGGGGCGGGTGCGGTCGGTCGCGTGAAGTCCATGCCCCCGACCCTAGGAGGTGTCCGTGACGGGTCAAGCGGTCAGCGCACGAGTCGCTCGAGGAGGCGCTGGACCTCGGCCGAGGGGTCATCCGTGAGACCACTGTGGACCGGACCGGGCCGCACGACGGTGGAGCGTGGTGCGCTGAGCCAGCCGAAGCGCCGCCCGTCGTCCCCGAGAAGGGGGCGGCCGCCCCTTTCGCGCCCGACGGCGAAAGCCGCCTCGAGGTGGTCGGCGGCCTGGCAGCGCAGGACGATGCAGACGTTGACGAACTCCTCGCGCTCGGCACGCAGGACGACGTACTGGTATGGCAGCAGGCTCATCGCGCACCTCCGGGCAGCCAGGCATCCGGTCGGTCGCGCCGCGACGACGTGCTCGAGGTAGGCCACCCGCACGCTCTCCACCGTCGGCAGGTCGTC
>DXAR01000027.1 GCA_019116945.1 Candidatus Janibacter merdipullorum | reverse complement strand
GAGCTTCGCCGCCATCTCGGTCTGGACGACGACGGACCACACCGAGCCGGGCAGGTACTTGCCGAGCTGCCCCACGAAGAAGACCCCGCTGGCCTGGGCGATGGGCAGCCGTGAGCCGAGGTCGGCGAGGAGGACACGCCAGCCGAGGACGGTGAGGAAGGGCGAGAGGAGCGCGAGGAGGGTGGCCGCGAGGAGGGTCCCCGGGCCGAGACGCGTGAGGTCACCGCGGACCTCCTCCCAGTTGCTCCAGAGGGCGACCGCCACGGCGACGAGGATGAGGACGAGGACACCGATCCGCAGGCCGTCGACGACGCGCTGCCGCGTGGTCCGCCGGGGCGCCCCCGTCTCCGCGGTCATCGGCGACGGAAGGTCAGGCGGACGAGGGAGTGCGCCGCGTCGGGGTCCGTGCTCACCGTGGCCGCGCGCCGCAGTCGGGCGGTGATCTCACCGTCGACGTCACCGACGAGCGTGAATCCGGCGTCACCGGCGCGGGCGACGACGGCCCGCAGGTCCGCGGCACCGGCGATGATGTCCTCGCCGCGGCCCCCCACCGGGAGGGTGAGGCAGAGGAGGCCACCCGTGCGCAGCGCCCAGCCCGCCTGGGTCAGGGTCTCGTCGACGTCCGAGGCGCGGGCGTCGTCGGGGTGGAGGCGGGTGACGACGTCGAGCGTCGCCGTGTCGACGTCGAGCAGCGTCATCGACGACCGCTCCCCCGTGAGCTCGACCTCCACCGGGGCGTAGCCGGCCGCACGAGCCCAGGTGGCGAAGGGGGACCCGTTGCCGGAGGCGTCGATGATGAGGGCCTCGCGCCGCCCTTCGTCCGTGAGCCCGATGAGCACCTCGAGTGCCCCGAGGGCTGCCCAGTCGGCGATCCGGTCCCCGCGGCCGGGCAGCCGCAGCTCGCGGATGAGCCCCGTCGCCCGCTCGGCCTCGTCGTCGTGGGTGAGGACATCGGTGGCCCGGACCCAGGCAGGGAAGTCGTGCCGCTGCAGGTCGAGGCGCGGCCGCCGTCGCTCGCGGACCACCTGGGCCAGGGCCACCGCGCCCTCCACCCGGTCGGCCAGTCGCCCCAGTCGTGAGCGGCGCCGAGGGGTCGGCGTCACCGTCGGGTCGGCGCCGAAGGCATCCGCGCCGAGGGCCTCGAGGGCACCGACGTAGCGGCTCCACGGGGCCGAGAGGTCCGGCGCGCTCACCCCGCGACGGATCCGGGCCACCTCCTCGGGGTCGGCCAACCGCTCGAGGACCGCGACGATGGCGTCCTCGTCCTCCGGCGGGACGAGGTACCCGTCGACCCCGTCCCGGACCTGGTCGCCGAAGGTGCCGACATCGGAGGCGAGCACGGCAAGCCCGTGCTCGTGGGCGAGGAGGACGTTCTGGCTGGCGGTCGCGCTGCGGTAGGTCAGGCTGAGGACGTCGTGGTCGGCGAGCAGCGGGGCGATCCGGTCCGCCGGGACGTAGCCGCTGTGGATGCTCACCCGGTCCCGCAGCTCACGGGTCGCGGCGAGCCGACGGAGCTCGTCCCCGGCATTGCCCCAGATCTCCCCGGCGACGGTGAGCGAGACCCCGGGGACGCGCATCATCGCCCGGAGGAGGATGTCGATGCCCTTGTAGCCGCGGACGAGCCCCAGGGCGAGCAGCCGGGCGGGCCCGTCGTGCTCGGCCCGCTCGACGGGGGCACCGCCGGGCAGGTGCGGCGGGAGGTCGGTCACGACGACGTGCTCGGCGTCGAGCTCCCGCGCCAGCCGGGCCTGGTCCGCGGAGTGGACGACGACCGCGTCGACCCGGCGGAAGAAGGTCTTCATGAGGGCCGCGTCCCCCGGGTGCGGCTCGTGGGGCAGCACGTTGTGGGCGATGACGACGCTGCGCGGCCCCCGGCCGGTCATCGCCGTGCGCCCGACACCGGCGGCGCGGAGGAGGGCCAGGTGGAGCGGGACGACGGGCGGGATGACGTGGACGACGATGACGAGGTCGACGTCGTGCAACCGACGACCGGCCCGGACGAGGGAGTCCGGCCGGGCCCACGAGAGGGCCCGGACGGTCCGGGGGAAGGGCGGCAGGTCCGGGTCGCCGTTGCTCGGCGTCGGCTGCTCGCCCGGGTAGAAGAAGGTCGGGTACAGGTGGCTCCAGGACACGAGCGTGACGTCGTGCCCGGCGTCGGTGAGCTCGTGCGCGAGGCTCGTCGTGTGCGCCGCCACCCCACCCTTGTAGGGGTGGCTGGGCCCCACGATCGCGATCGTCAGGCCCGCGTCTGTCTCGTCGCCGCTCATCTCGGCAGCAGCCTATGCGACCACCCCGGGTCCCGCGGGAGGTGAACCGCCCACGGCGCCATGTCGTCGGGCGGCCGTGGCCCCCCTTCGTAAGGTGGGGTCATGCCCACTCCCCCAGAGGTCCTCACCGCCCTCAACGCCCGCGACTCCGCCGCCCCCCGGATCACGTGCTACGACGACGAGCCCGGCCCCACGGCCGGCGAACGGGTCGAGCTCTCCGGGCGCGTCCTCGGGACCTGGGTGAGCAAGGCGGGCAATGCCCTCCAGGAGGAGTGGGATGTCGAGCCCGACGACGTCGTCCGGCTGGCCCTGCGCCCGCACTGGCGCCTGCTCTACTGGGCCTGGGCGGCGTGGTCGGTGGGGGCCCACGTCGACCTCGACGGCTCCCGCACGGCGGCCCTCGTCGTCACCGATGACGTCGCCCACCTCTCCGACGACGTCCCGGGCGTGCTCGTGACCCGCGGGGCTCTCGCGCGCTCCGCCGGGCACTCGCTCCCGGAGGGGGTCATGGACGAGGCCGCCGACCTCGCCTCCTTCGGTGACGACTTCGACCCCTGGCAGGAGCCGGAGGACACGAGCCCGGCCCTCACCGTCGACGGCACCACCACCTCCTACGCCGAGGTCGTCGCGGAGGCGGACGCCGCTGTCGACCCTGCACCCGGGGCCCGGCTCCAGCTCGTCGACCCCTCGGCCGCCGAGATACTCCGGGCCGCCCTCGCCGTCTGGGCCCGTGACGGTTCGCTCGTCGTGCACCTGGGGGCCGTGGACGCGGACGCCCTCGCTCGCCGGGCGGCGAGCGAGGGCGTGACCGCGGGCTGAGCTCAGCGGCGGGCGCGGACCTCGCGCTCCAGCGCCTGCCAGGTCACCCCGCCGACGTAGCCGGTGCGGGCGAGGCCGTGACGCCCCTGCAGCGCCTTGACCGCGTCCTGGGTGGGCCCACCGAACTTCCCGTCGGCGCGGACCCCGAGGTACCTCTGCACGAGCGTCACCGCGTACCCGGTGGAGCCGGGCTTGAGGACGGTCTTGCGGTACTTGAGGAAGGGGTACTCGAGACGCTCCAGCTGGTCCCACGTGTCGCCGTCGACGATTCCCGTGACGGGGAGGTCGTGGGTGCGCTGGAAGCTGCGCACGGCCGTCGTCGTCGTGCTGCCATAGACACCGTCGACGGACACGCCGGGGAGCACCCGCTGGAGGGCCTTGACCGCACCGCCGCGGGCGCCGGCGGCGAGGACCTGGGACTTGACCTGGCTGAACTCGGTCGTCGTCTTCACGGTGGCTCCCTTGGGCGGGGCCGGGGCCTTGGGCTCGTGCAGCTCGGGGTGCTTGTGCGTCGGCTTGGGCTTGGGCTTGGTGCCGTTCTTCTTGTAGTCGAGGCCGGCGAGCGCCTTCCACACGTTCTGGGTGACGAACCCGTCGACCCGCAGCTGCTTGGCCTTCTGGAACTCGCGCACGGCCCGGTCGGTCGCCGGCCCGAACTGCCCGTCCACGGTGATCTTCAGCTCCCGCTGGAGGGCCTTGACAGCCTCACCGCTCGAGCCGAGACGCACCGAGGTCTTCATGTGCGGGGCGAGCGCACCCCCCTTGTCGTCACCGCGGGCGGGGACCTCGCCGAGAAGGATCATCCGGTTCCACGTCGCCGAGTCGAGGACCCCGGTCGCCTTGACGCCGTTCCTCTTCTGCCAGGAGATGAGGGCACTCTTCGTCGCCGGGCCGAAGGCACCGTCGGCGGTGACCCCGAGGACCTTCTGCGCGAGGACGACGTCCGGGCCCGAGGCCCCCTCCCGGAGCGTGGGGTAGGACTTCGGCGGCGTCACGGGCACGGTGGGCCCACCGGGGCCCCGCGTCACCGAGGTCCACGGCTTGCCCGTCCACCAGGAGGTGCGCTGCATGGCGCCGTCCCAGCTGAAGCTGAAGTGGATGTGGTCGGTGTGCGGGCTGACGCCGTTGTAGGGCCGCCAGCCCGCGTCCATCTGGTAGGTCCCCCAGATCTGCCGGTTCCAGATGATGTACATGACCCCGAAGCGGCGAGCCATCGCGGCCGGACGCCCCTGCGAGTCGGGCGCGAGCAGCCACGAGATCACCGAGTCGGCGACCTCGCGCTCGTGCGGGTCGTAGGCATTGAGCATCCAGTCCAGGGCCCGCCCCTCGGAGTGCTCCGTCAGTCCCGCGTTGCAGTTGCGGGAGATGCCGTAGTTGAACTCGTCGTAGTGGTTGGCCATGAGCCGCGCGAAGGCGGTGACACCCGGCTTCGCCTCCGGGTCGCAGACCGACTGCGGGACGTAAGGGGAGGCGATGTCCAGACCGCTGGGGAGGTTGTTGTTCGTCGGGGGGTTCGGGACGGCGGCGCGAGCCACGCTCGTGGTGGCGACGGGGAGGGCGAATGCCGGGATGAGGACGGCACCGACCATGCGGACGGAACGTGACACGCGTCTGCTCCTAGGTGGGGAGGCGGGCAGGGGACCCGATCGGGGTGACTTGGCCTCATCCATCACACCGGTCGCGTGGTGCACACAAATCAGGCCAGACACTCTTATTCCACGAGTCACACAGGACACGCCAGACCCATGCGGGTAATTACGTCCCTGTGGTTTCGGCCGGCCACGGCCGAGGGATTGCACACCGCCACCGCCGAAGGGAGGCGCCGGGGACCTTCCTTCGCCCGGATGGGTGTGCTCCCCCCCACACCCCCGGGGGCGAGGAGGCCAGTACGTTGGGGGCCATGGACAAGGTCGTCTCCTCACCCAAGGACGCCGTCGCGGACATCCCCGACGGCGTCACCCTCGCGGTGGGCGGCTTCGGGCTCTGCGGCATCCCGAGCGTGCTCATCGACTCCCTGCGCGCATCGGGGGTGACAGACCTCGAGTGCGTGTCGAACAACTGCGGCGTCGACGACTGGGGTCTGGGCGTCCTCCTCGCCGGGGGCCAGATCCGGCGGATGGTCTCCTCCTACGTCGGGGAGAACAAGGAGTTCGCCCGCCAGTACCTCTCCGGAGAGCTGGAGGTCGAGCTGACTCCCCAGGGCACCCTCGCGGAGAAGTTGCGCGCCGGCGGCTCCGGCATCGCCGGGTTCTGGACCCGCACCGGTGTCGCCACGCAGATCGCCGACGGCGGCCTCCCCTGGCGCTACGACGCCGAGGGCAATGTCGCCGTCTCCTCCCCGCCGAAGGAGACCCGGACCTTCACGGTCAAGGAGCGCACCCCGGAGGGCACGACGGCCACCGTCGACCACGAGTACGTCCTCGAGCCGGCCATCACGGCCGACTTCTCCCTCGTCCGGGCGTGGAAGGGCGACCGCCACGGCAACCTCGTCTTCCGCACCACCTCCCGCAACTTCAACCCCCTCTGCGCCATGGCCGGTCTCGTGACCATCGCCGAGGTCGAGGAGCTCGTCGAGCCCGGGGAGATCGAGCCCGACGAGGTCCACCTGCCCGGCATCTACGTCCAGCGCGTCGTGCCCCTCACGCCCGAGCAGGCCGCCGACAAGCGCATCGAGAAGCGCACCGTCACCGAGAGCCAGGAGTCCTGACATGGCACTGACCCGCGAAGAGATGGCCGCCCGCGCGGCCACCGAGCTCCACGACGGTGACTACGTCAACCTCGGCATCGGCATGCCGACCCTCGTGCCCAACTACGTCCCCGACGACGTCGAGATCGTCCTCCAGTCCGAGAACGGCATCCTCGGCGTCGGCCCGTACCCCACCGACGACGCCGTCGACCCGGACATGATCAATGCCGGCAAGGAGACCGTCACCCTGCGCAAGGGCGCCTCGATCTTCGACTCCGCGACGAGCTTCGCCATGATCCGCGGGGGCAAGGTCGATGCGGCGATCCTCGGCGCCATGCAGGTGGCCGAGAACGGCGACATCGCCAACTGGATGATCCCCGGCAAGATGGTCAAGGGCATGGGCGGCGCGATGGACCTCGTCCACGGCGCCAAGAAGGTCATCGTCCTCATGGACCACACGGCCAAGGACGGCTCGCCGAAGATCCTCACCGAGTGCGACCTACCCCTCACGGGCAAGGGGGTCGTCCAGCGGATCATCACCGACCTCGCCGTCATCGACGTCACCGACGAGGGCCTCGTGCTGCGCGAGCTCGCCCCGGGCGTCACCGAGGACGAGGTCAAGGACAAGACCGAGGCCACCCTCACGGTCGACCTGGTCTGACCCGCACCGCTCCACGAGGCCTGACCCGCACCCGCGGGTCAGGCCTCGGCGGCTCTCGTCAGCGTGACCGGGCCGACGCGGCTCGTCCCGAAGGCGCGCACGATGGGCCACTGCGGGCTGCGCTGCAGCGTCGTCGTCACCGATCCGGGCGCCGTCGTCGTGACGACGAGCACCGGCCGACCCAGCCCGGCGGCGAGGGCCGCGTCCCCCTGGCGACCCGACGAGGTGCGGGCGAGCACCGTCTGGCTGCCGACGAAGGTGTTGCGGAAGTACTCCACCAACCCGGCGGAGACGTGCGAGGAGCTCGATCCGCTGAAGCGCATCGTGCGGAAGCCACGGCTACGCAGGTCCCGGTCCACCTCGGTCGACAGCCGCGAGGTCGACCCGACGAGCCGCACGGTCCGTACCCCCGCCCGGGTGAGCGCGGCGCGGGAGCGCCACCCGACGCGGGTCGGTCCGGCCCACACGATCGGCTCCGAGCGCCGGGCCGCCACGGCCGAGTAGGCGCCCGCCTCCGGGATCGTCCGGGCCGTGGACGCCCCGGCGACGCTGACACCACCCCTGGCCTCCATGAGGTCGACAACCGCTGCTGCCGTGTAGTCCCTGTCCGAGAGGCCCACCCGGGACACGGAGATCCCGCGGGCCCGCAGTTGCGCGACGACCTTCGCGGACACCATGGGTGCGCCGGCGACGACATGGGCGCGGGTGATGCGGCTGCCCCGGCGGTCCAGCTCGCGGACGGTCGCCGGGCTCAGCGCGTCGACGCCGCTGAGGAGGAGGGGCGCCCGGAGCCGCCCGGCGAGGGGTCGGGCCATGAGCAGGTGCGGGGTGTGCGCCTCGGCCTCGCTGGCGATGACGACCTCCGTGGCGCCCGACGGGGCGCTCCGGGCGGAGGCGGCGGCGAGCTCCGCGGCCGAGGAGCCGCCGGTCCGGGCCGTGCCCCGGCGGAAGGAGGTCGACGACAGCGACACCCGGGACCGCAGCTGGTCACCGGTGATGGTCCGTCTGACACCGGCCGCCGAGGTGGCCGTGGCCGTCCGCACCGTGTGCGCGCTCGACCGGTCGCTGAGGTCGAGTCGCCGGACGTCGGGGAGGTCGAAGGCGGCGGCGAGCGCGGTCCCGGTCACGGACGTGGTCCAGGCGCGGCGGGGGTTCGCAGGCGTCGTGCTCCACGTGTCACGGCGGCTGCGGAGATAGGGCACCGGGGCGCCGCCTGTCCAGATGTCCTCGTTGGCCACGGTCCAGCCGCCGTTGGAGGAGGAGTAGAGCGCCTCGATGACCCGGCCGCCGTGACGGGGCACGTAGCCGGCGCCGGCGAGCCCTCCCGCGCGGACCGCGGCGCGCCAGCGGGGCCACCACGCGGCCTCCCCGGCGCCGGGCACCGGGCCGTAGACCTGGTCCCCCTGCCCGTTCGTCACGTGGCACGCACACGAACTGCGGATCCCGGCGGCCACCTTGCGGAGGGCGTAGGCCCGGGCGGCCGCCGCCTGGGCCTCCTGCGCGGCCGCCGGCCAGGACCACGGGACCTCGCGCACCTGGTCGAGGTACTCGTCCGCCAGACGCAGCCGGAGCACCCCTTCGAGCGTGGCGGCACCGGGCGTGCGCGAGACGACGAAGGGGGCGTGGCGGTAGCGCAGCGAGCCCCGCGTCATCTCGGTGCGCGACTCGTCCCACGTCACCGTGGCGGAGGTGCCGCTGACGGAGGTCGGTGAGCACGAGGAGCAGGAGGCGAGGACCGTGCTCCCCGACCGGCGCAGGGTGACGCCGACCCCGGCGGGAGCGGTCATCGTCCGGCCGCCCGCGGTCACCGTGAGTTTCCCCCCGTTGGTGCCCACGGAGCGGCCGCTGATCGTCGTGCTCGTCGCCCCGTGGAGGACGTTCACGTGGATCGTCTGGGTGTCGGCGACCTGGTCGTACGTCGTCCCCTGGTAGTAGAAGGCGAGGATCTGCCGCGCGGACCACCCGGCCTCCGCCTGCGCCCTGGCTCCGTACTGGCTCATCCCCACGCCGTGCCCGAAGCCGGCGCCGGTGAAGGTCCATGACGGGGTGGCGGCAGCCCCCTTCGTCACCGTCGAGGGGCGTTGCGCCGGAAGGGGGCTCGCGGTCGCCGCCCCTGCGGCGACGAGCAGCGGGACGAGGAGCACGGCGAGGGTGGCGAGGATCCGAGGAGACCCGGCGGACCGGGCAGAGCGCGTCATGAGGAGAAGTGTCCTCTCACCGAGGGCCGGTGGACACCCCCTTCGCCAATCGACGCGGACTCGTGAGGAAACCGATCCCCCAGGCCCAGTGCATCGTCGCGATGACCACGGGTACTCGGGCGCGGACGGCGGAGGGCTCGCGGGAGGAGATGAGCCAGCCGCCGACACCGACGGCGGCGGCGTAGCCGGCCGGGACGAGCCAGGCCGGCCGCCACGCCACGCCCAGGGCGGTGGCCGCGAGCGTCCCGAGGACCATGGCCGGGGGCGCGAGGTAACGGGCGTTGGCCGTGCCGGGGTGCTCGCGGGCGACGACCCGGCGCCACCGCCCGTAGCCGCGGTACTGGTCGGCGAGCGCCCGCAGCGTCGACCGCGGCCGGTAGGTGACCCGGAGGTCGGGGGTGAACCACACGAGGCCACCCGTGGCCCGGATGCGGTGGTTCATCTCCCAGTCCTGTGCCCGCTCGAAGTGGGGGTCGTAGCCGCCCACCCGCTCCAGCGCCTCGCGGCGGAAGACCCCCAGGTAGACCGTGTCGGCCTCCCCCGCCCCGCCACCGGTGTGGAAGCGGGCACCACCGACGCCCAGCGGGCTCTTCATCGCGCACGCGACCGCCCGTTCGAGGTCGCTCACGCCGACGGCGTCCATGATCCCGCCCACGTTGTCGGCACCGGTCTCCTCGAGCACCGCGACCGCGGAGCTGAGGTAGTCCGTCGGGATCTCGGCGTGGGCGTCCACCCGGGCGATGACGTCACCGCTCGCCGCGTCGATCGCGGCGTTGAGCCCGTCGGGGGTGCGTCCGGAGGGGTTGGGCACGGTCCGCACCCGCGGGTCGCCCGCGGCCAGGCCGGCGGCGACGGCATCGGTCGCGTCGGTCGAGGGCCCGAGCGCGAGGACGAGCTCGAGCTCCCCCGTCCAGTCCTGGTCGAGGACCATCCGCACGGAGTCGGCGAGGTGCCGCTCCTCGTTGAGCACGGGCATGACGACGCTGACTCGGGGAAGCACGCGCTCCAGTATGGACAACCTCACGCCGGCCACCTCGGGGGACTCGCCGCCCTCGTCACGACGCTTGCCAGCCTTTGCTCTTATCCTCGGCACCATGCCTGATCGCCCCTCCCGTCCTCGCCGGCCGTCCGACGACCCCTCCCGGGGCGACGACGACGCCATGGTCTTCGACTCGCGGCGGGGCCGCGGCACCGCCGACGAGTCGGTCCGGGCCATCCCCACGGGCAAGCGGGAGCGCCCGGCACGGGCGTCTCGACCTCGCCCCGCCGGGAGCCAGCGTCCGGGGGCCCGTCCGACTGCCGCCTCGCGCCCCAAGCGGGGCGAGGAGCCCCGTACGCGCGTCATGCCCGTCACCGGGCCCCCTTCGCCCCCGGCAGGTGGTCACCCCCGTGACCGGGGCGGGCCACGCGACCCACACCACCCCGGTGGGCCCGGTGGGCCGGGCGGACGCGATGGGCCGGGTGGGCCAGGAGCTCCCTCTCGTCGCCCACGCCGGCGCCGGCCCTTCCGGACGGCCTTCGCGGTCCTCCTCGTCCTCGCCCTCGTGTGGGTCGGGGCCGAGATCTGGGCGGTCAATGCCTCGTGGAAGGAGGTCAACCGCGTCGACGCCGAGCCGGAGGGCGACCGGCCCTCGAGCGAGGGCCGCAATGTCCTCCTCGTCGGCAGCGACTCCCGCGAGGGCCTCACCCGCGAGGAGCGCAACGAGCTCGGCACCGGGCACGACACGGGTGGCGCCCGCACCGACTCGATCCTCGTGCTGCACACCGGCGGTGGCGAGTCCACGATCCTCTCGATCCCCCGGGACTCCTACGTCGAGATCCCCGGGCAGGGGATGAACAAGATCAACGCCGCCTTCACCATCGGGGGCCCCAAGCTGCTCACCCAGACGATCGAGCACAACACCGGCCTCGAGCTCGACGGCTACATGGAGATCGGTTTCGGTGGCTTCGCTCAGGTCGTCGACGCCGTCGACGGGGTGAACATCTGCGTCAAGAACGACATGCAGGACGAGAAGGCGCACATCGACCTCAAGAAGGGCTGCCAGGACCTCGACGGCAAGAATGCCCTCGGCTACGTGCGGGCGCGCTACTCCGACCCCGAGGGGGACCTGGGGCGGGCGAAGCGGCAGCGCGAGTTCCTCGGCGCGCTCTCGGACAAGATGATGACCCCGGCCAATGTCCTCCTCCCCTGGCGACTGCACTCCCTCGGCACCTCGACCGCGGATGCGCTCACCGTGGGTGAGGACGACTCGATGATCGGCACCGCGCGGGCCCTGTGGGCCTTCCGGGGGATCTCCTCGGGCAAGGGCAACTCGGTCACCGTCCCGATCTCGAACAACAACCTCGCCACCCCCGCCGGGTCGGCCGTCCAGTGGGACGAGGAGAAGGCCGAGCAGCTCTTCAAGGACCTCGACGAGGACAACCCGATCTCGATCGAGCCCGACGACAGCTGAGCGTCAGTTGCCCGCGAGGACCACGGTGAGCGTCCGTGGTCCGTGGACTCCCTCGACCCGCTGGAGCTCGATGTCGCTCGTCGCGCTCGGCCCGCTGATCCACGTCTGCGGACGAAGGGGGTCCAGCCGCCGCATCACCTGCGGCACGTCGGCGACGACCTGGTCGGTCCGGACGATGCACACGTGCCGATCCGGCAGGAGGGACAGCGCTCGTCGGCCCTGCCCCGAGGCATGGTCGAGGACGACGGTGCCCGTCTCCGCGATGGCGGCGGCGCTCGTCGTGACGACCGCGTCGAAGGCCTCGAGCTCGCCGTCGGGCAGGTCCCCGATGGACACCGACGCCGGCCCCAGACGATCGGTCACGGCGGTGACGACGGCCTCGGGCAGGCCCTCGGGCAGGAGGACCCGCTCGGCCTCACCGAGGGCGAAGAGGGCCTGGGCGGTCAGCTCCGGTGGCGTGCACCGGATGACCCGCGCGCGGTAGTCCTCGACCCGCTCCACGAAGCGGTCGAGCATCTCGGCGCGGTCGGGCGAGGTGGCCGGGGTCGGCTCGTCGGCAGGGGCGGGACGGGGCGCCCCGTCCGCGGCTGCGCGGACCGCGGCGAGGATCTCCTCGCGGGCCGTCATCGGGTCCTCCTCTGCCACCAGCGCCGGAAGGATCGGGTGGGCGGCACCGGCATGTCCCGGGTGCGCGTCCACGACGAGCCGGCCAGTGGGAGCCAACCGAGCACGCCTCTGCCCGAGGAGTCCTCACGCCGACTGAGACGGGAGAGCACGCGCCCGCCGAGTCCGCTCGCGCGTTGAGCCAGGGCGAGGCGCGTCGAGCTGGACAGGGCCCACGCCGCCGAGCGCATCGTCGCGGCCTCGGCGGAGGGGACGCCGCCGCGGTGGGCGTCGACGACCTGCCTGCGCAGGTCGACGAGCACGCTGGGGATGTCGATCTTCACCGGGCAGACCTCGTAGCAGGCGCCGCAGAGGCTCGAGGCGTAGGGCAGGGAGTCCACCTGGTCGCTCGTGCCGGGGCCCTTGAGGAGCGGCGTGAGGATCGCCCCGATCGGGCCGGGGTAGACGGACCCGTAGGCGTGGCCGCCCGTGCGCTCGTAGACCGGGCAGATGTTGAGGCAGGCCGAGCAGCGAATGCAGCGCAGGGCCTGTCGGCCGACCTCGTCCGCGAGCGCGCGACTGCGCCCGTTGTCGAGGAGGACGACATGGCACTCCTGGGGGCCGTCGCCCTCGGTCACGCCGGTCCAGGTCGAGGTGTAGGGGTTCATCCGCTCCCCCGTGCTCGACCGGGGCAGAAGCTGGAGGAAGACGTCGAGGTCCTCCCACGTCGGGACGAGCTTTTCGATCCCGACGATGCTCACGAGGACCTCGGGGAGGGTGAGGCACATCCGGCCGTTGCCCTCCGACTCGACGACGACGAGCGTGCCGGTCTCCGCGACGGCGAAGTTGGCGCCCGAGACGGCCATCCGGGCGCCGAGGAACTTCTCCCGCAGGTGCAGGCGACTCGCCTCGGCCAGGGCCGCGGGCTCGTCGGTGAGGTCGTCCGGGGCCGGGCGGCCGACGCGGCCCATCTCCCGGCGGAAGATCTCCCGGATCTCCGCGCGGTTGCGGTGGATCGCCGGGACGAGGATGTGGCTCGGGAGGTCATTCCCCAGCTGGACGATGAGCTCGGCCAAGTCGGTCTCCCAGGCCGCGATGCCCTGGTCCGCCAGGGACTCGTTGAGGCCGATCTCCTGGGTGGCCATCGACTTGACCTTGACCACCTCGTCGACCTCGTGCGACCGGGCGATGTCCGCGACGATCGCGCAGGCCTCCTCGTCGGTCCGGGCCCAGTGGACGGTGACCCCGCGCTCGGTGAGGCGCTGCTCGAGGAGCTCGAGGTGGTCCCCGAGGTCGCGGAGGGTGCGGTCCTTGATGTCGGCGGCCCGGGTCCGCAGCCCCTCCCAGTCGTCGAGCTCGCCGATGACGGAGCCGCGCTTGTCACGGATCGTGTGCGTGGCGTGGTGGAGGTTGGCGCGGAGCTGCTCGTCGGCCAGCGCGGCCTGCGCGGCCTCGGGGAAGGGCGGCATCCCGAGGAAGGTCGGGTGGTCCTCGGTCGTCGTCATGCGTCCTCCTCCACGCCAGCGAGCACCTCGGCGAGATGCATGGTGCGCACGGGATCCCCTCTGCGGGAGAGGATCCCGCCGATCTGCATGAGGCAGGAGGAGTCCCCCGCCACGAGGACCTCCGCCTCGGACTCGACGACGTGCCGGGCCTTGTCCTCGCCCATCGCGCTCGAGACCTCCGCATTCTTCAGGGCGAAGGTGCCACCGAAGCCGCAGCACTCCCGCTCCCCCGGGAGGTCGACGAGCTCGAGACCGTCGACGGCCTCGAGCAGGCGGCGGGGTCGGTCGCCGACGCCGAGCATCCGCAGCGAGTGGCAGGTGGGGTGATAGGCCACTCGGTGCGGGAAGGATGCTCCGACATCGGTGACCCCGAGGACGTCGACGAGGAACTCGGAGAGCTCGTACGCCCTCGGGGCGTGGCGCTCGACGGCCGCCTCGAGGGCGGCATCACCGGACCGCTTCGCCACGAGCTCGTGCTGGTGGCGCACCGAGCCGGCGCAGGACCCCGAAGGGAGGACCACCGCGTCGTGGTCGGCGAAGGCCTCCGCGTAGGCACGGACGAGGGGCTCGGCCTCGTCGAAGTAGCCGGTGTTGATCATCGGCTGACCGCAGCAGGTCCCACCCTGGGGGACGTCCACGTCCACGCCGAGGCGTTCGAGCAACCGGACGGTGGCTCGCGGGACGTCGGGAAACATCGTGTCCCCGATACACGTGGCCATGAGCGCCACTCTCATCGCTGCCCCCCTTCGTCATCGAGGTCGGACACCCAGCCTAGGCCGCGGCCCGCGTCGGTGAGCACCGTCACACGCCGATAGTGTGGCACCCATGGACAACACGCTGCAGAAGATCGGGGTCGTGGGCTGTGGCCTCATGGGCGCGGGCATCGCCGAGGTGTGCGCCCGGGCAGGCTCGGACGTCGTCGTCGTCGAGTCCGACGAGGGGCGCGCCACCGCGGGCCGTGGCCGTCTGGAGAAGTCGCTGCGCAGGGCGGAGGAGCGCGGCCGCCTCGAGAGCGCCGACGCCGTCCTCGAGCGGATCCGGGTCGTCACCGAGCTGACCGAGCTCGCCGACCGTGACCTCGTCGTCGAGGCGATCGTCGAGCTCGAGTCGGCGAAGGTCGAGCTCTTCAAGCAGCTCGACGAGATCGTCGAGAGCCCGGACGCGATCCTCGCCTCGAACACGAGCTCCATCCCGATCATGAAACTCGCGACCGTCACCGGACGGCCGGACAAGGTCCTCGGGGTCCACTTCTTCAACCCCGTGCCCGTCCTCAAGCTCGTCGAGCTCGTCCCCTCCCTCATGACCGCCGACGAGACCGTCGAGCGAGCCCGCGCCTATGTCGACGGTGAGCTCGGCAAGCACGCCATCACCTGCCAGGACCGGGCCGGCTTCGTCGTCAACAGCCTGCTCATCCCCTTCATCCTCAGCGCGATCCGCATGTACGAGTCGGGCTTCGCCACGGCGGAGGACATCGACCAGGGCTTCGTGCTCGGCGCTGCCCACCCGCAGGGGCCGCTCGCCCTCGCCGACCTCATCGGCCTCGACACGACGATGGCGGTCGCCCAGTCGCTCTACGAGGAGTTCAAGGAGCCGCTCTACGCTCCCCCGCCGCTCCTCGCCCGCATGGTCGACGCCAACCTCCTCGGCCGCAAGGTCGGGCGGGGCTTCTACACCTACGAGAAGTAGGCCCGGCCCGGCAGCTCCGGCTCAGGTGAGGGCATCCTCGATCTGCTCACCGAGCGCGAGGAGCGCACGATCGTCACCGAAGCGACCCTCGAGACAGAGGCCCACCGGCAGACCGGCGGCGGAGCGACCGGCCGGAAGGGAGAGCATCGGCACGCCGGCCACCGTTCCGGGGCCCGCATTGCGGATGATCGTCGCGAAGGTGGGGACGGTGCGACCGTCGACCTCGATGAGGTCGTCGTCCCCGATGGGTGGTGCGAGGACCGGAGAGGTCGGCGCGAGGAGAGCGGCGGCACCCGACTCGGCGAAGGCCTGCTCGTAGCTGCGACGCAGCTCCTCGCGAGCACCGCGGGCCGCGTCGTAGTCCTCGATCGTCACCTCCTCTGATGCCGTGTGCTCGACGAGGAAAGAAGACGAGGTCGAGCCCCGGTCCACCGGCGATCTCCAGGTCATCGGGGACCGGCACGTCGATGATCCGGGCGCCGTGGTCCCGCAGGACGTCGATGGCCCGCTCCACCACGGTGCCGACCTCCCCTTCGACCTCCTCGAAGCGGGAGGGGATCCGTCCCAGGGTCAGGTCCGCGAGGCTCCCCCGCTCGCCCACTCCCCCGCTGCGGGTGATGACGCGGTCGATGATCCGGGCGTCCCGTACCGAGCGCGTGTGCAGTCCGATCGTGTCCCGGGTCGTCGAGAGGTTGACGACGCCGGACCCGGGGTAGCGCCCGGTCGTGGGTCGGAATCCCACCACTCCGCAGAAGGCGGACGGGACGGTCACCGAGCCGCCGGTGTCGGTCCCCAGCGCGAAGGGGACGCTGCCCAGGGCGACGGCGGCAGCGCTGCCGCCGCTCGAGCCCCCCGCGACGCGCGACGGGTCCACGGGATGGCGCACAGCGCCGTAGGTGGCGTTGTTGCTCGTGCCGCCGAAGGCGAGCTCGTGCAGGTTGGTCTTGTCGACGACCACGGCTCCGGGCTCGCGCAGCAGCGGGACGAGGCTGTCCGAGTCGGACGTCTACTGGTTCGAGGAGCCCATCAACCGCCACGACATCCGGGCGCACGAGATCCTCGGGCAACGCCTGCCCATGGCCATCACTGGTGGCGAGCACCACTGTGCTGCAGAGGAATTCGTCCCCTACACGAGCTCAGCCTTCCAGATCCTCCAGCCCAATGCCTGCATGGTGGGCGGCATCACCGAGATCATGCGGATCGCCCGCCTCGCTGAGCTGCACGGCCTCGGCTTCGCCCCGCACCTCATGACCGAGCTGCACGTGCACGTGGCCGCAGCGACGACGAGCACCTCCTACCTCGAGTACTTCCCCTTCCTCGAGCCCTTCATCACCCAGCCGCTCAAGCTCGACGACGGACGGGCCGTCGTCCCGGACACCCCCGGGCACGGCATCCGCTTCACCCCCGAGGCGCTGGAGCGCTGGCGCACGCACTGACGAAGAGGGGCCGTCACCATCAGCTCGATGGTGACGGCCCCTCTCGAGGACCGGGTGACCGGCCGGGGTCAGCGGGAGGTCGGCAGCCCCTTGAGCAGCTGGCGAGCCATGACGACGCGCTGCACCTGGTTGGTGCCCTCGTAGATCTGGGTGATCTTGGCGTCGCGCATCATCCGCTCGAGCGGGAAGTCGCGGGTGTAGCCCGCGCCACCCAGAAGCTGGACTGCGTCCGTGGTGACCTTCATCGCGACGTCGGAGGCGAAGGCCTTGGCAGCGGCACCGTAGAAGGGCAGGTCCTCGTCGTGACGCTCGGACTTGGCCGCGGCGACGTAGACCATCTGACGGGCGGCCTCGAGCTCCATCGCCATGTCGGCGAGCATGAACTGGATGCCCTGGAAGTCGGCGATGTGCTTGCCGAACTGCTGGCGCTCCTTGACGTAGGCGAGCGCCTCGTCGAGGGCCCCCTGGGCGATGCCGACGGCCTGGGCGCCGATCGTCACCCGGGTGTGGTCGAGGGTGCGGAGCGCGATCTTCAGGCCCTCGCCCTCACCACCGACGATGCGGTCGCCGGGGATGCGGCAGTTGTCGAAGTGCAGCTCACGGGTGGGCGAGCCCTTGATGCCGAGCTTGCGCTCCTTCTCCGAGAAGCCGAAGCCCTCGTCGGACTTCTCGACGACGAAGGCCGAGATGTTGTTGCCGCGCGGGCCATCGGGATCGGTGACGGCGAGGACCGTGTAGAGCTCGGACTCGCCGGCGTTGGTGATCCACGCCTTCTGGCCGTTGAGGACCCAGTCGTCGCCGTCCTTGACCGCCTTGCACTTCATGCCCGCGGTGTCCGAGCCCGCCTCGCGCTCGGAGAGTCCGTAGGAGAACATCTCCCCCTTCGCCAGGCGCGGCATGTACTTGGCGTTGATCTCGTCCGAGCCGCCGAGGATGACCGGCATCGAGCCGAGCTTGTTCACCGCCGGGATGAGCGAGGACGAGGCGCAGACCCGCGCGACCTCCTCGATGATGATGCAGACCGCGAGCGCATCGGCACCGACCCCGCCGTGCTCCTCCGCGACGTGCGCCGCGTGGAAGTCCGAGGCGATGAGGGCCTCGTTGGCCTCGCTCGGGAAGCGGGACTCCTCGTCCACCTCCGCGGCGAAGGGCTTGATCTTCGCCTCGGAGACTGCGCGGACCGCCTCGCGGATGGCCTCGTGGTCCTCGGACGTGCGGAACAGGTCGAAGTCTGGGTTAGCGCTCACGTCTCGGGATCGTACCGGCCCCCTCAGGAGTCGGTACCGAAGAGGTCCCGGGTGTAGACCTTGTCCGCGACGTCCTCGAGGTCGACCGTCCGGCGGTTGGCGATGATGACATCCGCCAGCTGCTTGAACTCGTCGAGGTCACGGACGACCTTCGACCCGAAGAAGACATCTTCCTCGAGCTCCGGCTCGAAGATGACGACCTCGACGCCCTTGCCCTTGAGGCGCTTCATGATCCCCTGGATCGAGGAGGCGCGGAAGTTGTCCGAGCCGGCCTTCATGATGAGGCGGTGGACCCCGACGACCTGCGGCCGGCGGGCGAGGATGTCCTCGGCGACGAAGTCCTTGCGGGTGCGGTTGGAGTCGACGATCGCCTGCATGAGGTTCTGCGGGACCTCCTGGTAGTTCGCCAGGAGCTGCTTGGTGTCCTTCGGCAGGCAGTAGCCCCCGTAGCCGAAGGAGGGGTTGTTGTAGTGCGTCCCGATCCGCGGGTCGTGGCCGACCCCGTCGATGATCTGACGGGTGTTGAGCCCGTGCGTCGCGGCGAAGGTGTCGAGCTCGTTGAAGTAGGCCACGCGCATCGCGAGGTAGGTGTTGGCGAAGAGCTTGATCGCCTCCGCCTCGGTCGCGTCGGTGAGCAGCACGGGCACGTCGGTGTCGACCGCTCCCTCGGTGAGCAGGTCGGCGAAACGCTGCGCGCGGTCGCTCACCTCGCCCACGACGATCCGGCTCGGGTGGAGGTTGTCCTGCAGCGCCTTGCCCTCGCGGAGGAACTCCGGGCTGAAGATGAGGTTGTCGGTCCCGAGCTTTTCCCGCAGGTTGCCGGTGAAGCCGACCGGGATCGTGGACTTGACGACCATGACGGCATCGGGGTTGATCGCCATGACGTCCTGGATGACACCCTCGACCGTGCTCGTGTCGAAGTAGTTGGTGTCCGGGTCGTAGTCGGTGGGCGTCGCGATGACGACGAACTCCGCACCGGCGTACGCCTGCTCCTTGTCCAGCGTGAAGGTGAGGTCCAGCTCCCGGTGGGCGAGGAAGTCGATGATCTCCTCGTCCTGGATCGGGCTGCGCCCCTCGTTGAGCATCGTCACCCGACGCTCGTCGATGTCGAATCCGACGACCTCGTTGTGCTGGGCGAGCAGGACGGCCATGGACAGGCCGACGTACCCGGTCCCGACGACGGCGATCTTCGTAGTCACGTGTTTCCTCACTGCGCTGGGGTTCGGGGGTGGGCTCCCCGCGGCATTATTGCCCACGCGACCCACATTCCCCGTCAAGTGTGGGCGTGGGCCATTGATTCCCGGCGAAGGGCGGCGTTGGATGGATCACATGAGCCTCACGCACAAGAACGACACGGAGACGATGCGCCGTCTCATCGCCGACCCGGGCACGTGGGTCGTCGTGGGACTGAGCAACAACGACGACCGGGACGCGCTGCGGGTCGCGCAGTGGCTCAAGAAGGAGATGCACAAGCGGATCATCCCGGTCCATCCCTCGGCCGAGACCGTGGACGGCGACCAAGGGTACGCCACCCTCTCCGACATCCCGGACATGGACATCAAGGTCGTCGACTGCTTCGTCAACAGTGACCACGTCGGCGCGGTCGTCGACGAGGCCATCGCCAACAAGGACCGGCTCCAGATCGACGCCATCTGGATGCAGCTCGGGGTCGAGGACCCGGCCGCCGCCGACCGAGCCCGCGAGGCCGGCCTGCTCGTCGTCATGGACACCTGCCCCAAGATCGAGTGGCGCCAGCTACGCAACGAGGGCGCCAGCCGCTGAGCCGGGGCCGCCAGCCACTGAGCTAGTCCGCGGCGCGCCGCTGGCGCAGCCGCTCACCCTTCGCGTGTGCCTGGGCGGAGAGGTCCTCGGCGAAGGTCGCCAGCGCCCCCCGCAGCCGGGCCGCCTCCTCGGTCTCCCCCGCTCCGAGGATCCGCGCGGCCATGAGGCCGGCATTGCGGGCGCCGCCGACGGCCATCGTCGCCACCGGGATGCCGGCGGGCATCTGGACGATGGAGAGCAACGAGTCCATCCCGTCGAGGTGCTTCAGCGGCACCGGGACACCGACGACCGGCAGGGTCGTCACGGAGGCGAGCATCCCCGGCAGGTGCGCCGCTCCCCCGGCGCCCGCGATGACGACCCGCAGGCCCCGCCCTTCGGCAGTGCGCCCGTACTCGATCATCTCCGTCGGCATCCGGTGCGCGGAGACGACGTCGGCCTCGTAGGCCACCCCCAGCTCGTCGAGGACGTCGGCGGCGGCCACCATCGTCGGCCAGTCGCTGTCGCTGCCCATGACGAGGCCGACGCGGGGCGTCGCCTTCCCACCGGTCGTGCTGCTCGTGCTCGTCATTCCAGAACCGCTCCCTCGATGTAGTCCGCAGCGTGCCGGGCACGCTCGCGCAGGTCGGCGAGGTCCTCACCGCTGACGTTGACGTGCCCGATCTTGCGCCCCGGACGGACCCCCTTGCCGTAGAGGTGCACCTTGAGCTCGGGGTCACGGGCCATGACGTGACGGTAGGTCGGGTACAGCTCGGGGTGGTCGCCACCGAGGACATTGCCCATGACGGTCCACGGTGCCCGGGGCCGCGGCGACCCGAGCGGCAGGTCGAGCACGGCGCGCAGGTGCTGCTCGAACTGCCCGGTCACGGCCCCGTCCATGCTCCAGTGGCCCGAGTTGTGCGGACGCATCGCGAGCTCGTTGACGACGACCGACCCGTCCTCCAGCTGGAAGAGCTCGACGGCCATGACCCCCGTCACCTCGAGCATCGCGGCGACGTCGAGACCGATCGCCGTCGCCCTCCGCGCCGCCTCCTCGGAGAGACCCGGCGCCGGGGCGATGACCTCGGTGCAGATCCCCTCGGTCTGGACCGTCTCGACGACCGGCCACGCCGCCGCCTGCCCGGAGGGGCTGCGGGCGAGGAGCACCGCGACCTCCCGGACGAAGGGCACGGCCTCCTCGAGCAGGAGGGGCTCGCCCCGGTCCGCGGCCCTCGCCAACCAGTCCTCGAGGTCGGCGACACCGTGGGCGACGAGGACCCCCTTGCCGTCGTAGCCGCCCCGCGGGGTCTTGGCGACGAGCGGCCACCCCACCTCCGCGGCGAAGTCCGTGACGTCCTCAGCGGTCGACGCCGCCGCCCAGCGCGGGCACGGCACCCCGGCCGCCGTGAGCGCCTCCCGCATGACGAGCTTGTCCTGGGCGTGGAGCAGGGCCTGCGGCCCCGGCCGCACGGCGACCCCGTCCTCGAGCAGGGCGTCGAGCACGGCCGTCGGCACGTGCTCGTGGTCGAAGGTGACGACATCGCACCCGCGGGCGAAGGCCCGCACCGTCTCGACGTCGGTGTGCGCACCGACCGGCGCGGAGGGCACGGCCAGGGCGGCACTGGCGTCCGGCGCCTCGGTGAGGACGGACAGGGTGATGCCCAGCTCGACGGCGGGACCGGCGCACATGCGGGCGAGCTGCCCCCCGCCGATGATGCCGACGACAGGGAAGCCACCTGGGGCGCGTTGGGGTTCGGACACGGTGCGCACCCTATCGACGATGTCTCCCTTCGCCTGCCCCGCGATTACCCTGCGAGAGATGTCCGATCCGTCCCGCCCGTCGCACGAGGCTGCCCAGCCGGCCTCCGTCGGCCGTCCTCGCGGCCGGGTCGGGCGCTTCGTCGACACGATCTGGCACGAGATCGCGAAGTTCGGTCTCGTCGGCGCGATCGCCTTCGTCGTCGACCTCGGCGGGATGAATCTCCTCACCCACACCGTCCTCGAGGACAAGGTGACGACCGCCCGCATCCTCAGCGGGGTCACCGCCACCCTCGTCGCCTGGTTCGGCAACCGGAGCTGGACCTTCGCCCACCGTCGATCCCGTCCGGCGCACCACGAGGTGACCCTCTTCTTCGTCGTCAACGGGCTGGCCCTCGTCATCTCGACGCTGACCCTCGTCATCTCGCACTACGTCCTCGACTTCGAGAGCCGGCTCGCGGACAACCTCGCGACGATCTTCGGCATCGCCCTGGGGACGCTCTTCCGCTTCTGGACCTACCGTCGCTTCGTCTTCGCCCGGGATCCGGAGGACGGTGCCCCGGCCGCGTGACCGGGGGCGAAGGGGGTCAGCGTCGCCCCGACCCCGAGAGGAAGACGGAGAAGGTCGCCGGCTGTGCCCGGACGAGCTCGAGCCGGCCGCCATTGCGCTCGGTGAGCTGGCGTGCCAGCCCGAGGCCGAGACCGGACCCGCTCGACGTCACCGAGCGTTCGAAGATGTGCGGGGCGATCGCCGTGGGGATCCCCTCGCCCTCGTCCTGCACCTCGAGGACGACGGACCCGATGGAGCCCCGCATGGTGATCGTCACCCGGCCACCTCCGTGGGCCAGGGCATTCTCGACGAGGGTCTGGAGGATCTGGGCCAGATCCATCGGCGCGCAGCGCACGGCCAGGCCGGGTGGCCCGTCGACCCGCATGCTGCGCCGGGCCGCGGTGAAGGCCGGCTGGTACTCCCGCTGGAGCGAGGCGAGCACCGAGTCGAGGGAGATCTCGGGGATCTCACCGCCCTCGGAGGTGCGCGAGCGCAGGGTGTCGACAACACCGCTCAGTCGCTCGACCTGGGTCACGGCCACCTCTGCCTCGTCCCGGATCACCTCGAGGTCGTCGGTCTGGGTGATCTCCTCCAGTCGCATGAGGAGGGCGGTGAGCGGCGTGCGCAGCTGGTGCGAGGCATCGGCCGCGAAGTCCCGGTCCAGCGCGCGCTGCCGGGCCAGCTCGCCCGCGAGGTGGGCGATCTCCTGCGTCGCGGCGTCGATGTCGGGCACGCCGATCTCGGTCCGGGGCAGTGCTCCTCCCCCTTCGCGGATGGCCTCGATCTGCTCGCTGACGAAGGCCGCCCCCTTCGCCCGGCGCTCCTCGACGAGCCGGAGCACCGCCAGGCCACCGGCTGCGCTCGCGCCCACGCCCAGGACGAGGGCCACGACGGTCCAGGCCATGAGGTCGAGACCGAGGACCATGGCGTCCTCGGCGGCCACCATGGCCACCGTCCCGAGGACGAGGGCGGTGATGACCCCGGCTGCGGCGACCGCTCCGAGCAGGAGTCGGCGGACCTGGGCGCGATAGGTCACGAGTCGAAGCGGAACCCGACCCCGCGCACGGTCGCGATGTGACGAGGGTCGGCGACGTCGTCGCCGAGTTTCCGCCGGAGGACGGAGATGTGCATGTCGAGGGCCTTGGTGGAGCCGTACCACTCGGTCTCCCAGACCTCACCCATGAGCTGCTCACGGGTGACGACCCGCCCCCGCTCGCGCACGAGCACGCTGAGCACGGAGAATTCCTTGGCGGTGAGCGCCAGCTCCTCACCGTGGAACCACACCCGTCGGCTGTCGAGGTCGAGCCGCAGCGGACCGCTCGGCTCGAGGGTCTCGTCGGTGCGGCGACGGAGGAGTGCGCGGACGCGCGCCATGAGCTCGGCGAGCCGGAAGGGCTTGGTCACGTAGTCGTCCGCCCCGGCGTCGAGACCGACGACGGTGTCCACCTCGTCCGCACGGGCGGTGAGGATGAGGACCGGGACATCCGACCCGGTGGACCGCAGCCGGCGGCAGACCTCGAGGCCGTCGAGGGTGGGCAGGCCGAGGTCCAGGACGAGCAGGTCGGGAGGCACGCCGAGGGCCGTGTCGAGGGCCTCGCGCCCGTCGGCGTGCACGGTGACGTCATATCCCTCCCGCACGAGAGCCCGCGCCAGGGGGTCGGAGATGGCGGTGTCGTCCTCGGCCAGCAGCACACGGGTCATGGTCGGATCATAGGAACTCGACGTCAGACGTGCGCGGTGACATCGGTCGAGCGCCGGACGCCGGTGACCCGGACGAGCCGGCTGGGGGCGACCTCACCGATGCCCCGCAGGGAGCGTCGCCGCGTCGGGACGGTGGAGAATCCGCTGAGCGGCTCCAGGAGACGGGTGAGCGCGTCGTCGACGTAGACGCCGCCCGGAGGGGCGACCGCGGTGAGCCGGCTCGCGCGGTTGACCGTCGTCCCGAAGACATCGCCCAGGCGCCGCACGACCGGCCCGTGGGCCATGCCCACCCGCGCCGCGGGCAGCAGGTCGTCCTCGGCCATCGCCTCCACGAGGTCGAGAGCGATGGCCGCGCCGGGGGCCACGTCGAAGGTCTGGAAGAGGACCTCGTCGCCGACCGTCTTGACGACCCGGCCGCCGTGCGCAGTGACGATGTCGGTGCACAGGTCCTCGAAGCGCTGCACCATGCGGGCGAGCTCCCGCTCGGTGAGCCGACGGACGACGGAGGTGAAGTTCACGAGGTCGGCGAAGCCGATGATGCTCGTGCTCCCGGCCTCCTCCTCGATGGTGAGCATCCGCTGGATGGTCGCGGTGAGCTGACGTCGCCACACGTAGACGAGGAGGGGCTCCACCTCCTCGGTGAGCGAGGACAGCCACGCGGCCGCCTCCGCGGAGTCGTTGACGGCCTCCTCCGGCGTCGGCTCCTCGTCCCCGTGGCGCTGGCGGGAGACCTCCTCGACGACGAGCTGGGCCTGCCAGGCGGCGAGGCGGTCCATAGTCCGGGCGAAGGCCCGGGTCATCGAGAGGGCGAACTCCTCGGGGATGTCGCCCTCGCGCACGAGCCGGGCGACCCCGGCGAGCGCCTCGAGGTCGGCCTCGGTGAACATGTCGTCGCCCTCGTGGACGACGGGGAAGCCGAGGGCGTGCCAGAACTTGCGTGCCGAGCGCACGGAGACCCCGGCCCCGCGCGACACCTCGCGGCGACCCATCGAGGCCGGCCGACCGAGGAGCGCCCGCTCGAAGTCCTCCGGGCCGCTGTCGAGGTCGTCCTCGTCCGGGGAGGAGCGGCGTCCGTGGGCTCCGGAGTACGGCACGGCACCTCCTGGCGTCGAGGATGGTCAGGCAGAAGGCGACTCGGGCAGCCTGATGTGCTGCACGTCACCCGCGGACACGGTATCTGAGCCCGCGGCACCGATGACGAGAAGGCGCCCCTCGACGTCGATGCCCGTCGTCTCGACCTCCTCCCGGGTGCCATCCGGTCGGTGGACGACGACCCGCCGGCCGAGCGTCGAGCAGGCCCGCACGTACGCCTCCCGGGCGGACTCGGCCGACTCCCCTCCGGCGGAGAGTCGCTCGTGCCACCGCCGGAGGTGGAGGAGGACGGACCCGGCGAGGTCGGTGCGGTCGACCTCGGCACCGGCGAGGCAAAGGGAGGTGGCCGTCGCCACGGGCAGCTCGTCGCGCTCCTGGGCCACGTTGATCCCGATGCCGACAACGGCGCCGACACCCGGGACGGCCTGGCAGAGGATGCCGCAGACCTTGCGATCTTCGTCACCCGGGAGGAGGACGTCGTTGGGCCACTTGAGGCGGGCGGGGACCCCTTCGTCGGCCAGGGCGGAGTGGACCGCGAGCCCGGCCGCCAGCGGCAACCAGCCCGGCGGCGTCAGCCACGGGACGACCACGGACATCGCCAGAGCGGCGCCCGGGCGGTCCTCCCACGTGCGGTCGAGGCGACCCCGCCCTTCGCTCTGGAACTCGGTGAGGACCGGCTCCCAGAGGGTCGCCCGCCGGATCGCCTCGGTGTTCGTCGACCCGACCTCGTCGAGGTGGACGACCTCTCCCCAGCCCCGGTCACGGGGCAGGACGGCGGTCAGTCGTTGGACATCGATCGGGGTGGGCACATCGGCAAGGCTAGGCTGCGCACCATGTCCCAGAGCACCGAGACCACTGACGCTCAGGCGATCGGCGGAACCGACGTCCCCGCCGACATCGACATCCACACGACGGCCGGCAAGCTCGCCGATCTCAAGCGTCGTGTGGCCGAGGTCGCCAACGCCGGATCCGATCGCGCCATCGAGAAGCAACACGCCCGCGGCAAGAAGACCGCGCGTGAGCGCATCGCCCTCCTCCTCGACGAGGGCAGCTTCGTCGAGATGGACAAGTACGCGCGGCACCGCTCGACCGCCTTCGGCCAGGAGGCCAACCGGCCCTACGGCGACGGCGTCGTCACCGGCTACGGGACGGTCGACGGCCGGCAGGTCGCGGTCTTCGCCCAGGACTTCACGGTCTTCGGCGGCTCCCTCGGTGAGGTCTTCGGCGAGAAGATCACCAAGGTCATGGACTTCGCCATGAAGATCGGCTGCCCCGTCGTCGGGCTCAACGACTCCGGCGGTGCCCGCATCCAGGAGGGGGTCGTCTCCCTCGGGCTCTACGGCGAGATCTTCAAGCGCAATGTCCACGCCTCGGGCGTCATCCCGCAGATCTCGCTCATCATGGGCCCCTGCGCCGGCGGTGCGGTCTACTCCCCCGCCGTCACCGACTTCACGATCATGGTCGACCAGACCTCGCACATGTTCATCACCGGACCGGACGTCATCAAGACGGTCACCGGTGAGGACGTCGAGTTCGAGGACCTCGGCGGCGCCCGGTCGCACAACACCAAGTCCGGTGTCGCGCACTACATGGCGACCGACGAGGACGACGCGATCGACTACGCCAAGGCGCTCCTGTCGTACCTGCCGAGCAACAACCTCGAGGACGCACCCGTCTTCGGTGGCGAGCTCGACCTCGAGGTCAACGACACCGACCGGGTCCTCGACACGATCATCCCCGACTCGCCGAACATGCCCTACGACATGAAGCAGGTCATCGAGACGATCGTCGACGACGGCGACTTCCTCGAGGTGCACCCGCTCTTCGCGCCGAACATGATCTGCGGCTTCGCCCGGGTCGAAGGGCGCTCCGTCGGCGTCGTCGCCAACAACCCGATGCAGTTCGCGGGCACGCTCGACATCGAGGCCTCGGAGAAGGCCGCGCGCTTCGTGCGCACCTGTGACGCCTTCAACGTGCCGGTCCTCACCTTCGTCGACGTGCCGGGCTTCCTCCCGGGCACCGACCAGGAGTGGAACGGCATCATCCGCCGCGGGGCCAAGCTCATCTACGCCTACGCCGAGGCCACCGTCCCGCTCGTCACGGTCATCACCCGCAAGGCCTACGGCGGCGCCTACGACGTCATGGGCTCCAAGCACCTCGGCGCCGACATCAACCTCGCCTGGCCGACCGCGCAGATCGCCGTCATGGGAGCGCAGGGTGCGGTCAACATCCTCTACCGCAAGCAGCTCAAGGCGGCCGAGGACGAGGGTCGCGACGTCGAGGCCGCCCGTCAGGAGTTCATCACCGCCTACGAGGACGCGCTCGCCAACCCCTACGTCGCCGCCGAGCGTGGCTACATCGACACGGTCATCACGCCGAGCAACTCGCGGATGAACATCAGCAAGGCGCTGCGGGCCCTGCAGACCAAGCGGGAGTCGCTCCCGCCGAAGAAGCACGGGAACATTCCGCTGTGAGCACCGAGGAGACCGCACCGCCCTCGACCGAGGAGACCCCGGCACAGCGGATCGAGGTGCATGGCGAGGCCTCCCCGGAGCAGGTCGCCGCGCTCGTCGCGGTCCTCTCCGGGCTGGGAGGCGGCGAGGAGGAGCCGGCGGGCCCCCCTTCGCGCTGGGCCTCTCGCGAGCGCCTCGTGCGCGCGCCCGTCCACCCCTCCCGGGGCGGTTGGCGCGCCTCGGTCCTGCCCCGCTGACCTGATTCGCAGAAGAAGCGCGACCTCGACGTCGCGCTTCTTCTGCGACCCGAGCGAGCGAAGGGAGGGGCCAGCCCCACGCGTATCCTCGCCCCATGTCCCGCGTCCTCTCCGTCAACACCGGCCGACCGAAGCTCCAGCGGGTGCCGAAGGGCAGGCCGACCGGCATCGACAAGCACCCGACCGAGGTCATTAGCGTCACGGAGCCGGGGCCGCGGCGGGTCGTCGACGGGGCGGGTGTCTCGGGCGTCTACGGGGACCACGTCGGCGACGGGGAGCACCACGGCGGCTCGGACCGGGCGGTCTACGCCTTCGCCCGGGAGGAGCTCGACCTGTGGGCCGAGGCCCTGGGGCGCGAGCTCCCGGACGGCTGCTTCGGGGAGAACCTCACGACGACCGGGATCGACGTCGACGCCGCGGAGGTCGGCGACCGCTGGTCGGTCGGCAGCGCGGTCCTCGAGGTGCGGTGGACGCGCCAGCCCTGCGCCACCTTCGGCGAGCACATGGGCGAGCGGGGTTGGGTCAAGCGCTTCATGGAGCACGGCCGCACGGGCGCCCTGCTGAGCGTCGTCGTCCCGGGTGAGATCCGTGCCGGTGACCCGATCGAGGTCGAGCCCTCCGGCTCGGGGATCACCCTGCCGATGGTGCTCCGGGCCAAGCTCGGCGACCGCGCGCTCGCCCAGCGGGTGGTCGAATCCGGGGTCTACTCCGGTCATCGGCTGGAGCAGCTGCGCGAGGTCACCGGGCGCCACCCCCTGCGCTGAGTCGCGTCCGTCGCTGGGCATCGGCTCATCGGCGGAGAACTACGCTACGTTCTCCCCATCGGGCACGCGAGAGAGCGGCCCTTGGGGAGGACGATCAGAATGCGGGCGATGATCACCGCGGGGGTGGCTCTCGCCCTCCTGACCGCGAGCGCCTGCGGCGCGCCCGCCCGCGACGGCGGGGACGGCGCGGACGGTGACAGGGACTTCAGCATCGGCTCGACGCTCGACCAGGTCCCCGCGACCGACCTCGAGGAGTACACGGTGCGGATCGCCGACGTCGACGCCGCCACCGAGGCAGCCGGTCTCGAGCGCCCCGACGACCCGGGTGACGAGGCCGCCACCGCGCAGTGGTTGGCACCGCTGACGGGGCAGCGCTCCCAGGACGGCTACGCGCCAATCCCCCTGTTTCTCCCGGAGCTGACCGTCAGAAGCACGCTCAACCTCGCGGAGTTCGACGACCTCGCGGGCTGGTCCCTGGTCGACGTCGCGTCCTACGCCGACATCCCCGAGGCCCCCGGCCGCTTCACCGTCATCGCGGGAGACGTCGACGACGACACGCTCGCCCACCTGCCCGAGGTGGGCGACGGGGTGCGCACCGTCGGTGAGGGAGAGGACGGCCGCGGAGACCTGTCTGGGCGCAACGCGGTGCAGAGCACCGGAGCGCCCGTGCGGATGGCCCAGCGCGACGGGCAGCTCGCCGCGTCCGACTCGACCGCGGTCGTCAAGGACTGGCTCTCCGGACCGAGCGAGCCGCTCACCACAGACCCGACCGTCGACAGCCTCGCCGACGCCCTCGACGAGGCAGGCTCGGTCTCGGCCCTCATGTCGGTGGGGCACGACTTCTCCGCCGACAGCCAGCCCGTGTCCGAGCAGTCCTTCGGCCCGCTCCCCCCGTCGGACTTCGACGCCGTCGCGCTCGGCTGGTCCGCGGACGACGACGAGCCCGTGGTCACCATCGCCTACCACTTCGCCGACGAGGCCGCCGCCAGCGACTCCGTGGAGTCACTGCGCGAGGTCTTCGAGGACGGCACGGACAGTCGCGGCACCCGTCTCTCCGACTCCCTCGCACTCGGGGAGATCACCGCACAGGGTCCGGTCGTCACCGCGACCCTGTCGACGAAGGAGGACGGCGCCCACGCGGATCTGGCCACACGGCTGCGCCAGCGCGACGCCCCCTTCGTCCACGGTTGAGTCAGAAGAGCGAGAGCGGCTCGTCCTCCGGACCGGACTCGTCGGCCGCCGGCTCGACGGTCCCGGCGTGACCCGACCGTGCTCCCGGGATGCCCGGGCCACCATCGGGGGCCACCCCCTTCGCCCAGGCGGCCGCGGCGCTCGAGGCGAGCCGGTCGGCCTCCTCGTTGAGCGCATGACCGGCGTGGCCCTTGACCCACTCGAAGGTCACCGAGCGCCCCTCCATCGCCGCGTCGAGCGCCTGCATGATCTCGACGTTGAGCACCGGCTTGCCGTCCTTCTTGCGCCAGCCCTTGGCCTTCCATCCCGGCATCCACGCGGTGATCGAGTTGATGACGTACTTGCTGTCGCAGATGACGTGCAGCTCCTCGTCGAGGTGCGCGGTCTGCTGCAGGAGGTCGAGCACCGCGGTGAGCTCGCCCATGTTGTTCGTCCCGTGCGCCCATCCCCCGCAGGCCCACCGGTCGTCGTCGATGTACCAGCCCCAGCCGGCGGGTCCGGGGTTGCCGAGGGCGGAGCCGTCAGCGGCGGCGGTGAGGGTCATGCGGTCACTCCGGGGGACGAAGGGGGGCGGTCTGCGGGTCTTCCTACCAGATCCGGTCCGTGCACGACCCATCCTCGGTCACCGCGCGCCCACCGCGTCGCATGGGTACCGTCCGACAGGTGACGACCGAGGACCACCGCCCGCAGACCGAGATCGACCACATCGCCGAGGCCCACCTGGACGCCGAGGTCGCGGCCTCCCCCATCGAGGCGACCTTCCTCGGGCTCCCCGGCCGCGAGGCGGAGCTCGACGACCTCTCCCCCGACGGCTTCGCAGCCGCCTCCCGTCGCCGTCGAGAGACCCTCACCGCGCTCGACGGCGCCACCCCCGTCGACGAGGTGGACCGGATCACCATCGAGGCGATGCGCGAGCGACTCGGCCTCGCAGAGGAGCTCCACGACGCAGGGCTCGACCTGCAGGAGATCAACGTCATCGCCTCACCGATGCAGTCGGTGCGCGACGTCTTCGACCTCATGCCGACCACCACGACGGAGGACTGGGCCACGATCGCCGCCCGCCTCACGCAGGTGCCCACCGCCCTCGAGCAGTGGACCGAGTCGCTGTCGGCCGCCGCTGCGAAGGGGGACATCGCCCCCCTTCGCCAGTACAAGCGGTGCATCGACCAGTGCGCCGACCTCACTGCCCCGGACGGCTACTTCGCCGGGCTGCTCACAGGCGCCGCGCTCGCCGACGGGTCGTCCCTCCCGGACGCGCTGGCGACAGACCTCCGCACCGGGGTCGAGGCCGCGGCCGGTGGCTACCGGGACCTGGCCGAGCGGCTCAAGCCCTTGCGGGACAAGGCTCCTGAGTCCGATGCCTGCGGGCGTGAGGCCTACCAGCTCCACTCGCGGGTCTTCCTCGGGACCGAGATCGACCTCGAGGAGACCTATGCCTGGGGGCAGGAGGAGCTCGCCCGCATCACCGACGAGATGGCGTCCGTCGCCGACCGGATCCGTCCGGGGGCGGACATCCAGGAGGCCATTGCCGCCCTCGACGCCGACCCGCGCTACCAGCTCCACGGCACCGACGCCCTCCGCGAGTGGATGCAGACGAAGGCCGACGAGGCCATCGCCCTCCTCGACCCGCACCTCGACATCCCCGACCCGGTCCGCACCATCGAGTGCTGCATCGCCCCGACCGAGACCGGCGGCATCTACTACACCGGACCGAGCGACGACTTCTCCCGCCCCGGTCGCATGTGGTGGTCCGTGCCGAAGGGGGTCACGACCTTCGGCACCTGGCGCGAGCTGACGACCGTCTACCACGAGGGCGTCCCCGGTCACCACCTCCAGATCGGCCAGTCGATCGTCCGTCGTGAGCAGCTCAACCGCTGGCGCCGCCTCGCCTCGTGGACCTCCGGCCACGGCGAGGGCTGGGCCCTCTACGCGGAGTGGCTCATGGCCGAGCTGGGGCTCATGGACGACCCGGGCAACCGCATGGGTCTCCTCGACGGCCAGTCGCTGCGGGCGGCGCGGGTCGTCCTCGACATCGGGGTCCACTGCGGATTCGAGGCACCTGCCGAGGTGGGCGGCGGCGCGTGGACCTACGACAAGGCCTGGGACTTCCTCTCCGCGCACGCGAACCAGGACGAGGAGTTCCTCCGCTTCGAGCTCGACCGCTACCTCGGCTGGCCGGGCCAGGCACCGAGCTACAAGATCGGCGAGCGCTTCTGGTTGCAGCTGCGGGAGGAGACCGCCGGCCGCGAGGGCGCCGACTTCGACCTCACGGCCTTCCACCGCCGCGCCCTCGACCTCGGCGGGATGGGGCTCGACACCCTGCGCACGGCGCTGCTCGGCCCAGCTGCCGAGAGCGGTTCGTGATCATCCCTCGTAGGGTGTCCACCATGGGGAAGAACATCAGGGGGCCCGTAGTCATCATCGTGTCGCTGACGCTCGCTGCGGGGTGCTCGCTCATCCCCTCGGGTGGTGACGAGGACGCCGGTAGTTCCAGCGGCACCAGCAGCGCCAGCCAGACGACGTCCCCGCAGGAGACCCGCACCGAGACCGCCACCGAGACGGAGACGGAGACCGCGACCTCGGACACCGAGGAGGACGGCACCTCGGCCACCGCCACGGCCGCGGAGCCGACGGCATCATCGACCACCGACGGGTCGTCCGGCGCAGGCGAGGGCGGGCCGGAGGAGACCGTCGAGGACTTCGCCACCGCCCTCAGCGAGGAGGACTTCGAGGCCGCCTGCGAGGCCTTCGACCCGGCGATCGTCGAGTCGCTCGAGCAGTTCGACCAGAGCTGCGGCGAGCAGATGGAGGAGAACTGGGAGGAGCTGGACGTCCCTGCCGATGCGAGCATCGACATCCGGGACTCCAGGATCTCCGCCGACGGCCGGGATGCCACGGTCACCGTGAGGAACCGGGCGGGTGAGGACCATGTCATCGACCTGACGCTCATCGAGGGCGAGTGGCGGATCTCCCTCGAAGGGTGAACTCCCGGCCGCATCAGGCCCCCTTCCCATAGGCTTGCTGCCATGGGGAAGAACATCAGGGGACCGGTCGTCGTCGTCGCGTCGCTGACGCTCGTGAGCGGATGCGGACTGAGCCTGCCCGGCGGGGACGACAAGAGCTCAGCCGAGGAGACGGTGACGGTCACGAGCTCGAGCAGCTCCGAGCCCACCGAGGAGACCTCCACCGCGACCGCCACCGCCACCGCGACGGCCGACGTCCCGGACGCCCCCACGTCCGATCCGTCCTCGACGTCCTCGTCATCCGATGGCGGGTCCGACCTGCCCACCGACGTCCGCAGCTATGCCGACGACTTCGTCCGCGCCTGGGGTGTCGGAGATCGACAGGAGGCCCTGAAGTACGCGACCGCGACGACCGTGAGCAGCCTCTTCGCCTTCCACCCCAAGGGCGGGACGTCTTGGTCGCGCCAGGGCGAGGTCGACCACGGCCTCCGCACGCACGTGCGCTACACCGACGGTGACGGCGGGGTCCTCACCGTCTTCGTCGACCGGGAGGAGGTCACCGAGGGTGGGCCCAACGGCGTGGTCGGCACGCGCCTGAAGGAGGGCGGCTCCTCCGATGACGCCGACGACTCCGGCGACAGCGCCGACTCCGGCAGCGGCCTGGTCCCCGAGACGAGCACCTCCGACTACTGCGATGCCCTCGTCCGCGCCTGGGGTGCCGGTCGGCGGAGCACCGCCGAGAAGTACGCCTCGGCCACGGCGATGAGCCAGCTCTTCGACGACCACGGCACGGGTGGCAGCGGCTGGAGCCAGACCTCCGTCACCCGCCACTACGCGCTCTACACCAACACCGACGGCACGAAGCTCACCCTGTACTTCAACTCCACCTCGGTGGCCGACGGATCGGGTGACGGCGTCTACCACGCCGAGTTCACCCCCTGATCCTCCCCTCCCACGACGAAGGGGGTGACTCCGGCGATCGCCGGTGTCACCCCCTTCGTCCTCGACGGCTCAGAGGCGCCAGCAGCTGCTCAGCTGGTTCTGACCGGCGAAGCGCTTCTCGAAGAAGTACATCGACTTCTCGACGTGGGGGACGAATCCGCCGACGTGCGTGGGGATGAGTCCGGCGTTGAAGGAGACCCGGGTCCCCTTGTCGCACCAGTCACCGCCCAGCTGCTTGCCGCCCTTGTACGGGATGACGTCGTCGCCGATGGCGTGGTTGATGACGACGGGGGCGTTGGGCGCGATCTTCCCGAGCCGCTGCTCCTCCACCGCCGAGGCGAAGGGCTCCTCCGACAGCAGCTCGGTGAGCGACTTGCCGCTCGCGGTGTACTGCCCGGTGTCCTTGAAGGCGTAGTCGAAGAGGTCGAACACACAGGCGTCCTCGACCTGGGAGGCCATCTTCCGGCCCTCCTCGTTGAGGTACTCGTCCGGGTCGATCCGCTCCGCGGTGGACAGACCGAGGACGGCGAAGAGTGCGAAGGCGTTGTAGAGGCTGCCGTCGATCTGCTCACCGACCTGGTCCAGGTGCGCCGTCGGCGCGCCGACGGCCGAGCCCTTGATGTCCAGCTCGGGCGCGTACTCACCGGCGAGCTCTGCTGCGGCCGCGGCCGCACCGCCGCCCTGCGAGTAGCCCATGATGCCGACCGGCGTGTCCGCGTCGAGGTCGGTCTCCTCGAGGTTCTGCGCTGCCCTGGCCATGTCGAGAGTCGCATTGCCCTGGGCCTCGCGGGCCACGTAGGTGTGCGTCCCGGGCGTCCCGAGGCCCTGGTAGTCGGTGATGGCCACGGCATAGCCCCGCGCCACGGAGCGGGCGATCCCGATGCCCTCGTACTCGACGAGGTCCTCCATCTGGCGCGAGGGGGCACAGCGGTCACCCATGCCCTGGGTCCCCGGCGCATAGGAGATCAGCGGGCGCTCACTCTTGCCGTAGTAGGTCGTCGTCGGCTCGAAGACCGTGCCCGTCACCGCGATCGGGTTGCCGTCACCGTCGGTCGAGGAGTACATGACGCGGGTCGCCGTGACGACCGTCGACGAGAGGTCGAAGGGGTCGAGGAGGAGCGGGGCCTTCTCGCTGCGGATGATCGTGCCGGGCTCGTTCGGGATGGTGGCCGGCGGCTCGTAGAAGGCGGGGCGCTCCGGCTCCGGAGTGTCGGTCACCGTCGTGGCGCCGGCGGTGCCGGGCGTGTCATCGGGCCCGGCAGTGGCCTGCCCCGTGAGCGAGAAGGTGAGGGCTGCGGCGAGCGTCGCCGCAGCCGTCACACGAGTGGGTCTGGAGAACATGCGTGTCCTGTCTGCAGGGCGGGAGAAGATCACCGGCCCAGCAGGATGTGGCGGGGCACGACGTCCTCGTCGGTGTGGCGGTGAACCACAAGTTACCGACGCGTCAATCACCAGGCAACAGGTGCACCATGTGGCCATGGCCTCACTCGTCCTCGCCTCCGCCTCCCCCGCTCGTCTGCTCCTGTTGCGCGCCAGCGGGATCGAGCCTGATGTCGTCGTCAGCGACGTCGACGAGGAGGCGGTGGAGTCCGCCGCGCGGATCGAGGACCCTCATCTCGGACCTGACGGGTTGGCCCAGGTCCTCGCCGAGGCGAAGGGGGCGGCCGTCCGCGAGCGGCTCGCCGGCGACGAGCGCCTCGTCCTCGCCTGCGACTCCGTCCTCGAGGTCGGCGGCCGGGTCCACGGCAAGCCGGGCACCGTCGACGTCGCTCGCCGCCGCTGGCGGGAGGAGCTGCGCGGCCGCAGCGGAGTCCTCCACACCGGCCACTGGCTCCTCGACCCCCGCACCGGTCGCAGTGCTGCGGCCCCGGCGAGCGCGACGGTGCACTTCGGCGATGTCGACGACGCGGAGATCGAGGGCTACCTCGCCACCGACGAGCCGCTGCACGTCGCGGGCGGCTTCACCCTCGACGGGCTCGGGGCCCCCTTCGTCGAGTCGATCCAGGGGCACCCGAGCACCGTCATCGGGCTGTGCCTGCCGCTCCTGCGGCGGCTGCTCGCCGACCTCGGGGTCGGCTGGTGGGACCTCGCTCAGTCGCGCGGGTGAGCGATGGCGGCCTCGGCGTCGACGATGCCGCGGCCGTAGAAGGCGCTGAAGCCTCCGCGGGTGCCCCACAGCGGGTTGCGGGCGGTCTCGAGGATCGCGCCCTCGACGTTCTCCATGCTCCGGCCCTGCGCGTAGAGGAGCGCGGCGACGCCCGCGACGTGCGGGGTCGCCATGGACGTCCCGGCGAAGGCCGCGTAGTCCTTGCCCTCGCCGCACTCGTCGGTGCCCGTCCCGCGCGGGACGGTCGAGATGATGTCATCCGAGCACGGCCCGCCGAGGAGGCGACCGGACCCGCCCGGCCCGGCGACGCCCTTCCCGCGGAAGGTCACCGGCAGCTCGGAGAAGTACGACTTCAGGGCATTGCGGTCCGTGGCACCGACGCAGATCGAGTCGCTGCTGAAGGCCGGGTCGTTGCACATCAGGGTCGAGGTGTTGCCGGCGGCGGCGACGGTGAGCGTGCCCTTGTCCCGGGCGTACTGGATCGCGTCCTTGGTCGTCGTGTCGAGGCCGAGGATGGAGAAGATCTGGGTGCCGGGCAGACCACCGAGACTGAGGTTGATGACGTCCGCGCCGTTGTCGGCTGCGTAGCGGATGCCCTCGGCGATGTCCTCGGTCTGGCCGGAGCCGTCCTCGAGGACCTTGATCGGCATGATCTTCGCGTCGGGGGCGACGCCGGCGACACCGGTGCCGTTGTCGGCCACGGCCGCGATGGTGCCGGCGACGTGGGTGCCGTGGACGTCGGACTCCTGGCCTTCGCCGTCGATGCCCTTCCATCCCCCGTCGCCGCAGGAGCCCTCGTGGCCCTCCTCGCAGACGAAGGTCGCGCCGGGCACGAGCCGCCCGGCGAGGTCCGGGTGCCCGAGGTCGACGCCGGTGTCGACGACGGCGACGGTCGCGCCCTCACCAGTCGTCGTGGGCCACGCCTGCTCGGCCTTGACCTGGTCCAGCCCCCAGAGATCGGGGCGAAGGGGGTCGTTGGTGGCGGCACCGGCGGAGCCGGCGGTGGCGACGAGGCCGACCGCACAGGCTGCGGCGGCGATGGGAGCGGTCCAGCGCTTCATCAGGGGTTCCTTCGTCAGAGGGTGTGGGCTACTCAACGGTAACGACGAAGGCGGGACCGCGCAGCGCGAGCGGGCTGCGGTCTCCGTCACGCCCCCTTCGCGCCTCGCCCCACCAGCCCCACGATGATCGGGTCACCCGAGAAACCCCCGCTCAGCAAGAGTTCCAAACCCTTGCGAAGGGGGTGCTTATCGGGTGACCCGAGAAACACCGGCGAGGGTCACACCGGAGGGATCCCGCGCCGCCGCTCGGAGAAGCGCCGGTCCCGCCCGCGGGCGTGCCGCAGCCGGGCGAGCAGCTCCCCGCGCAGCTGCTCCGGCTCGATGACCTGGTCGAGGACGAGATCGGCGGCGAGGCGCTCGAGGTCGACGTCCTCCTCGTACTCCTCCCGGCGGGCCGCGATGAACTCGTCGCGCGCGGCCTCCCCTTCGTCCGCCTCGACCTTGGCGATGGTGTTGGCGTACACCGCGTTGACCGCGGCCTCGGGGCCCATGACGGCGATGCGCGCCGTCGGCAGCGCGATCGTCGCGTCCGGGGCGAAGCCGGGGCCACCCATCGCGTAGAGGCCAGCACCGTAGGCCTTGCGGACGATGACGCAGAACTGCGGGACCGTCGCGGAGGAGACCGCGGAGACCATCTTGGCGCCGTGCCGGATGATGCCGCCGCGCTCGACCTCGGAGCCGATCATGAAGCCCGGCACGTCGGCGAGGTAGACGAGCGGGATCGAGTAGGCATCGCAGAGCCAGATGAAGCGCGCGGCCTTGTCGGCGCTGTCGGTGAAGAGCACACCGCCCTTGGCCATCGAGTTGTTGGCGACGATGCCGACGGCCTCCCCCGCCATCCGGCCCAGGCCGACGACGAGCTCGGGCGCGAAGAGCTCCTTGACCTCGAAGAAAGAGTCGTCGTCGACGAGCCCGTCGATGACCTCGTGGATGTCGAAGGGCTGGGACTCCCGCTCCGGGATCGTCGCCGAGGTCAGCTCCGCGGCCGGCTCCTCCGGCTGGTACGAAGGGAGGTCGCTGTGCCAGTTCTGCGGCAGATAGCTCAGCCACAGCCGGGCGGTCTCGATCGCCTCGGTGTCGTCGGCGACGAGGACGTCACCGACACCGCTGACGGTGCAGTGCATGCGGGCGCCGCCCATCTCCTCGAGGGAGACCCGCTCCCCCACGACCATCTCGGCCATGCGGGGGCTGCCCAGGTACATCGAGGCATTGCCCTCGACCATGATGACGAGATCGGTGAAGGAGGGGATGTACGCACCGCCGGCGGCGCTCGGGCCGAAGAGGCAGCAGATCTGCGGCACCTTGCCGGAGAGCGCGACCTGGTTGTGGAAGATGTGCCCCGCGCCGCGGCGACCGGGGAACATCTCGACCTGGTCGGTGATGCGCGCACCGGCGGAGTCGACGAGCCAGAAGACCGGGAGCTCCTCGCGGAGCGCGGTCTCGGTCGCCCTGACGATCTTTTCCACCGTGCGAGCGCCCCACGACCCGGCCTTGACCGTCGGGTCGTTGGCGATGATGATCACCGGCCG
>DXAR01000158.1 GCA_019116945.1 Candidatus Janibacter merdipullorum | reverse complement strand
CTCGTCGAAGTAGCCGACGTCGATGACGACCGGCTGCAGGTCGGGACTGCCGAGTCGCGAGAGGCAGTCCTTGGCACCGGCGGCCGTGCTCAGCGAGCCGAGGGACTCGGTGTCGTCGGTGTACTCGTCGGCGCTGCCGGGGTTGGCGTAGAGGGCGCTGGCCTCGGAGCCGAGTCCGGCCTGGGTGTACTTGGTCCCGGTGTCGGTGACGACGAAGGCGGGGGTCTCCTTCGCCGAGGGCGCGCTCTCGGAGTCGGCCTGACCCGATGTCTGTGCACTGCTCGTCGGGGCACCGCCGGCCGCAGAGTCATCGCTCGACTCGCCGCCGCGGATGGCGAAGATCCCGCCGACACCCATAACGACGACGGCGGCTGCAGCGATCCCGAGCACCCAGCGCCCCGCGCGGGTGCTGCGGCGGCTCGGGCCGGTACCGTCCTGGTCCATCTCGGACCAGAAGCCCGCCCGGTCGGCTGCCTCCTGGTCCTCCTGGGCGCCCGTGGTGTCGTCGTCAGTCGGGATGTCGTCCTCACCCTCCTGCGCGGCCCGGAGCCGGGCCTCCTGCTCACCGGCGAGGCTCGCTCGGATGCGCTCGTTGAGATCGTCCGGCATGGGGCCGCTTTCCTTGAGACCGGCGAGCAGGCGGCTCATGCCCGTGGGGTCCTGGTCATCGGTCATGGCCACCTCCCTTCGTCTCGTGCTGGCCTCCTGTGTCTGACGTCGCGATACCGCCAGAGGTTCCCGAATCCGTGAAACCGCTCTCGCGGAGCGTCTCGGCGAGAGCCTCCCGGCCCCGTGAGCACCGCGACTTGATGGTGCCGGGAGCGACCTCGAGCATCTCGGCGGCCTCGGCGACCGGAACCCCGTGCATGTCGACGAGGACGAGCGCCAGACGCTGGACGTCGGGGAGCCGCTGGAGGGCCTGGTGGACCGCGAGCCGGGTGTCGACCTCACGCGAGCCGTCGGGACCCGGGGGTGCCGCGGCGATGACGGCCTCGGTGAGCTCGGCGGTCGGCTTGAGCCGCCGCGTGGCGTCGATGCAGGCGTTGACGACGATCCGGTGGAGCCAGGTCGTCACCGCGGCGTCGCCGCGGTAGGAGTCCGCCCGTCGGAAGGCGGCGATGAAGCCCTCTTGGACCCCCTCGGCCGCGATCTCGCGATCGCCGCAGACACCGACGGCGACAGCCCACATGCGGTCGCGGTGGCGGCGGTAGAGCTCACCGAAGGCATCGCCGTCGCCGTCGACGTGACGTCGGAGGAGGAGCCGGTCGTCGACGGCATGGAGCTGGTCATCCACAGGCGTCACCGTACGGAGATCTCGCCGAGCGCGGCGCGGTAGCGGCCGTCGTCCCCGATCTGCTCGAGGGAGGTGAACCAGACCGTGACGTACTGTGCCTGCGCCGGGGTCGAGGGCGTGAGGACGACCTCGCCGTCGCGTCCCTCGGTCTTGCCGATCTCGGTGCCCGAGTTGGTCGCCGAGTCACCTGCGTAGACCGTGGCCTCGGCCGTGCTCGGGAGGTTGAGGGTCACGGAGCTGATCTGCTGCTGCTGCCCGAGGTCGATGGTGATGCCGACCCCGTCCTTGACCCCACCGAAGTTCTCGTCGTTGTATCCCTCGGTCGTCCAGGCGGTCTCGGGGTCACCGTCGTAGACCCGCTGGACCTCGGCGTTGTGCTCGCTGCCGTCGCCGGGCGGCGGGTCGAAGCCGGCGGCGTTGAGGATGGCGAAGGGCTCGCCCTCACCGGAGCCACCGCCGCCCTCGGAGGAGGACGCACTCGTCTCGGCCGCCGTCGTCTCGTCGCCGCCGAGGATCTCGCCGAGATCGGAGCCCTCCCCGATCTGGGCCGAGCCGATGGCGCCGGCGATGCAGGCGACGGAGACGAAGGCGGCCATGAGCAGCATGACGAGGGTGGACTGCTGACGACTGGGCGCCGCCCCGGCCTCGGCGGGCAGGAGCGGGGCAGGGGCCTCGAGCTCCGCGGAGACGGGGGCCGCGCCGAGCGAGGTGCGGCGGGCGCGGTCCTCCCGGATCGCCTCGCGGCGGGCGCGGGCGTCGTGGATGGCCTCCTTGGACCGGCCGCTGGCCGATTTGGAGACCCGGCCGAGGCGGTTGCCGAGGACCTTGGCGCCGGTCCCGACGGCCCCGGCGGCGGCTGCGGCGGCCGCAGCCGCCTTGGCCTTGCCGTCGGCGTCCTCCCGGCCTTCTCGGTCCTCGCGGTCCCGTCGGGACCCCTTCCTGCGGGAGTCCGAGCCGGCTGCTGGGATCGCCGTCGTCTCGGGAGCGTCCGCGGACCGGGTGTCGCTGACCGAGGTGTCGTCGTCCTCGCGGAGGGTGATCTCCCGGGTGACCCCCTCGTCGTCGTCCGCCATGGCCGCGTGGGTGGCGGCGGCACCGCCCGCGCCGGCGACCGCCCCCCCGGCGACGGGGGTGAGGGGCGTCGTGTCGTCGTCCGCGGCTCCCGACTCGGTGGAGCGGGGGGCGGGGGTGGTGCGGACGGCGCCGGCGAGCGGGATCCTGGACCAGGGCGCGATCTGGGCGGCGTAGTCGCCGGGGGAGTCCGGCCCGGTCCCTTCGGAGAGGGTCTCCCGGCAGATGGTGTCGAGGTCGCCGGGGACACCGACGGCGACGCGGGAGGGCGCCGGTGGGCCGTCCCCGGTGTCCGGGGCGGCGGGAAGGGAGGTCGTCCCCGGCAGCGGCCACGTGGCGGTGAGCCCGGCGTAGGCGAGCGCCACGACCGCGGTGGCGTCCTCGCGGTCGGCGTCCTCCCCCTCGGTCTCGATGCCGGCGAGGGCGCCGGCCGTCGCCAGACCGCGCACCTTGACCCGCCCGTCGTGGGTGAGCAGGACGGTCTCGGGCGTGAGGGACAGGTGGTGCAGCCCACGGGTGCGGGCGGCCTCGATGCCCGTGGCGACCTCGCCGGTGATCCGGCGGACCTCCTCGGCGGGCAGGCCCTCGCCGCCGATGGCGAAGGCATAGGTGTCGGAGTCCCCGACGCCTTCCTCGGCGATGAAGGAGTGAGCCCCCTCGGTACCGACGTCGAGGATCCGGACGAGCTGGGCGGCCTCGACCCCCGCTGCGCGCCGGGCGGCGTCGAGGGCGGCCGCCGTGGGCTGCTCGTCGACGGGCATGACGAGGAGGGTCACGTCTCGCTCGAGCGTGGTGTCACGTGCGGTCCAGCGCTCCCCGCCGGGGATCGTCTCGATCCGGGCGTCGAGCGTGTAGCGACCGAGCTCGGTCCCCGGGTTCACCCCGTGCACACTGTCCCTCTCGTCGGTGTCTGCCTGCCGCGCCATCCTAGAACCATCCTCGGCCCCACCTCGGGAGCCGCTTGGGCGCGTCAGCTGCGGGAAAGCCGCCTCAGGAGCGGGTCGAGCACCTCGGTGACCTCGTGGACCCGGAGTTTGGCGGCGACGGTGAGGGTGATCACGAGGACGACCAGCCCGATGACGCTGCAGAGGATCACCGCACCCAGCCAGGTCCCGGCGTCGACGACGTCCGAGAGCAGCCGCAGCGCGATCCAGCCGACGGCAGTGGCGACGGCGGTCGCGACGACGAGCCGGACGTTCTGCCGCACGACCAGCCCGAGACGGAGGGGGCCGAGCCGTCGCCGGAGCAGCCAGAGGCCGATGACGGCGGCGGCAAGGTTGGAGAGGGACTGGCCCACGCCCACCCAGGTCGCGACGTGCTCGGCCGGCTGGGTACTGCCGAAGAGGGTGACGCCCACGGCGATGAGGGTGACGACGAGCTGCAGGGCGAAGGGGGTCCGCCCGTCCTCGTAGGCGTAGTAGGCCCGCTGGACGAGGAAGAACCAGCCGTAGGGCACGAGGCCGAGGACCATCGTCACGAGGACTCCGACCGAGGCGTCGGTGGCGCCGCGGGAGGTCCCGGGGAGGACGGCGGCGAGGACGAGGGGGGCGAGGAGCACGATGACCGCGGTGGCCGGGATGAGCAGGACCGCCGGCATCATCATCCCCCGACGCAGGTCGGCGGTCACGGCGCGGACGTCACCGTCGTGCGCCGCGTGGGAGAAGCGGGTGAAGAGCGCGGTGATGAGCGAGACCGTGACGAGGCCGTGGGGGAGCATGAAGAGCAGGTAGGCATTGGCGTAGGCGGCCAGACCGGCGCCCTCGATCCCCTGGTCGGCGGCACGCTGCGTCGCTCCGGTGAGGACGCGGGAGTTGACGAGGTAGCCGAGCTGACCGATCGAGACCGCGGCGAAGGCCCACATGGCCATCCGGGACGCGGAGCCGAGGCCGCTGCCGCGGATGCCCCACACCGGGCGGTACCGCAGCCCGGTCGCCCGGAGCGGGGGGATGAGGATCAGCGCTTGGAAGGCGATCGACAGCGTCGCGGACCCGCCGAGGACGGCGATCATCGTCGGTGACCACTCCGAGACCGGGGCCTTGAGCTCGGCCCCGGTGACGAGGAACCACCCGAGACCGGCGATGGCGACGACATTGGCCAGCCCCGGTGCCCACATGAACATCCCGAAGCGGTTGTGGGCGGTAAGGACCTGCCCGAGCAGGGTGTAGAGCCCGTAGAAGAAGACCTGGGGCAGGCAGAGGACGGCGAAGGCGGTCGCCAACCCCCGGGCCTCGCTGTCCCAGCTCCCCGAGACGAGGAGCGAGATGAGCAGGGGTGCCGCGAGGGTGAGCACGAGGGTGACCCCCGCGAGGACGGTGACCGCGAGGGTGAGGAGGCGGTTGATGTAGACGACGCCGCCGTCCTCGTGGCGCATCGCCTTGGTGATCTGCGGGACGATCACGGCGTTGAGCACGCCACCGGCGATGAGCAGGTGGAAGATGTTGGGCAGCGTGTTGGCGGCGTTCCACGCGTCCGAGGCGACGAGGTTGAGGCCGACGACGGCGACCGTCAGCGTGTTGCGGACGAGACCGAGGACGCGCGAGACGAGGCTGCCGGCCGCCATGATCGCGCTCGACCTCGCGATCGAGGGCGACTCCACCTTCGTCCCGTGCCTGGGGGTGGCCTCCTCAGGGGTGAGACCCCCTTCGCCCTCCGAGCTCGTGGGCTCCGTCATGCCTCGTCCTCGTTCACGGTCTGCTTGCGCGGTCGCCGCACGGTACGCCACGTGCCTGCGGCCAAGAGCAGCGCGGCGGTGCCGCCGATGACCCAGTAGATCGCGGCCCCGGTCGGGCGCATCCTGACCCGCAGGGTGGCGGGGTGGGTCAGTTCCTCCCCGCGCGGCGTGGTGACGAGGACCCGGACGGGTGCCTGGCCGGCGGCCAGGGCGGTTGCTTGGACGGTCACGGTCTGGCGTCCGCCCGGGCCGATGGTCACCGGGTCGGGGTGGTCCTCGATGCGGAAGGAGGGGTTGTCCGAGGCGAGGTCGACGGTGAGGTTGGCGAGCTCGACGTCGGTGTTGTTGACGATGGTGATCTGCAACCGACCGGTGTCGGCGAAGAAGTTGACGTCACCGGAGGAGACGACGAGGTCGTCCCGGGTGAGGGTCACGGCGCGCGAGAGCGTGTCGTGCAGCCGGACCGCGGCGAAGGGGGTGGACCGCCACCGTGCCGAGGTGAGCTGGTCGAGGCCGGGGTCGACCGTCCGCCGCCAGGTCGTGCCGTCGGAGCGGACCGAGGCGAAGGTGGCGACGGAGCGCTCGTCCTCCCCGATCGCCGCGGCCCGGCCCCCGGTGAGGAACGGCGGCGGGGCACTCTGACCGGTGGGGGATTCCGTGATCTTGTCGGCGCTGCGGGGTACCTGGTCGGCGGACGCCTGCGCCGGCTGCTGGAAGAGGTTGGTCGTGCTCCCCTTCGCCAGCCAGGGGATCTCGCTCGTGGCCTCGCGCAGCCCGGCATAGGCCTCGGGCGAGGGCCGGGAGCCGCGGTCCGGGACGACGAAGAGGGTGCGCGGGGTGCCGGGCCGTTCCTGGAGGATCGCGGAGGTCTCCGCGACGAGGCGTTGCCGGGCGAGGGGGAGGTCCGCCGGGGAGGACAGGTCGCCCACGACCGACGAGAGGGTCGTGTCGGAGACGAGAAGGGGGGTCCCCCCGGTGGTCCGGGCGCCACCCGTCGGCGTGAACCCGCCCGGGACGAGCGAGGAGCTCTGGGTGAGCAGCGTCGGCTGCTCCGGGCCGGCGTGGAGCCGCTCGAGGTCGGCGGCGCGCTGGTCGGTGACGAGGCCGTCGGTCGGCCACAGGACGTGGGCGCGGGCACCGAGGTTGCCGGCACGGGTGCGCCCGCCGCGCAGGCGGGGCCGGATGAGGTCGCCCGCGGCCTCGGAGTCGGCCCCGGCGGCGACATCCGCGTCGGACTCCGGCAGGACGAGCGTGCGCTCCCCGACGAGGCGATCGCGGATGGCGGTCGAGCGCTCGCGACGCACCGAGCGCTCGGAGTCCATCGCCGTCGCGAGCTCCTCCTCCGTCGCCTCCGGTGGTTCGGGCGGGAGGGAGACGAGCGTCGGGTCGAGGAGCCAGACCTCGTCGCTGTCCGGGGCCTCCGCGGTGAGTCGGTCCAGGCGGGAGTCCTCGCCGACGGCCTCCTCCCAGGCCGAGGTCCGGCCGCTGCTCGGCGCTCCGAAGAGACGCCGGTCGTTGGGCAGGAGCAGCGGGACCCCCCAGACGACGTCGAGCGGTTCGTACTCCTTGGTCCGGTGGACGCCGATGAAGGTGTGGACGGCCGTGTCGGCGGTCTGGATGCTCACCCAGGCGGCACCGGCCACGAGCTCGGGGGAGAGCTCGGTGGCCTGGGTGGCCAGGGTGAAGGTCTCCGACTCGCCCGGGGCGATCTCGTCGAGCTCCGCGGAGTCGAGGGCCACCCCCTCGATGGGGGACTCGCCCTCGGCCCAGGTGGCGATGTCCGAGCGCTTGGTGGAGGCGGCACGGGGGACGAGGTCGACCTCGGTGGGAGCCAGGGTGGACGACCCGGTGTTGGTCAGCCGGCCCTGCACGGTCGCGGACCCGTCGTCCTCCACGACGGGGGTGATCGAGGTGAGGGTCAGCTCGGCGTCGGTGGAGTCCTCCCCCGGGGACAGGGGCAGGGCGCCGGCCGAGGGCAGGAGCACGAGCAGCGCGAGCACGAGCGTCGCGGTGGTCGCGAGCCTCAGTCGTCGCCGGCGAGCCGCTGCCACGCCTCCCTCGCGATGCGTCGTTCGTTGGGGAAGGTCAGGTGCCGGTGCGCCTCACGCAGCGGCAGCCAAGCCACGTCGACCGCCTCGTGGTCGGGGTCGTTGTCGATCGTGAGGTACCCCCCGATGGCCTCGAGGAGGTAGTGGTGGACGAACTTGTGGATCCGTCGGTCGGGGGTGGCGAACCAGTAGTCGATGGTCCCCAGCTCGACGAGGACCCGGGCCTCGATCCCGGTCTCCTCGGCCACCTCGCGGGCGGCGGTCTCGACGAGCGTCTCCTCCCCTTCGATGTGCCCCTTGGGCAGGCACCACTCGAGGCGACCGGCCCGGTTGCGCCGTGCGATGACCGCGATCCTCGCCTGACCGTCCTCGATGTCGACGACGACGCCCCCGGCCGAGCGCTCCTCGACGGCAGGCAGGCGGCGCTGCGAGCCGGGAGCGGGGGCGGGGTGGGTCATGTGGTCACTGTAGCCATAGGGACCTGTGAGGTGGCCGGGCGCCGACA
>DXAR01000157.1 GCA_019116945.1 Candidatus Janibacter merdipullorum | reverse complement strand
TCCGGTCGGGCCCCCTTCGGGTCACTTCTTGTTGCGACGCTGGTGGCGGGTCTTCCGCAGCAGCTTGCGGTGCTTCTTCTTCGCCATGCGCTTGCGGCGCTTCTTGATGACAGAACCCATGCGTTGTCCTTCGTGGTCGTGATCGATGTCCTTCGGCGGCCGCTCGTGCGATGCGCTCCTGCCGAGCAGGGACCACCGAGGGCGTCAGACGCAAGAGTCTAGCCCGTCCGCCGCCATCCACCGAACCGCGGCGCCGTGGAGCGGCGGACCGGCGGGGACGTGCGGCGCCTGCGACTCAGGCGGTCTCCACGAAGGAGGTCTCGAGGTAGGTGTTGACCGCGTCCTCCGGGACGCGGAAGCTGCGGCCGACGCGGACGGCCGGGAGGTCGCCGTTGTGGACCATCCGGTACACCGTCATCTTCGAGACACGCATGATCGACGCGACCTCGGCCACGGTGAGGAAACGCACCTCACCCAAGCGATCGTTCGACATGAACACCTCGATCTCCGCAGGCGCGCACCACCGACCGGTGCCGGTGGACCGGAACGTGCCCTGCAGGTGTCCACCATAGGGGCAGATGTGACGACTGTGAAGTCGGATGGGTGATCAATTCGCCGAAGTCCACTCGACACGCCGAAGAGATGGCTCCGGGATCGAGGTCAGTCGTAGAAGACGTCGAGTCCGTGGAGGGGGAAGATCGCCTCACGCGTGGCCATGATCGCCCGGTCCACCCCGTCGTGGGGGTTGTAGCCCATGGCCCACGGCTGCACCCAGATCGGCAGGTCGCGGTCCGGGAGGTCCCCCATCGTCGGCGGCGCCGCCTGGGCCGCGACGAGCTCGACGTGCTCACGCCAGGCCTGGGGCGTCTCCGTGGCCGCGGGGATCGGGTGGTGGGCCGCGATGGCGGTGAGGTGGGTCCATGCCCGCGGCACCGCGTTGGCGACGTCGTAGCCGCCGCCGCCGAAGGCGAGCCACCGCCCTTCGGCCACCTCGTGGGCCAACCGGTGGAGGTTGACCGCGGCCTGGCGCTGCGCGTCGAGGCTGATCGCCATGTGCGCCAACGGGTCCTCCCGGTGGGTGTCGCACCCGTGCTGGGTCAGGAGGATCTGGGGTTCGAAGGCACGCACGACCGGCCCGGCCACCGAGGTGATGGCGCGCAACCACGGTCCGTCGACGACGCCGGGAGGCAGGGCGACGTTGACCGCCGTGCCCTCGGCGCCGGGTCCACCGGTGTCCGACGCCCAGCCGGTCCCCGGGAAGAGGGTGCGACCGGACTCGTGCACGGACACCGTGAGCACGCGGGGGTCGTCGTGGAAGAGCTCCTGCACGCCATCCCCGTGGTGGACGTCGACGTCGACGTAGGCCACCCGCTCCGCGCCCTGGTCGAGGAGCCACTGGATGGCGATGCCGACGTCGTTGTAGATGCAGAACCCGGAGGCGCGGTCCCGCATGGCGTGGTGCATGCCCCCGGTGAAGTTGACCCCGTGCTCGGCCTCCCCGGTCCAGACCCGTCGGGCGATCTCCCGCGACCCGGCGGCGATCCGCGCGCTGGACTCGTGGATCCCGGCGAAGGCCGGGACGTCGTCGGTGCCGATGCCCCAGCGGCCGTCCGCCACCGACGGATCCGCCGAGATGGCGCGGACCGCGTCGAGGTACTGCCGGTCGTGGACGGTGGCGAGCACGTCGTCGTCCGCGGGGTCGACGTCGACGACGTCCACGTGGTCGAAGACGCCGAGGGCTCGGCAGAGCCGCGCGGTGAGGTCCAGACGGACCGGCGCCATCGGGTGGCCGACGCCGAAGTCGTACCGGGTGAAGTCCTCGCCCCAGATGGCGCACGCCTGTGTGCTCATGGGGCAGACGCTACCCCGGCTAGGGTCGTGTCCTCACACTCGATGATCGAAGGGGAAGCACGTGGGTCGCACCCGTCTGCACAACGAGGACGTCCTCGTCATCGGCCTCGGTCGCTTCGGTGGCGCCGTGGCCACCGAGCTGCATCGCCTCGGCAACCGGGTCACCGCCCTCGAGCTCGATCCCGTCCTCGCCGAGAGCTTCCTCGGCCGGGTGGGTCGGATCGTCCAGGGGGATGCCACCTCGGTGGCGATGATTGAGGAGCTCAAGCCGCACACCTTCTCCGCCAGCGTCCTCGGGGTCGGCTCCTCCATCGAGGCCTCCGTCCTCGCCGCCGTCAACCTCATCGACAACGAGTCGCCGAAGGTGTGGGCCAAGGCGGTCTCGCCGGCACACGCGCGCATCCTCAACCGGATCGGCGTGCACCACGTCCTCTCCCCCGAGATCGAGTCGGGCAAGCGGCTGGCGCACCTCATCGGGAGCCGGCTCATGGACTACATCGAGTTCGACGACGGCTTCGCCATCGTCAAGATGACCCCGCCCTCCGAGGCGGTGGGGTTCACCCTCGCCCAGTCCGACATCCGGCAGAAGTACGGCGTGACGGTCGTCGGCGTGAAGTCCCCGGGCCAGGACTTCACCTATGCCCGGCCCGAGACCAAGGTGCGCAGCGGTGACCTCATCATCGTCAGCGGCCCCACGACCCTCATCGAGCGCATGGCCGCACGCCCCTAGGCAGATGCGAGGGTCAGGAGGCGCGGTCCTCACCGAGCGGGAGGACGAGGGCGATCTCGTCCTCGGTCGTCTCACCGCCGGAGACCCGCATGGGCCGGCGCTCGTCGGTGGGCCGGAAGCCGAAGCTCGACGCGAAGGCGACGGCCCGACCGTTGTCCGACCCGACCCAGTAGAAGAGGCGGGCGAAACCCTGGCCCTCGGCGATCCGCGCACCCTGCCGCACGAGGTTGGCGGCGACGCTGCGACCCCGCCAGTCGGGGCGGACCCACAGGCCGAAGAGCTGGCCGCCGTTCTCGGACTCGCTCTCCGTGGCATCGCCGATGCTCACGACCCCGACGAGCTCCTCGCCGGCCTCGGCGACGAGGCGGGCGCTCCGCTTCATCCGGGCCCGCCAGAACTCCTCCGGCTCCCCGGCCTCGGTGTCGTGGTCGGCCACGAAGGCGTCCGGAGATTCCTGCAGCGCTTCCAGCCGAAGGGTGCGGTAGGTCTCCCACTCGTCCTCGGTCAGCGCGCGCACAGTGATCTCACTCATGGCAGCACTCTCTCATCCCCGACCGCGAATGTGCCTGCCGGGCCCAAAAATTCACCTCGCCGGTACCTCGGGGATCGCCTCCCACACCATCCGCGAGCATCCGGGCACGTCACCGCACCCACCGTCGAAGGCGAAGCCGAGGCGCGTGTAGAAGGCGACGGCCCGCGGGTTGGCGATCATCACGTGCAGTCGGACCAGGTCGGCCCCGCCACGCACCGCCTCGACCCGGCAGGCATCGACGAGGGCATCGGCGGTGCCGGCCCCCCGGGCGTGCCCGGCGACCCACATCGCGACGATCTCGGGGTCCTTCCCCTCGAGTCGCAGGAGGGTCGCCGACCCCAGCGGCAGCCCGTCATCCTGCTCGGCAACGAAGACCGCCTGACCGAGGCGCTCGCGCCACGTCGCCTCGTCGAAGGCGACCTCCCGGCCGAAGGTGCTGCCGTAGGCATCCGGCTCGTCGAGGAGCATCGCCAGACGGACGGCCCGGTACCGCTCCCACTCGTGCCGCTCCAGGCGGCGCACGTCAGCGACCATCAGGTCGCCCGGTCGGTGCACTCCACGACGGCGTCCGCGAAGGCATGGCGCACGCCGTGGGCCTCGAGCCGGGCCAGGGCCGCGGCGGTCGACCCTCCGGGCGAGGTCACCGCGGCGCGCAGCAGCGCCGCCTCCTCGCCGGTCTCGACGAGCATGGCGCCGGCCCCTCGGGCCGCCTGCG
>DXAR01000156.1 GCA_019116945.1 Candidatus Janibacter merdipullorum | reverse complement strand
CGGCGAGTGCACGTGGACCGCACCCACCGGCCGCACGCACACGACCCGTCCGCGCCGGGTCCACTCGCTCTCGGTCTGAGACCCGGGGCCTGATCTCCGCCTGAGCCCCGGCCCGATCTCTGCCACGGTGGGGACGTGACCTCCCTCGACGACCTCGCACCGACCCTCGACCGCCTCGTCGACGACGGCCATCTCGCCGGGTGGGTGGCGGGCACCAGCGACGGCACCGGGTCCACGATCCGCCACGGGGGGCGGCGGGCCCTCGACGGCGACACGATCGACGGCGACGCGATGAGCGCCGACACCCAGTTCGCGCTGAGCTCCACGACCAAGCCGATCGGTGGGGTCCTCGCCCTCCGCCTCGTCGAGCAGGGCACCCTCGCCCTCGACGACCCCATCGGCCGCTGGATCCACGAGCTCGCCGAACCGCGGGTCCTCACCTCCCCCGGCGCTCCCCTCGACGACACGGTCCCGGCCGAGCGACCGATCACCGTGCACCACCTGCTGACGATGACCCCGGGCTTCGGCTGGGTCGCCGAGCCGGGCCCCCTCGCGGACGCCCTAAGCGATCTCGAGATCGAACCCGGCCCGTGGGGGCCGGCGATGAGCCCGGACGACTTCGCCGCCCGGCTCGGCTCCCTGCCCCTGGCCGAGCAGCCGGGTACGGCCTGGCGCTACCACACGAGCAGCGACCTCCTCGGGGTGCTGCTGGCCCGCGCCACCGGCCGGTCGGTGGCCGACCTGCTGGCCGAGCACGTCCTGGGTCCCCTCGGCATGACCGACACCTCCTTCGTCGGCGACCCCGACCGGATGGCCACCGCCTACGGACCAGCGGACGAAGGGGGCATCACCCCCTTCCCCGTCCCGCCCGGCACGTACACCGAGCAGCCCCCCTTCGAGTCGCTCGCGGCGGGCCTCGTCTCGACGGTCCCCGACCAGCTGGCCTTCCTCGGCACCCTCGCCGGGACCGGCCCCGCGCTGCTCCACCCGTCCACCCTGACCCAGCTGCGCACCGACCACCTCACCGAGGCGCAACGCTCGTCGGCCGCCGGCTTCCTCGACCCGGGGTGCGGGTGGGGGTACCAGGTCGAGGTCCGCACCGACGGCCTCGTCGGGTGGGCCGGGGGGCTCGGCACGATCGGCTACGCCGACCCGCGGACCGGACGCGCCGCCGTCCTCGCCACGCAGGTGAGCTTCGAGGGCCGGGGCACGACCGAGTCCTTCGACCGCTTCTGGTCGCTCTTCGCCTGACCCACCGCCCCGGCGTGACATCCTCGAGGGATGGGACGCGCACTGGTTCTCGTCGACGTGCAGAACGACTTCTGCGAGGGGGGCTCGCTCGGCGTCGACGGCGGTGGAGCCGTCGCCGCCCGGGCCACGGAGCGGGTGCTCGCCGACCGCCAAGGGCACGACCTCGGGCACCGCGACTACGCCACGATCGTCGCCACGGCCGACTGGCACCACGACCCCGGCGAGCACTGGGTGACCGACGGGGAGCCCGACTTCGCCACGGCCTGGCCGGTGCACTGCGCCGCCGGAACCCCCGGCGCCGAGTTCCACCCCTCCTTCGAGCCGGCCCTCGACCACGTCGACGAGGTCTTCCGCAAGGGCATGACCGACGCCGCCTACAGCGGATTCGAGGGAGTCGCCGCCGGGGACGGACGCACCGGCCTCGCCGACTGGCTGCGCCACCACGGAATCACCGACCTCGACATCGGCGGCATCGCCACCGACCACTGCGTCCGGGCGACCGTGCTCGACGCCCTGCGCGAGGGCTTCGCGGTGCGCCTGCTCACCGACACCATCGCCGGGGTCGCCCCCGACACCACCGCAGCGGCCCTCGCGGAGATGCGCACCGCCGGGGCGACGACGCCGGACCCCGAGCCGGAGGGCGCGGCCGGATGAGCAGCTCGCTCGCGCAGGTCATGGCCGGGCAGACCGTCCTCATCACGGCCCACCGCCGCAGCGACGAGCTCGCCGAGGCCTTCACCCGGCGTGGCGCGACCGTCATGCACGCCGCGGCCATGAGCATCGTCGAGCACGCCGACGACGACCAGCTGCTCGCGGACACCCGCGCGCTCCTCGCCGACCCGCCCGCCATCCTCGTCGTCACCACCGGGCAGGGGCTGCGCGGCTGGTTCGAGGCCGCCGACGCCGCCGGCCTCGCCGAGGAGCTCGCCACGATGCTCGCCGACGTGCGCATCGTCGCCCGCGGACCCAAGGCGAAGGGCGCCCTCGTCGCCCGTGGCCTCACCCCGGCCTGGGTGGCCGACTCCGAGCAGGCCGCCGAGATCATCGACCACCTCCTCGACCACGGGGTCGCCGGGGCCCGGGTCGCGGTCCAGCACCACGGCAACGGCTCGGACGGGATCGACGACGCGCTCGCCGCCGCCGGGGCGCGGGTCGCTCCCTTCGTCGTGTACCGGTGGGGTCCCGCTCCCGACCCGCAGGCCGTCACGGACTCCGTCCACGCGGTCGCCGACGGCGAGGTCGGCACCGTCGTCTTCACCTCCGCCCCCGCGGTCACCGCCTGGTGGGCCTCCGCGGACGCCGCCGGTGTCACCGACGACATCGTCGTGCGGGAACGGGCGGACGGGGTCCTCTTCGCCGCCGTCGGCCCGGTGACGGCGGCCCCGCTGGAGGCGAAGGGCGTCACCCCCCTCGTCCCGGAACGCAGCCGGATGGGCGCGCTGGTGCGTGCGGTCATCGCTCACCACACGGAGACGACCGCACCGGCTGGGTAGCCTGCGGCCCATGCCCTCCGCAGAGTCGCGCAAGCCCGCCCACCGAGCCCTCGTCATCTCCCTCATCAACGACGCGTCGCTCTTCCCACCGGCCGCCCTGCCCATGGCAGAGGCTCTCGAAGGTCACGCCGAGCACCGCCGATCGGGCGACGCGGACCTCGTCGGGCCCTTCCTCGTCGGCGTCCCCGCCGTCCCCGACCTCGTCTCCGCCATCGCTGCCGGCTCCCCCACGCCTCCATCGCTCGGGCTCGTCGCCCGCCCCGGGACCTCCCCCGAGGACACCGCGGGGGCCCTGTCGGAGCTGCGCGCGGTCGAGGGAGCCGACGTGGTCTCCCTCGACGTGGAGTGGACTCCGGGGTGGCGCTCCCTCGACGTCTCCGGCCTCAGGGTGCACCTCGAGGTCGGGCGGGGCGACCAGTCCACGGCCCTCGACGACATCGCGTCAGCCGTCGACGTCGTGGACGCGCGGGCGAAGTTCCGCACCGGACCCACACCCGACTGGGCCTGGCCGGAGCCCGACGAGCTCGCGGGCTTCATCCTCGCGACCGGGCGACGGGACCTCCCCTTCGTCCTCACCGGAGGGCTCCACCACGCCGTGCGGGGCGAGTACCCGGTGGGCCACCGGACCGAGCCCCAGCACGGTCTCCTCAACGTGCTCGTCGCCACGCACGCCAGCGCGGGCGGCGCCGACGGGCGCACGGTGCGAGAGCTCCTCGAGATCCGCGACGCCGACGCCCTCGCGGGCATCGTCGCCGGGTGGTCCAGCCCGGATGTCGCGGCGGTCCGGGCAGCCTTCGCGGGCTACGGCTGCTGCGACGTCACCGACCCGATCGGCGAGCTGGCCGACCTGGGGCTCCTCGCCGCGCGCACCGCCTGACGAGCCAGCGCGCCTGCGGGGCTCACTCGGACGGGGACACGCCGTCCCCGGGGGCGACCCGCGGTTGCCTGCCCTTGACCACCTGGGTGCCGGCGATCTTGTCGTGGAGGGCCTGCCGACGGACGTCCTTGATCGGCCAGAGCAGGTCCGCGGCCGTGACGAAGAAGAGCAGGTACCCGATGAGGGGCAGCAGGGACACGACCTGGATGCCGAGCGGGAGCAGGATGCGCATGAAGGCCGTGCCGACGCCAAGACGTCCCGGCCCGTCCGTCCGACGCACCGACAGGCCGAGCAGCCTCTTGCCGGGCGTCGCGCTCAGCGTCGCGAGGAAGAGGACGTGGTAGATCGCGAAGACGAGGAGGGTCACGCCGATGCCGAGGAGGAGGTCCTGCATGTCGAAGAGACCCAGCATCTCCTCCGGGGTCATGGAGTTGACCCGCTCCTGGTTGCCCGTCCGGGCCACCTCGACGACGAGGTCCCGGTAGCCCTCCGACCCGCGCCAGAAGAACCAGCCCGCGAAGACGATGTTGAGGAAGCCCACGATGATGAGGTCGATGAAGTAGGCCGCCACCCGGGGGCCGTAACCGGCCAGGGGCTGACCGTCCTCGGTGGTGGGCTCCGCCTCCCGGGTCGGCTCGGGCTGCTGCGGAGCGCGCCACCCGTGCTGGCCTGACTGCGACGGGACCCAGCCCTGCTGGTGCTGGGCACCGGGAGCCCCGCCGGACCCCGGCGCCGGCTGACCGGGCTGGCCGGCCTGCCCGGACGCCCCCGTCGGCCGACCGAAGACATCCGTCGCGGGACCGCCGTGGGTGCTCGTCTCGTCGGCCACCGGCGCGGGTTCCCGTGAGGGGGCCCGCTTCGGCACGGTCCGGTCGCTCCAGATGATCCCGTCGAAGTACCTCAGCTGGGAGTCGTCCTCCGGGTCGTCGTACCAACCGGCGCGCTCGGGGGTGCTCATGCGCTCACGATCTCACGTCGACCGCGGTCCCCCGCACACCCTCCTCGCCGTCGGCGCCCTCGTCGGTGCCGCTACCTCCGCCGTGCCGGTGACGCCGCCGTCGATGGACGACAAGCGCGACGACACCGACGACGAGGAGGACGGCGACGACCGTCGCCGCCACGGGTGAGCGGGCCGCAGCGGCGAGCCAGGCACGCGCAGCCGCCAGCCCGGCGGTCGCATAGACGCTCGCCCAGATGACCGAGCCGAGGGTCACCGCGGGCAGGTAGCGTCGCAGCGGCATCCGGGTGACCCCCGCCGTGGCGTTGACCGCGGTCTGGATGCCGACGGTGAGGAAGCAGAAGACGACCGCGATCGGCCCCCACCGGTTCACGAGGCGCCGAGCCCGCTGCCACGCCGGTGAGGGCGTCCCCTCGGACGCCCGCCAGCGCCGGGTACCGGCTGCGGCACCGCGACCGATCCAGTACGTCGCGTTGGCCCGCAGCATGACGATGACGAAGAGTCCACCGAAGGTGGGAAGGAAGTGCCCCCAGGTCACGCAGGCCCGCCGGCCGCGGCGTGCTCGGGCTCACGAGCCACACCGAGGTCGGCGAAAACGCGACGGTTGAGCTCGAAGCTGTCGATCGCGGCGTCGAGGATCCGCCGGCGGGTGCCCGCGTCGACGTCGAGGCCGTCGAGCGTCTCGCGGTAGCGGTCCTTGTAGGGCTTGGGCTTGGGGATCTCCGCGAAGTGGTAGAAGTTCAGACCCGTGGGGTCGATGCCGTAGTGGCGCTGGACCATCCGCGCGATGACCTGGCCCCCCGAGAGGTCGCCGAGGTAGCGCACGTAGTGGTGGGCGAGCATCGCCTCGGGCGTGTGGCCGCTGCGCAGCGATGTCGCGTAGTCGGCGGTCGCCCCCACGATGTGGATCTCGCCGGAGGCGAGCTTGACCTCGAAGTCCTCACCGGCGAAGAAGGCCATGTCCTGCTCGAGCGCGGCCACCCGGTCGAGCTTGTGGTCGAGGACCGGCGCCACGAGCGGGTGGTCGGCGTACTCGCCCCACAGGACCTCCTCGAGGGCCCGGTAGATGACGAGCTGCTGGGCGACGAGCGCGACGAAGGCCGGGCGGCAGGCCAGGCCCCCCATGAGCTGCTCGATGAAGGCGGAACCCTCCGCATCCTCGTGCGACGACGCGGTCTCGGTCCGCAGGGCGAGGGACAACGGCTGGTCCATGGGGTCTCCTAGGTGAGGCTGCCCTCATCATATCCGCGGGAGCCCCCGCCGAACAGGGAGGATCCGCCGGCCGGACCCCGTCGCTCAGAGGTTGCCGCGCTTGTCCTGCTCGCGCTCGATCGATTGGAAGAGCGCCTTGAAGTTGCCCTTGCCGAAGCCGAGCGAGCCGTGCCGCTCGATGATCTCGAAGAAGACGGTCGGGCGGTCCCCGAGCGGCTTGGTGAAGATCTGCAGGAGGTAGCCGTCCTCGTCGCGGTCGACGAGGATCTTGCGCGCCTTGAGCTCCTCGATGGGCACGCGGACGTCGCCGATCCGCGCCCGCATCTCCGGGTCGTCGTAGTACGCGTCGGGGGTGTCGAGGAACTCGACGCCCTCCTTGCGCAGCTCGTCGACGGTGCGGAGGATGTCATTCGTCGCCAGGGCGAGGTGCTGCGCGCCCGGCCCCCCGTAGAAGTCGAGGAACTCGTCGATCTGGCTGCGCTTCTTGGCGATGGCCGGCTCGTTGAGCGGGAACTTCACCCGGTGGTTGCCGTTCGCGACGACCTTGGACATGAGCGCGGAGTACTCGGTGGCGATGTCGTCGCCGACGAACTCGGCCATGTTGGTGAAGCCCATGACCCGGCGGTAGAACTCGACCCACTCGTCCATGCGGCCGAGCTCGACGTTGCCGACGATGTGGTCGAGCGCCTGGAAGAGCCGCTTGGGTGCGCCCTCCCGCTTGACGAAGCCGGAGGTCCGGGCCACGTACCCGGGCAGGTAGGGCCCCGCGTAGGTCTGCCCGTCGCCGGCGGCATCGGTGCGCTGGACGAGGGTGTGCCGGGTCTGCCCGTAGGTGGCGATCGCGGCCGTGCGGACGGTCCCGTGGTCATCGCTGACGTCGTGCGGCTCCTCGAGGACCGTCGCCCCGGCCGAGCGCGCCTGCGCGATGCACGTGTCCACGTCGGGCACCTCGAGGGAGATGTCGACGACACCGTCCCCGTGCTCGGCGTGGTGGGCGACGAGCGGGCTGTCCGGGCTGACCGCACCCTTGATGACGAAGCGGATCGATCCGGACCGCAGGACGAAGGCCTTGTGGTCGCGGTTGCCGTTCTCCGGGCCGGAGTAGGCGATGAGCTCCATCCCCCAGGCGCTCTGGTAGTAGTGCGCCGTCTGGGTCGCATTGCCGACGACGAAGACGATCGCGTCCCACCCGGTGACCGGGAAGGGATCGCTGGCCTCGTCGTACTCCACGAGCCCGACGAGCTGCTTGAGCTGGGCGAGGTCGAGCTGGGCCTCGCGCTCCTGCCTGGTGAGTTCAACGGCGGTGTTGGACATGGCAGTCAGGATGGCGGCCCCTCATCCACGTGTGCAATCGCTCCCTTCGCCGCTGCACACGGTGCGCAATCTGTTGCCGAGCATCGGGGCATCAGGCGACAATCTGCCCATGAACGCAGCGCCGGACCGCCCTCGTGTCATCGATGACCTCGACGCCCGCCTCATCGGGCTCCTCAGCGAGCAGCCCGGTATCGGCGTCCTCGGGGCCTCCCGGGAGCTGGGTGTCGCGCGCGGGACGGTGCAGGCCCGGCTCGACCGGCTCCGGACGAAGGGGGTCATCCGCACCCTCGCGCCGACGATCGACCCGGCCTCGCTCGGGTACCCCGTGACCGCCCTGTGCACCCTCGAGATCCGCCAGCGGCTCGGGCACCATGCCGTCGTCGACCACCTCCTCGCGATCCCCGAGGTGCTCGAGATCCACTCGACGACGGGCGTGGGCGACCTCATCATCCGCATCGTCGCGAAGGACAATGCCGACCTCGGCCGGGTCATCGACGAGATCATCGACGACACCCACGTCGTGCGCGCGAGCACCTCGGTCTGCCTCGTCACCCACCTGGAGATGCGCACCGGCGCCCTCGTGGAGGCCGCCGCACGCACCGCATCCGCCTGAGCAGGTGCGAGAGCCAGTCGGGTGCGGTGGACGCGGGTGGCGAAGGGGGTCAGATGCGGTCGGTGAGCATCGCCCAGGCGAGGAAGACCGTCCCGAGCGTCATGCCGTAGTGGGCGACGCGGGAGAGCCACGGCCCGCTCGTCCACGCGTCGCCGGCGATCTCGACCGCGTGGCGCCCGACCGAGCGCCGCCAGCGGGCGAGGAAGCTCAGGCCGATGAGCGAGGCGAGGCCCAGACCGACGATCGCCAGCCACATCGCGGCACCGGACTCGTGGACGTCGAGGAGGCGCAGGGCGACGAGCAGGAGGCCGACCCCTCCGGCGAGGCTGTGCAGGTCGAGGATCCACGGCGCGATGTCCGTCATCCCGCCCCGGCCGCTGTAGGCACGCAGCCGCACCTGGGTGAGGACGAGGGCGAGCACTCCGAGTGCGACGAGGATCCACGCGACGACAGTCATCCCCCCATGATGCCGGGCCGGTCGGCCCGGCCGTGGGAGGCGCCCCTCCCCGAGGTCAGCGACGACCGACGAACCAGCGCCGGATCCGCTCGATGCGTTCGGTGACCTGCTCGCTCGTCGCCTGGGCCAACTCGGGGCCGCCGCAGGCCCGCCGGAGGTCCATGTGGACGTTGGC
>DXAR01000026.1 GCA_019116945.1 Candidatus Janibacter merdipullorum | reverse complement strand
TAGCAGGAGCCGTTGTCGGTGACGATCCGGGTGAAGCGGGTGATGCCGTGGGCGGTGAAGAACGCTCGGGCGCGGGCGAGGAACCCGATCGCGGTGCTGGCTTTCTCGTCGTCGTGGGCCTCGGTGTAGGCCAGGCGGGTGAAGCCGTCCACGGCCGAGTGCAGGTAGGTGTAGCCGACCTTGGTCCCGCGGTTCTTGGGGCCGGATCGGCGGGCCCGGTCGGCGTCAGAGCCGCGGCCGTGGACCCACCAGCCACCACCGGCGGGGATGCGCCCGACCTTCTTCACGTCCACATGGATCATGTGCCCCGGGTAGCAGGCAAGGATCGTGCCCGGCTGGCGTCGTAGCGGCTCGCCGTCGACGTCCAGCCAGTCCAGGCGGTGCAGGCCTTCCCGGCGCAGGATCCGGCTGATCGTGCACACCGCGATATCGGTACCCTCACTGGCCAGCTTCAGGTGGATCCGGCGAGCGGTCCACTTCTTCTTCCGCAGCTCGATGATTCGTTCGACCACCGCCTCCGGGGTCGCGGTCGGTGAGTGATGTGGACGACTGGAGCGGTCGTGCAGGCCCGCATCACCGTGCGCGCGCCACCGGGCGAACCACTTGGACAGACACCTGCGCGAGACCGCCGCCTCAGCAGCGACGTGAGCGATCGGACGGTGCTGGCAACGACGCACGAGGCGACGACGACCCTCGAACGAGAGGGCGGCATTACCGTGGGACATAGGGCAGGTTCCTTCCGACTCATGAGGCTTCGACACCTTCATCTTGTCGCCAAGGGACCTGCCCGCCCTACACCCGACCCCGTGTCACCAACCTTATGCACCGCAACACCTAGATCGACTTGACTCCGGGCAGCTGTCCGCGGCCAGCGTCAGGTACGGGCCCTGCACGCTGCACCCCTCCCCAATCCGCAAGAGGAATGGCTACGTACGGACGAAGCCGCACACCAAGTGCACGGTCTCGGTCACCAGCATTCGCCACTCCACAGACCTTCGATACAAGTCCTTCATCTGGTGGAAGCTGAAGGGCACGAAGACGGCCAGCAACCGTGGCGTCGCATCTCTGCAGCAGAAGAATGCACAGTTCAAATGCGTCAGTAGCGAGAAGTCGGGGTGGGGCAGCACCACGGCTGGAACGATCGTTTACCGGGGAAAGACGTACTATGCGCGCGTGTACCCCGCCCGCGTCTCGCTCTCCTGCGGAGGCTGACTCCGTGCGCAGCCGAACCCGCAGCGGCACCTGTTGGGTGGTTTACTTCGACCGTCCTGACACGCAAGCAACCGCATCCTCAGGGCTGGCACCCGTGGCCGTCACGTCCAGCGAGCAGGAGGCGCTGCAACTGCTCGAGCAGTTGCTGGCCTCGGCTCCCGGGCGCTCCAACCTGGTCGAGGACTACCCCTTCTGCGCCAGTGACCGCAAGGGGAAGAGCGCGGACGATACCCGGGACACGGTGCACCTAGTGGTCACCATCGAAAGCGACGACGGTCCGACCGTCAGCGAGGTTTTCGACTCGATCGACAGCGCTACCAAACACGCAGAGGAACTGCGACAGCATGGAGCGAACGGCGTATCTATCACCGACATGGTGATGAACGCCACCCCAACCTAATGGTCCGCCTCGTTCTAGTAGCGTGTCGCGCAAATAGATATCTGGTCTCCTTTTACCTTTGAGGTATGACCTCTACAGCAGCTGCCATGCCGATCTCGTCCACCCAGCGAGAGGTGCTGGAAGGGGTGGCTCGATCCAGCGCTGCGGCGCACCGGGAGGTGGTGCGCGCGGGTGTGCTGCTTGATGCTGCTGCCGGGGTGGCGAACACGGTGATCGCTGATCGTCATGGGGTGACGGCGGTGACGGTGCGTGCGTGGCGGAAGGCGTTCGAGGTCGATGGTCTGGCCAACTGGGGCAAGGTCGCGCCGGGGCGGGGACGGAAGCCGACGATCAGCGAGGAGAAGGTTGCCGAGATCCTGGAACTGACGACGAAGACGACTCCGGAGGGTATGACGCACTGGTCGTGCCGGGAGATGGCCAAGCGGGTCGGGGTCAGCAAGGACACCGTGCAGCGGATCTGGTCGGAGCTGGGGATCAAGCCGCATCGGGTCGATTCGTTCAAGGTCAGCAACGATCCGCAGTTCACCGAGAAGGTCATCGACGTCGTGGGGCTGTACCTTAATCCGCCCGAGCAGGCGGTGGTGCTGTGCATGGACGAGAAGTCCCAGATCCAAGCCTTGGACCGCACGCAGGCGAGCCTGCCGATGGTTCCCGGCCGGGCGGGAACGATGACCCATGATTACAAGCGCAACGGGACCACCACCCTCTTCGCCGCCTTGGATGTCCTCACCGGCAAGGTCATCGGTCAGTGCTTGCCCCGGCACCGGCACGAGGAGTTCCTGAAGTTCCTCAAGACCATCGACCGCGAGGTCCCCAAGGGGCTCGAAGTGCATCTGATCTTGGACAACTACTCCACCCACAAGCACGCCGCGATCAAGCACTGGTTGTCCAGCCACAAGCGGTTCCATCTGCACTTCACGCCGACGTCCTCCTCGTGGCTGAACCAGGTCGAACGCTGGTTCCGCGACCTGACCGAGAAGAACCTGCGTCGCGGGATCTTCGGGTCCGTGCCGGACCTGATCGCCAGCATCGAGGACTACCTCGAAGTGAACAACGAGGACCCCAAGCCATACACCTGGACCGCTACCGCCGAATCGATCCTGACGAAAGTCGCCCACGCCCGCGCCGCTCTGGACACAGTGCAAAGTCAAAACTGAGACGGACCACTAGAACCCGCCAGAGTCCTTCGCCATGTTCGAGAACCGGGCGTAGTGCCCCTGGAAGCCAAGCACGATGTCCGCCGTCGGACCGTTTCGGTGCTTCGCCACGATGATGTCGGCCTCCCCTTCACGCTCGGAGTCCGGCTCACGGTCGCGGTGGAGGAGGATCACGAGGTCAGCATCCTGCTCGATCGATCCACTTTCGCGAAGGTCGCTCATCGCCGGGCGCTTGTCGGTGCGCTGCTCGGGACCACGGTTCAGCTGGCTGATCGCGATGACCGGGACCTCGAGCTCCTTGGCCAGGAGCTTGAGCGCACGGGAGAACTCCGAGACCTCCTGCTGGCGAGACTCGACCTTCTTGCCCGAGGTCATCAGCTGCAGGTAGTCGATGACGATGAGCTTGAGGTTGTGCTGCTGCTTCAGGCGCCGCGCCTTGGCGCGGATCTCCATGAGCGCGAGGTTGGGTGAGTCGTCGATGTAGAGCGGGCTGTCGCTGATCCGCCCGACGACGCGGCTGAGCTTGCGCCAGTCGGGGTCGCTCATCTTGCCGCGCCGCAGGTGCTGCAGCTGGATGCTCGCCTCCGCCGCGAGCACACGCATCGTGATCTCGCTGCGGCTCATCTCGAGGGAGAAGATCGCCGTCGCCATCTGGTGGTGGATCGCCGCCGCGCGGGCGATGTCGACACCCAGCGTGGATTTTCCGACGGCCGGCCGCGCCGCGATGACGACCATCTGCCCCGGGTGCAGGCCGTGCGTCAGCTCGTCGAGGTCGTGGAATCCCGTCGGCACACCGGTCATCTCGTCGGTGCGTCCGGCAGCGACCTCGATCTCGGTCATCGTGTCGTTGAGCGTGTCCCACAGGGGGGCGTAGTCCTCGCCGCCCCGCTTCTCGGCGACGGTGTAGACCTCGGCCTGGGCCTGGTTGACGATGTCCTCGACGTCGCCACCGCCCTGGGCATAGCCCATCTGGACGATCTTGGTCCCCGCCTCGACGAGCCGGCGCAGCACCGCCCGCTCGGCGACGATCTGCGCGTAGTAGCCGGCATTGGCCGCGGTCGGCACCGACTGGATGAGGTCGTGGAGGTAGGCCTGCCCACCCGCGCGCTGCAGGTCGCCGCGCTTGCTCAGCTCGTCGGCGACGGTGATCGCGTCCGCGGGCTCACCCCGCGAGTAGAGGTCGACGACCGCGTCGAAGATCAGCTCGTGCGCCGGGCGGTAGAAGTCGTGCCCACGCACCGCTTCATTGACGTCGCCGATCGCGTCCTTGCTCAGGAGCATGCCGCCGAGGACGGACTGCTCGGCGCCGACGTCCTGCGGAGGGAGGCGGTCGTGGGGTCCGGACGAGTACGACGGCGGAGCGTCACTGCTGTAGACGCTCGTGTCCATCTCGCTCGTCGTCACCGTGTAGACCCTCCGTGTGTCGGCCGACAACCCCCGGCGAAGGGGGCTCCCTGCGCCCCCGCGAGAGGGACGTCAAAGCAGGGTCGCACCGCCCACCGACAACGCCAAATAACCCTGTGGACGAGGGTGTGGACGGCCTGTGGAGCACGCGCCATCCGACTGTGCACAGCCCGTGGACAACTCTGTGGAGCGGTCGGACCAATGACCCACAACACCCCTTCTGACCTGCGGAAATGCTGCCCACACGATGGGGACCAAACTTTTTCCGCACCCCCGTCATCCACAAGCCCGGGACACGCCCGATCCACATCACGGCCGATCGCGCAACCCCGGGGCCACCCGGTGGTCACATCCCGGACGCCCCGGGCCCACCCGTCCGGTTCGTCGTCGGCGACCCCCGGCTCAGCCCGCGCGCTCGTAGCGCTGCCGGGCGCGCTCCTTCGCCTTGGCCGCCTCGACCTCCCGGTCCTTCGGCGGGGCACTCGTCACGAGCTGGTCGAGCAGACGCTGGGTCACCTGGGCCACCTCCTCGACGGCCTCGTCGAAGGCCGCCTGGTTGGCCTGGCTCGGCTTCGCCGACCCGCTGACCTTGCGCACGTACTGGAGCGCGGCGGCGCGCACCTCGTCACTCGTCGCGGGCGGCTCGAAGTTGTGCAGCTGTCGGATGTTTCGGCACATGCACCCAGTCTCCTCCTCGACGTGACCGGGGGCACCCCCTTCGCTCCTGAAATCGGTTTGTCCGCTGTCGGTGCCATCGCGGACCATGGAGCCCATGCCCACCGTCGCGGCCGAGCCGCACCCCGTCACCACGCCTGCGCAGACGACCCTCGTCCTGCGCGTGCTCACCGTCGCCACCTTCGTCGTCATCCTCAACGAGACGATCATGAACAACGCCATCCCGCGGCTCATGGACGACTTCGGGGTGCAGGCGACGACCGCGCAGTGGCTGACGACGTCCTTCCTCCTGACGATGGCCGTCGTCATCCCGATGACCGGCTGGATCATGCAGCGGCTGGCGATCCGACGCACCTTCGCCCTCGCCATGGGGCTCTTCGCGGTCGGCACGACGGTCGCGGCCCTCGCGCCCGCCTTCGAGGTCCTCGTCGCCGCCCGCGTCGTCCAGGCCACCGGCACCGCTGTGATGATCCCACTCCTCATGACGACCCTCATGAACCTCGTGCCCGCCGCCGATCGCGGCCGCACCATGGGCAATGTCTCCCTCGTCATCGCCGTCGCCCCCGCGATGGGCCCCGCCGTCTCCGGGCTGCTCCTGCGCGTGGGCTCGTGGCGGCTGATCTTCCTCACCGTCCTCCCCATCGCCCTCGTCGCCCTGTGGGTCGGGCTGCGGCAGCTCCCCGAGATCGGCGAGCGCGAGGACAGCGCCCTCGACCTGCTCAGCGTCGTGCTCGCGACCATCGGCTTCGGTGGCCTCGTCTACGGTCTCTCCGGCCTCGGCGGCGGGGGCCACACGACCGAAGGGGGCCCCGCACCCGAGCCCCTCGTCGACCCGGCCATGGCGGCCGGCGTCGCGGCCCTGGCGCTCATCGCCTTCGTCTGGCGCCAGCGGGCACTCGTCGGCAGGGGCGACCCGCTCATGGACCTGCGCACCCTGCGGCACCGCAGCTTCACCGGCGCCTTCGTCACGATGTGCCTCGGCTTCGCCGCGCTCATCAGCACGCTCATCCTCCTGCCGATGCACCTCCAGGACGGCTTGGGCCTGAGCACCCTCGAGGCCGGCCTCCTCCTCATCCCCGGCGGCCTCGCGATGGGCCTGCTCGGACCGACGATCGGGCGCCTCTACGACCGGGTCGGCGCCCGGCCGCTCGTCGTCCCCGGCAGCATCGGCCTCACCCTCTCGCTCGCGCTCCTGACGATCCTCGTCCCGTCGGTCGGCCCGTGGACGATCCTCGCCCTGCACGTCCTCCTCTCGCTGTCGCTCTCGCTGCTCTTCACGCCGCTCTTCACCGCCGGCCTCGGCGCGCTGCCGCAGCACCTCTACGCGCACGGCTCGGCGCTGCTCGGCTCCTCGCAGCAGGTCTTCGGTGCCGCGGGGACCGCGACGAGCATCGCCGTCATGGCGCTCGTCGCCGGGTCCGACCCGAGCACCGCGGAGCTGGCGAAGGGGGCGCGCGCCGGCTTCGCCCTGCTCACCGCCCTCGCCGCCGTCACCATCGCGACCTGCCTCTTCGTGTCGACCCCGGAGGAGGACGCGGCCGCGGAGGGGGAGGCGCTCGCGCCTGAGGATTCTCGGGTCACCCGATAATCTCGCCCCCTCAGCTCTGCCCCGGCACGAGCGAAGGGGTGCGGCGCAGCGCGAGGGTGAGGGCGGCGGTCACGGCGAGGAGGACGAGGGAGAGGGCGACGACGCCCACCCAGTGCCCGTGCGTCCAGGCCAGGCCGGCGAGGGTCCCGAAGACCGCCGACCCGAGGTAGTAGGTGAAGAGGTAGAGCGAGGCGGCCTGCCCCGCACTGGCGCCGCCCGCGTGCGCGCGCACCGGCACCCACCCACTGGCGATGCCGTGGACGGCGAAGAAGCCGATGACGACGAGAGCCAGCCCGAGCACGATCGTCCCGAGGTGCTCCGGGAGGGTGATGAGGACACCGACCGCGGCGATCGCCGTCCCCACCGGCGCAACCGTCCGCCGGCCGTGGCGGTCCGCGAGCCGCCCGAACCACGCCGAGCTGATCGTGCCGAGCGGGTAGACGAGGAAGACGAGGCTGGCCACCCCCAACCCGAGGTCGAAGGGAGCCTCGGTCAGCCGGAAGCCGACCATGTTGAAGGGGGCCTGCATCGCCCCGAGCACGCAGCCACCGATGGCGTAGAGCGCCAGCAGACCCCGGTCCGAGAGCGCCTTGCGGGTGCCCTCGAGCAGGGCCCGAGGATTGCCCGGCACGGCCACGAAGCCCCGTGAGGCCGGCAGCAGCACCCCCACGAGCACCGCGCACCCGAGCGACATGACGGCCGTCGCAGCGATCCCCCACCGCCAGTCCCCGAGCTCCGCGCCCGCCCCGGCAAGCAGCCGGCTGAACATCGCGCCGAAGGCCGTGCCCCCCACGTACAGACCCGCCGCCCGCCCCTGGCTGGACGGGTGCAGCTCCTCGCGCAGGTAGGCGGTCGCCACCGCCGGCAGGCCGGCGAGCGCCACCCCGGAGACGAAGCGCAGCACGAGCAGCGAGGTCCATGTCGGGGCGAGGGCGGAGGCCACGGCGACGAGGACCGACAGGGACAGGGACAGGTGGATGAGGCGGGTCCGGCCGACGACGTCCGAGAGCGGACCGGCGACGAGCAGCCCGGCCCCCAGGCCGGCCGCCGTGAGCGAGATGCTCAGCGTCGCCGCCTCGCTCGAGACGCCGAAGGCCCGCGTGAGGTCCGGCAGCAGCGCCTGGGTCGAATACAGCAGGACGAAGGTGGCCGTCCCGGCGGCGAAGAGCGACCAGACGACCCGGCGGTACTCCGGCGTCCCCGGCAGGTACCCCTCGTGCTCGGCGGTCACGACTGGCTCGGGGCCATTCGGGCCGGGATGTTGTGCCGGGTGATGACCTGCACCCCGGAGGCGATCGACGTCGGCGCCCCGGGCGCCAGCCCGTGGTGCCGCAGCACCGCCCGCACCGCGCTCCGCGCATCCTCCCGGAGGTCGTGATGGAGGACAAGGTCGATGGCGCCCGTGCGCAGCAGCTCGAGGTTGTCCGCGTCGAGGTCATGGCCGACGAAGACGCGGGGGGCCACCCCCTTCGCCCGCAACGCCGCGAGGATCGCCCGGTTGGCGCCGCCGACGGAGTAGACCCCGGCGACCTCCTCGTCGAGGCCGTCGAGCTCGGCCGCGACGACGGACTGCGTCGACGCGTCGAGGCCGTCCGCATCGCTGACCCGACGCACCGTGAGGCCCGGCGCATCGCTGGCGAGCTGGTCGACGAAGGCCTCCACCCGGGTGCGTTCGCCGACGAAGCTCGACCGGCTCAGCGTCACGAGGACGGCGCCGGACTCCCTTGCGCCCCACCGGTGCACGAGGTGCGCCGCGGTGCGACCGGCGGATGCGTGGTCGGGTCCGGCATAAGCGATCCGGGCGGACCCGCGCACGTCCGTGACGAGGGTGACGGCAGGGATCCCACGCTCGGCGAGCCCGTCGATGGCCGCAGCGACCTGCGGGTCGTCGGGCACCTTGAGGAGGACACCATGGCTGGTCCGCCCCCTTCGCCCGATGCCGTCGAGCGTGGCCACGACCTCCTCGACGGTCCCCGTCTCGCGCAGGTGGAAGCGCGCCCGCAGCGCCGCCGGCCGCAGCCCGGACAGCTCCGACTCGAGGGCCGCCCGGACCTCGCCGGAGAAGCGGTTCGGCGCCTGCATGACGACGTCGAGGACGAGGGAGCGGGCCCCGAGACGCAGCGACGCCGCCTGCCGGTCGAGCTCGGCGACCGCCTGCTCCACCGCCCGCACCGCGCGCGGGCTCGCCCCGGACCGGCCGTGGAGCACCCGGTCGACCGTCGCGGGCGAGAGCCCCGCCTGTTCGGCGACGTCGCTGATCCGGTGGTTGCGCACTCAGGCCTGCTGCGCCGCCACGGCCCGGTCGTGGTGGGCGACGGCGACGACGAGGAGGGTCTGCCCGACGACATAGGTGAGCATGACCGCCACGGAGTGCAGCGGCAGCTCCAGGTCCGCGAAGGCCCGCAGCGCGATGAGCGCGTCGGAGACGAGGAAGACGATCGCCCCGATCGCCGCGACGCGATCGATACCGGTGGCGAGGACGGCCATCGCGATGATGGCCAGACCGTAGACACCGACCGCCGGCAGCAGGGAGCCGGCGCCGCCGGCGGTCACGGCGATGAGGAGGATGAAGGCCACGGCGTAGAGGGCCAGCAGCTCCCGCCGGGTCCGCAGGATGCTCCGGGAGGCGAAGGGGAGGAAGGCCGCGACGTAGGCCAGCTGCGCCAGGAGGAAGGCGCCGAGCATGAGGCCGAAGCCGAGGTCGCTCCCGTCATCGGCGAAGCGCGGCAGCGTGTCCCCGAGCCAGCTGAGCCCGAGCGCGACGAGGACGAGGCGCACGAGCCGGGACTTCGGGTCGTGCGTGCTCGTGATGAGCACCCACGCCAGCGCCGGCATGAGGAGCACCTGGGTGAGGTCCGCGGCCACTCCCCCGGGCGCTGCGGCCTGCGCGACGAGGTGGACGAGGGTGACCACCGCGAGGGTGACGAGGGGGACACGCATGGCTCGCCAGCCTAGTCAGGACCCGGCCCGATCGTCGGGTGGGACCGGCGCGTGGTCGGTCCGGGGCCCGCCGCGGGTGTGACATCTATACCCTAGGGGGGTACTGTAGCCGTTCCCCCACCGAGAGGACTTCCATCATGAGCACCATCGCCACCTACACCGTCTCCGGCATGACCTGCGGCCACTGCGTCTCCTCCGTCACCGAGGAGGTCCAGGAGGTCCCCGGCGTCGAGGACGTCCGGGTCGAGCTCGAGTCCGGCGCCCTCACCGTGACCAGCTCCGAGCCGGTCGACGAGGCCGCCGTCCGCACCGCCGTGGAGGAGGCCGGCTACCAGCTGGTCTGAGTCCCGTGGCCTTCCACCCGGCCCGCACGCACGCCTACCCTCGGAGCATGAGCATCCTCGACGCCCCCCTCGCCCGTCTCGACGGCACCTCCGGCACGCTGCGCGACCTCACCGGAGGTCGGCCGGCGCTCCTCGTCAACGTCGCCTCGAAGTGCGGCCTGACCCCGCAGTACACCGCCCTCGAGGCGCTCCACGAGGAGTACGCGGACCAGGGCTTCGTCGTCGTGGGGCTGCCGTGCAACCAGTTCGGCGGGCAGGAACCGGGGACGGCGGAGGAGATCGCGGAGTTCTGCTCGACCACCTACGGCGTGAGCTTCCCGATGAGCGAGAAGGTCGAGGTCAACGGGCCCGGTCGCCACGCCGTCTACGAGGGGCTCGTCGACACCGAGGACGAAGGGGGCGAGAGCGGCGACATCCGGTGGAACTTCGAGAAGTTCGTCATCGACGCCGACGGCACCCCGATCGCCCGCTTCAGCCCGCAGGTCACGCCCGACGACGAGCGCGTCGTCGCGGCCGTGCGCTCCACCCTCTCCTGACCGTGCCCGCCCTGCCGCAGGAACCCGCCGAGCGCATCGACGGCGGCGACCTGTCGTGCGCGCGCCTGCTCATCCTGCTGCGGGACCGGGTCGCCGGCCTGCCGGCCGACAGCGTCGTCCACCTGAGCACGACCGACCCCGTCGCCCCGATCGACCTCCCGGCGTGGTGCCGGATCACCGGCCACGAGTACTTGGGTCTCGCCGACGCTGGCCCGCCCCCGGTCTACGGGGTCCGGGTGAGCGAGGCACCCGTCGCCACCCGGCCCGACCGGCCGTGGCACCCGGTGGGGTGAGCAGGTCCCCCTTCGTCGACCTGACTCTTTGCTGAACTCCTGTTCATCACCAGGGATCCGGGACGTCGTTCCCCTTCGTCGCGACCGTCACAACCGGTTTACGTGCCCGTCGGAGGGTGTGGGCGGCCGCTGCTACGCGGCCGTGCCCACACACGAAGGAATCCCCATGCCCCTGAAGACGTCACGCGCGACCGCGCCCATCGCCACCGGTGCAGTCCTCCTCAGCCTGGCCATGGCTGCCCCCACGGCAGCCGAGTCCTCCGCCACGTCCACCGCTGCCGCCGAGAGCTCCGCCTCGGCCGCCCCGAGCACCACCGGGGCCGACGCCCGTTCCGCCGCACCGCTCTACCGCGGTGAGGTAGACGTCGTCGCCGGTCCGGACGAGGACCAGGACACCCTCGACGGGGTCGTCTTCGACGACAAGAACAAGAACTCGACCCAGGACGCCAACGAGAGGGGCATCGAGGGCGTCACCGTCTCCAACGGCCGGGACGTCGTCACGACCGACGCGAAGGGCGGCTACGAGCTGCCGGCCCGCGACAACATGAATGTCTTCGTCACCCAGAAAGCCGGTTACGAGGTGCCGGTCGACGAGGACAACGTCGCGCAGTTCTCCTACATCCACCTGCCCGGTGGCTCCCCCGACCTGAAGTACGGGGGCATCGAGCCGACCGGTGAGCTGCCCGCCGCGGTGAACTTCCCCATGGCGAAGTCCGCGGAGACGAAGAAGCCCAAGCAGAACTGCATCATGGGCGGCGACATCCAGACCTACGACAAGGACGAGGTGGAGTACGCCCGCAAGGGGGCCTTCACCGACCTGTCGAAGCGCTCGGACTACCGCGGCTGCGGCGCCCTCTTCCTCGGCGACGTCGTCGGCGACGACCTCTCCCTCTACCCGGACACCCGCGAGCTGTCGAGCATGCTCAACGGGCCCGCCCGCTTCCTCCCGGGCAACCACGACCTCGACTTCGACGCCGAGAGCGAGCACCGCTTCGACACCTACCGCTCGCAGTTCGGCCCCGACTACTACTCCTACGACGTCGGCGACCTGCACATCGTCGCGCTGAACTCCGTGCAGTACAGCACCGGCGAGAAGTACCAGGGTGGCCTCGGCGAGGAGCAGCTCGAGTGGCTCCGCCAGGACATCGCCCAGGTCCCGAAGGATAAGAAGATCGTCCTCGCCACGCACATCCCGCTGCTCAACTTCCACGACCAGTCCTCGACCCAGCACCAGGTCCAGGAGGTCAAGGAGATCCACGAGATCGTCTCCGGCCACGAGGCCGTCGCCTTCGGCGGGCACAGCCACACGACCGAGGCCATGCGCGCTGGCGACTCCACCGAGGGCTGGGCGAGCGCGATGGGCGTGGAGGAGCTCCCCTTCGACCACATCACGGCCGGTGCCATCTCCGGTGACTGGTTCTCGGGCGAGGTCACCCCGGACGGCTACCCCACCGCCATCCAGAAGGACGGCGCCCGCCCGGGCGTCCTCACCTTCGAGGCGCGGCCGCAGGGTGACCGCGACCGCTTCACCGTCACGGGCGAGAGCGATACCGAGCAGATGAGCGTCGGCGTCAACACGCCCCGGTACCGCTCGTGGTTCCACGAGCACCGCGAGAACGCCGGCAAGGCACCGGAGTTCGAGAACCCGACCCAGGTGTCGAGCGAGGACCTCGACGGCCCGGCCTACATCACCGCGAATGTCTTCGCCGGGTCGAGCGACTCCGAGGTCACCGTCTCCATCGACGGCGGCGAGGCGAAGGACGCGACCCGCACCCAGGAGATGGCCGGCGAGAAGAAGCGGGTCGGCGCGCTCTGGTCCGACCCGACGGCCGTCATGGAGCAGTTCGTCCACGGCGGCAGCGTCGCCGAGAGCGGGATGCACCTGTGGCGCCTCGAGCTCCCCTCCGACCTCGAGCCGGGCAAGCACACCGCCAAGGTCCGCAGCACCGACGCCCACGGGCGGGTCTCGACCGACTCGGTGACCTTCACCGTGACCGAGTAGGTCGCTGGTCGTGGGGCCACCGCCTCGTCCGCCTCACGATTTCCGGGTGACCCGATAATCCCCGGCTTCGCAAGAGTTCGGAACTCGTGCGAAGCCGGGGATTCTCTTGTCGAGCGCGAAGGGGGTCAGCCCCGCGACGACTCCCGTGCGTTGGAAGGACGACCCCACGGGCCGGTGATGGCGAAGGTCCGGCCCGGGTCGCCCTGGATGTTGGCGAAGAGGGTGCTGCCCGCGGCGTTGAAGGTCGGGCCGGCCCATTCGCTGTCGTCGACGAGGTTGAGCGCGAGCCGGTAGGCCTTGCCCTGGTCGGTGACCCCGATGAGCTGGGAGGCGCCGTCGCCGTCCTCGGCGAGGACGAGCCCACCGTGCGGCGAGACGGTGATGTTGTCCGGGCCGTCGACGCCGGCACCGTCCTCGTTGACGGCGAAGATCGTCGTCAGCGTGATCGTCTGCTTGCGCGGGTCGAAGAACCACACCTGGCCGTCGTGCTCGTGGATCGAGCCGTCGTCCTTGCGGCCGTAGCTCGCGACGAAGTACACGCCACCGTCGCCCCACCACTGGCCCTCGAGCTTGCGCGCCCGGGTGACCTCGTCGTCGGCGAGCTGCTCGCGGATCGGCGTCTCGCGCGCGTCGCGGTCGGCGACCTCGACCCACGTCACGGTGTACGTCGTGTTGGTCCGCGTCGCCTTCGACAGGTCGGTGACGTGCCGGCCGTTGCGCTCGAAGGCGACCAGTGCCTCGAGCGTGCCGACCTCGACCGCACCGTCGGCGGCGAGCGCGTGGAGCGCGCCCTTGCCCTGGCGGTAGCCGGCGGGCGGGGTCCAGCGGTAGAAGAGGCCGTTGGGCTCGTCGGCGTCCTCGGTGAGGTAGATCCGGCCGGTGGCCTCCTCGACGACGGCGGCCTCGTGCTCGAAGCGGCCGAGGAATTTCAGCGGGATGGGGGCCTTGTCGACGTTCGCGGCCTGGCTCGTCGGGTCGACCTCGAAGACGTAGCCGTGGTCCTTCTCGAAGGTGTAGGTGACCCCGTCGTCCTCGTGGGTGCCGGCGCGCTCGTCGGTCTCCTCGCAGGTCAGCCAGGTGCCCCACGGGGTGATCCCGCCGGCGCAGTTGTCGACCGTGCCGGCCACGGAGGTGTAGTGCTCGCGCACCGTGTTGTCCGCGTCGACGACGAGGGTGGAGGTACCCCCCTTCGCCCCGCGGTCGTAGACGAGGCCGTCGACGTGCGGGACGGTGCCCTCGTCGGACCCGCCGACCTCGTGGTTGCACACGATCGTCGAGCCGCCGCCGGGGCGGGCGAAGGCGCCCATCGCGTCCTGGTTGCCCGCGACCACGTAGCCACCGACGGTCGTCGTGCCGGCCTCGGCGAGGACGGTGTAGCTGAAGCCCTCCGGCAGGGCGAGCAGCTCACCCGCGCGGCGAAGGGGGCCGTAGCCGGCGGCGAGGCGGGTGGTATGGGCCGCCGAGGCATGGGAGGCGAAGGGGGCGGCGCTGCCGGCGACGAGCAGGCCGAGGGCACCGGTCGTGCCACCGAGGACGGTGCGGCGGTCGAGGGGGCTGGACATGGGACTCCTTGACGATGGGGTGGTATGGCCCATGCAGTCCAGCAACCTCGCGTTCGCCCGGGGCAACCCGTGCAGGGCCCCCGGGCGAACGCTCGGTGAAGGATGCGGTCCCGCGTCAGGCGGCGAGAAGCGCGTCCAGCTGGCTGACAGCGGAGCTGGAGCCCTCGACGACACCCATGTCGAGGACCTTCTGCATGTCCTCCGCGGACTCCCAGGTCGAGGTGTTGACCATCCGCGCGCCGGTGTCGGTCGCGGTGATCTCGACGATCATCCGCGACTCCGGGGCGCTGTCGACGGGGTTGCCGTCGCCGTCGGCGAAGAAGTCCTTGAGCTCGAGGCGGCCCGGCTCGTCGACCGAGATGACCTCCCAGCCGCCGCCGAACGTCTCCCCCTCGGGGCTGGTCATGTGGTACTTGACGATCCCGCCGGGGCGGAGGTCGTGCTCGGTGACGGTGGCCGGGTAGCCCTCGGGCCCCCACCACTGCTCGAGCTGGCGCGGATCGGCCCAGACCTGCCAGAGGCGCTCGGGCGTGACCGGGAAGTCGCAGGTCATGACGAGGGTGCGGTTGTCGGTGTCGGTGGTGACGTCGGTGAGCGGCATGTCGATCTCCTTGGTGTGTCAGGTGCTGCTGGTGTCGGTGTCCCGGGCCAGCAGGGCATCGATGCCCTCGACCCGGCCCCGCCAGACGGCCTCGAGCTCGGCGAGCATCGTCGAGACCGCGCGCACGGCCTCCACGTCCCCACTCGCCAGGGACTCGCGACCGCTGCGGCGCTTGGTGATCAGGCCGGCCCGCTCGAGCACCGCCACGTGCTTCTGCACGGCGGCGAAGCTCATGGGGTAGTGCTCGGCCAGCGCTGTCACGGAGTGCTCGCCGGCGAGGACGCGGCGCAGGATGTCGCGTCGCGTGCTGTCGGCGAGGGCGTGGAAGAAGGCGTCCGCCCGCTTCTCTTCTGTCGGTGTCACGAGACCAACATACAACTGATCGGTTGTACGTTGTCACCACCCAGGGAAGGAATTCCGTCGCGGCCACGTTCCGCCCGCGATGACTGCTGACGTTGCCACCCAGACCGCCCGCCTCATCGCCCTCGGGGTCCACGACCTCGCCGGCCTCACCGCCACCGCCTTCGCCGACCTCGTCCCCGACGCCCCGGAGGGCGACTGCGTGCTCGTGGTCTCCCCTTCGCTCCTGCCGGCGGCGGACCTCGCCCCGCTGCTGACGAAGGGGGACCTGCCCGGGTTCGTCGTGACGGACCTGACCGACCTCGCCGACTTCGTCCCGATCGAGGGTGAGACCGTGCCCGACGCGCCGCTCTACTGGATCACCGAGGTCGAGCGCGGCGACGAGATGGCGAACTGGACGCCCGACGAGGCGCTGCCGGCCATCCGCGAGCGCCAGCGGGTGCCGCTCACGGTGAGCGAGGGCATCAGCTGGCTGCTGCAGGAGCCCCAGCGGCTCGAGCGCGGCCGGTGCTTCATGACGATCGCCTCGCGCAAGCCGAAGGCCACGGGCCTGGACGCCCGCACCCCCGCCATCTGGATCAGCAACGGCACCGGCCGCGACGGGCGCGAGCGCATGGGCGCACCCAAGGTGGGCTGGTGCTGGGCGGGCAACCGCCACACCTGGCTGGGCTTCGCCTCGGCGGCGAGTCGGGTGAGCTGACCCGTGTGCACAAAGGGGCCTCCTGATGCAGGACGTGGCGGAATCTGCCACCGAATGCACCAGGAGGCCCCTTTGTGTACGACTCAGGCCTGCGCCCCGTGACGCGCAGCGTTGGCGACGACCGCGTCGTGCAGCCACTGCGCCGTGCCGGGCTCGATCTCCTCGTAGTGCGCGGCGAAGCGCGGGTCCGCGAGGTACATCTGCGCGAGGCAGACCTGGAACTCGTGGTCGCAGTCGTAGTACTGGTCGATGCTCGCGCGGTGCCGCTCGGCGATCTCCGCGGCCGCGGGGCCGTCGACCGGCTCACCCGCGCGCACCGCCGCACCGAGGTCGGCCTCGAAGGACTCGACCTCCTCCTTGACCCGTGCCCAGTCGGCCTTGGTCCAGTGCGCGGTGCGCTCCTGGGACTGCTTCCACTTGTCCGTGTCGCCCCAGCGGCGCTCCGCCTCGTCCTGGTACTCCTCGTTGTAACCCTCCCCGAAGATCTCCTTGAGGTCCTCGGTCGTGGCCGGCTGGTCGTTCATCGCTACCTCCAGTGCGCGATCGATGGATTCCACCAGGTCGGTCATCTGCGCCAACCTGGTCCTGACCGCATCGCGCTGCCGTCGCAGGTGGTCGACCACCTCGACGTCGTCCGCGTCGAGCAGCTCGCCGATCTCCTCCAGCCGGAAGTCCAGCCGGCGATAGACGACGATCGTGCCCAGGCGCTGCAGGTCGTCCGGGGTGTAGAGCCGGTAGCCCGCATGGGTGCGCTCGCTCGGGTGCAGCAGCCCGACCTCGTCGTAGTGGTGCAGCGTCCGCACCGTCACGCCGAAGGTCTCGGCCACCTGTCCCACCGTGAGCGCCTCCATGAGGCCAGTGTGCGACGGCAGCGCGATCTCGGTCATGGGAAATACCGTGCGGCCTCACGTCGCGTGAGGGTCAACCCCGCTTTCCGTCGGGGGGCAGCCCTACCCCCGACGCGGGTGTCTGGCCCATGGTTCGGGCCGTGCCGGATCCATAGCGTCGATGACATGACCGCCCCCGTCCTCCAGCCCTCCGTCGCACCGTCGACGCTGCGCACCGCGACCCTGTGGCTCTTCCGCCTGCTGACGATCCCGCAGGCAGCCCTCTTCGTCCTGCAGCCGATCTCGATCGGGTCCTTCCTCCAGGGGAGCTGGGCCGCCTTCGACCTGCACTCGATCACCGGTGGGCTGCTCGTGCTGCCGACGATGCTCACCGCCGCGGTCGGCCTCGCGCTCGCCGTCCTCGCCCGCGCGCCCTGGGTCGCCGTCGGCAGCATCGCGCTCGGCATCCTCACGACCGCGCAGGTCGCCGTCGGGCACACGCGGCTGCTTGTGGTGCACATCCCGCTCGGGGTGCTCCTCGTGGCCCTCGCGCTGTGCCTGGCGATCTGGCCGTGGACCAAGGGGGCACGGTGGCACTGACGCGACGCCAGCTCTTCGGCCTCTCGGGTGGCGTCGTCTCCGGGGTGGGCCTCGCGGCCTGCGGTGTGGCGCTCACGGCACCGGGTGGCTCCACCGGCGCAGTACTCGCGAGCCGGGTGCCGCTCCCCGAGCCCTTCGAGGTCGACCTCCCGCAGCCGGACATCCTTCGACCACGCAACGGCAAGGCGTCAGTCACGGTGCGGCGCAAGGGGATCGAGATCCTGCCCGGGCGGACGACAGAGATCGTCGGGTACGACGGCGCCTTCCCCGGGCCGACCATCGAGGCGACGAAGGGTGAGCCGCTCGCCCTGACCGTGAACAACAGCCACAGCGGCCGGATCGTCAACCACCTGCACGGCGGCGTCGTGCCCCCCGAGCACGACGGCTACCCGACGGACTTCGTGGAGCCGGGGTCGTCACGGGTCTACCGCTATCCGCTCGAGCAGCGTGGGGCGACGCTCTGGTACCACGACCACGCGATGGACCTCACCGGTCCGAATGTCTACGCAGGCATGGCCGGCGCCTTCCTCCTCCGGGATCCCGCCGAGGAGGACCTCGGGCTGCCCGAGCGCGAGCTGACCCTCGTCCTCACCGACCGGTCCTTCGGCGAGGACGCGGAGCTCGAGTACCCCGTGACCGAAGGGGTCATCGAGTACCGCTACCACGCCGGGCTGCTCGGCGACGTCATGCTCGTCAACGGCGCCCCGTGGCCACGTACGGATGTCGACGCCGCCCGCTACCGGCTACGAATCCTCAACGCCTGCAACGCTCGTCGGCTCGAGCTCGCCCTCGAGGGAGAGGACAGCAAGGACGCCGACCTCACCCAGATCGGCACCGACCTCGGGGTGCTCACGGCACCGCACCGGCGCCGGAGCATCACCCTCGCGCCCGCGGAGCGAGCCGACGTCGTCGTCGACTTCGGCACCTCCTCCGTCGGCTCGACGCTGACGCTCGTCAACCGGCTCGACGAGGGGGCGATGGGTCAGGTGATGCGCTTCGACGTCGCGCGCCGGGCCAAGGACGACTCCCGCGTCCCAGACCGGCTCTCGACGATCGAGCGCATCGATCCGGACTCGGTGGTGACGACGCGCGACTTCCGGCTGTCGCTCGGGACCTCGCAGGACTCGTCCGGGCACTCCCACAGCGACGCGCAGGGACGCTCCCTCGCGATGTGGGCCGTCAACGGCCGCCCCTACGAGCCGGGGGTCGACCTCGCCAAGCCGCGCCTGGGCACGGTCGAGCGGTGGCGCTTCACGACCGACGTCCACCACCCGGTCCACGCGCACCTCGTCGGCTTCCAGGTCGAGCAGGACGGCTCGCCGGCGTGGAAGGACACGATCGATGTCGGGCCCTCCTCCCGCGCAGAGGTGCTCGTCCCCATCGAGGGCTACCGCGGGCGCTATGTCCTCCACTGCCACAACCTCGAGCACGAGGACCGGATGATGATGGCCGACTTCTCCGTGGTGTGAACCTGAGGTCTTTTTGAGGTGCCGGCGACCTCGACTCGGGCGGCCGGGCAGTGAAGGCTGGAACCCATGACGACGACGTCCACCCCCTTCGCCCGGCTCCGGCAGGCCGACTGCCACGTGGAGGACCTGGTCGCGCTGCTCGCCGACCAGCGCGACCCGGAGCTCACCTTCACCGACCGCCTGAAGCAACAGGTGCCGATGTATGCGGCCGAGGTTCTGCGAGAGGCGACCTCGACCGAAGGGGGCGCCGCGGCGGTCGAGGCCGAGCTCGCCGGCGTGCTCGCAGACGGGCCGGGGATCTTCGTCATGACCGGAGCCGTCGACCACGCGATCATCGACCGCGTCTCCGCCGCCTTCGAGGAGATCATCACCGCGGAGAAGGCCGCGGGCGGGGAGGTCGGGGACCACTTCGCCGAGGGCGGGGTCAACGACCGGATCTGGAATGCCCTCGAGAAGCTCGCCGTCGCCCACCCCGAGGACTTCGTCGACTACTACGCCGACGACCTCATCGCCCTCGCGGCGCGCGCCTGGCTCGGGCCCGGCTACCAGGTGACGAGCCAGGTCAACGTCGTCAACCCCGGCGGCGTCGGCCAGACCGTGCACCGCGACTACCACCTCGGCTTCACCACCCCCGAGGTGACCGAGCGCTACCCGCGCCACGTGCACGCGCTCTCGTCCGTGCTCACTCTGCAGGGTGCGATCGCCCACTGCGACATGCCCGTCGAGACCGGACCGACCCTCTACCTCCCCCACTCGCAGAAGTACTCCCACGGCTACCTCGCCTACTGGCTGGACGAGTTCCAGGAGTACTTCGCCGAGCACCACGTGCAGCTGCCGCTGGCGAAGGGGGATGCCGTCTTCTTCAACCCGGCCCTCTTCCACGCGGCCGGGTCCAACACCACGAGCGACGTGCGCCGGATGGCCAACCTCCTGCAGATCTCGTCGGCCTTCGGCCGGGCCATGGAGGCGGTCGACCGCCACCGCATCGTCGCCGCGATCTACCCAACCCTCCTCTCCCGCAAGGCCGCCGGGCACGACATCGACCACGCAGTCGCCGCGAGCGCCGAGGGCTACGCCTTCCCGACGAACCTCGACCTCGACCAGCCGGTCGACGGCATGTCGCCGCCCACCCAGGCGGACCTCGTCCGGCAGGCTCTCGCCGAGGGTGCCTCTCCCGAGGACCTGTCCGCCCGCCTCACCGGGCAGGCCGCTGCCCGCCGCACGAGCTGACCCCCCCTCGATCCCCGCAGACAGGACCCCCATGCAGCAGCTCCTCACCGACAAGGTCGTCCTCGTCGTCGGCGGCACCTCCGGTGTCGGCGCCGGCATCGCCCGCGCCGCCGCCCGCGAAGGGGCCACCGTCGTCGTCAGCGGCCGTCGCCCCGAGCCCGGGCAGGCGCTGGCGGACGAGATCGGCCCTCCCGCCAGCGCCGTCACCGGCGACGTCGCCGACCCCGATCAGGCGAAGGGCGTTGTCACGCAGGCCATCGAGCGCCACGGACGCGTCGACTGCCTCGTCAATTGCGCCGGGCTCACCGACCGCGGATCCGTCCTCGACACCGACCCCGAGCTCTTCGACCGGCACATCGCGACCAACCTGCGCGGTCCCTTCTTCACCATGCAGGCGGCGCTCGCGGACATGACCGGCCGCTCGGCCCCGGGCACGATCGTCAACATCGCGAGCATCAGCGCCCAGGGCGGCCAGCCCTACCTCGCCCCCTACGTCGCCGCGAAGTCCGGCCTGCTCGGCCTGACGAAGAATGTCGCCCACGCCCACCGCTTCGACCGGATCCGCGTCAACGCCCTCAACATCGGGTGGACCGAGACCGACGGGGAGGACGCGACCCAGCGGCGCTTCCACGGCGCGGGTGACGACTGGGTGGAGCAGGCCAATGCCCGCCTGCCCATGGGCAAGCTCGGGCAGGTCGACGAGATCGCGGACGCGGTCGTCTTCCTGCTCTCGGACCGCAGCGGGGTCGTCACCGGCTCCGTCATCGACTGGGACCAGCAGGTCATCGGAGGACAGGACTGACATGCGCATCGGACTCATCGGCCTCGGGCGCATCGGCGCCTTCCACGCCGACACGCTCGCGGGGCTGGAGCACGTCGAGGAGCTCGTCGTCACCGACCCGGTCGCCGCCGCCGTCGAAGCGGTGACCGGCCGGATCGGCAAGGCCCGGGCGGTCGCCGACCCCGCCGCCCTCCTCGGCTCGGGCGTCGACGGCGTCATCATCGCGGCGGCCACCAATGCCCATGCCGACCTCATCCGGGCGGCCGTGGCCCAGGGGATCCCGACCTTCTGCGAGAAGCCGGTCGCCGGGAGCATCGCCGAGTCGCTGGCCGTGGAGGAGGTCGTCGCCGGCAGCGACGTGCCGGTCCAGATCGGCTACCCGCGACGCTTCGATCCCGCCTTCGTCGCGGCGCGCGAGGCCGTGCGCACCGGCGAGCTCGGCCGGGTGACGACGGTCCGGTCGACGACCCTCGACCCGGCTCCGCCGCCGGCGGCCTACCTCGCCGTGAGTGGCGGGGTCTTCCGGGACTGCTCCGTGCACGACTTCGACGCCGTGCGGTGGGTCACCGGCCAGGAGGTCGTCGAGGTCTACGCACTCGGCTCGGTCGACCCCGACGCCCCGACGGACATGTATGCCGACCACGGCGACCACTCCACTGCCTCAGCCCTGCTCACGCTCTCCGACGGGACGATCGGCGTCGTCTCCAACACCCGGACCAATGGCCGCGGCTACGACGTGCGGCTCGAGGTGCACGGCGTGCAGGACGCGGTGGCGGCGGGGCTCGACGAGGGACTTCCCCTGCGCTCCACGCACCCGGGGGCGACGTGGCCGGCTGGGCCCGCCCACGAGTTCTTCATGGACCGGCTGGCGGAAGCCTTCCGCATCGAGCTCGGCGCCTTCACCCGGGTGGCCGCCGGCGAGATCGACAACCCGTGCACGGTCGCCGACGCGATGGGCACGGCGTGGACGGCCGAGGCCGCGACCCTGTCCGCCGCCGAGCACCGTCCGGTGACCATCGACGAGGTCCGCGAGGCGTCCGGGCGCGGCTGATCGCGACAGCTCAGGGCCCTTTTCGGACGCTTCGTATCGCCCCACCCGTGGTCGCGGTCGGGCTCGCCCTCACCCGGTCGTGAGCAGCGAGCGAAGGGGGACCCCCGGGTCCTCGAGGTCGCTCACCGCGGGCGAGGCGCCCGCCGCGATGAGCTGCTCGGCGACCCGGATGTCCTTGGCCACCACCGGCCCTCGTCCCAGGGAGCTCGCGGCGACCACCTGCCCGTCGGTGGTGAGGCCGAGGTGGAGCAGGGTCCCGTCCTCGCGCGTGCGCAGGACCGCGCGCTCCCCCGCGCCGGGGACACCGGCCGTCTGGAGCATCTGGTCGTACTGGTCGGACCAGAACCACGCGACCGCCGCATGCGGCTCGGCCTGCCCGAGCATCGCGGCCGCGGCGCTCGCCCCCTGGTCGTGCGCGCTGCGCCAGGACTCGATCCGCACTCGCTGACCGGAGCGCGGGTCGGGGTAGGAGGCGCAGTCGCCGGCGGCCCACACGTGCGGGTCGCTCGTCCGCAGCAGCTCGTCGACGACGATCCCGTCCTCGACGAGCAGGCCTGCGGCAGAAGCGATCTCGGTGACCGGCTCCGCCCCCACGCCGGCGACGACCGCGTCGGCCCCGAGGACCTCCCCGGTGGAGAGAGTGGCCCTCAGGTGGCTCCCTTCGTCCGCCACTGCGGTGACCGTGGTGCCGGTCCGGATCGCCACGCCGTGGTCGGCGTGCAGGGCGACGACGCGCTCGGCGATGACCTCGGGTACCGCCCGGGCGAGGGCGCGGTCGGCGGCCTCGACGACGGTGACGTCCAGGCCCCGTTCGCGCGCGCCGGCCGCGACCTCGAGCCCGATGAACCCGGCGCCGATGACGAGCAGACGACCGCCCTCGCGCAGGGCATCGCGCAGGGCCGCGGCATCTTTGTGGGTGCGCAGGTAGTGGACGTGGTCAAGGTCGAGGCGGCGGGCCCGGGAGCCGAGGGCGAGGAGCAGCCGGTCGTAGGGCACGGCTCCGCCACGGGTCGCGACGACCCGCCGCTCCCGGTCGATCCCCGTGACCTCCACGCCCAGGCGAAGGGAGATCCCCGCCTCCTCGAGCTGCTCCGGCGTCCACGGGTGGACGAGCTCGGACTCGTCCTCGGCGAGCGATGCCTTGGAGAGCGGTGGGCGCTCGTAGGCGTGCACGTCCTCGCTCCCGATGAGGGTGATGGGGCCGTCAAACCCCTTGTCCCGCAAGGTCATCGCGGCCTGGGTGCCGCACTCGCCGGCGCCGACGACGACGATGCCCGGGTCGCTGGCTGCACTGTCGGTCATGCCCCGACCTTCGCACAGCGGTGCCGGCGGGTCACGCGATCTCCACCTGGCCCAGCTCCTGGGTGCACCGGGTGAGCGCGACGTACAGCCCGTTGTGCCCGCGCGGCTCGGGCGTCTCGCCTGCCCCTGCGGCTCGATCGCCGTAGCGGTGTAGAAGGGGCGCGCCGCCTCGGCCCGCCAGTCGATGACGAGCGGATCGGCGTCGTCGGCGCTCGCGGGCACCCCCACCCGGCCGATCCGGTGGACGGTGCCATCGGTCGCGTCGAGCCGGCCGAAGACGAGGCCGCGATCCGCCTGCTCCAGCTCGACGACACGAGCGCGAGTGCGACGGAGGGCCTCCGCCGTCACCGACCTTTCCTCGGCGCTGGCCTCCGTGCGGCGGGTCAGCTCGGCCACGAGCTCGCACCTCCTGTCGTGTGCTGCGTCCAGCGCCTCCTGCTCCTCCGCGACGGCGGCGTCGCTCCTGCGGTCCGTGGTCTGGTCAGGCGTCGGTACGGCCACGCTGCTCCCCTCTGTCGTCCAGCGGCCCTGTCCAACGACCGGCGGCGCGAATTGTTCCCGGGGGCTCCCTTCGCCGACGGGCGCTGACAGACTTGGACGGACACCGACGTCACCCCAGGAGGACCCGTGAGCTCCATCCCGCCCGAGGACATCGAGACCCAGGGCCACGCCGGCCTGCTTATCGGCTCCCTGTGGAGCCCTCCGGGCGCACCGACCTGGGTGGCGGTCCTCGTCCACGGCTACGGCGAACACATCGGCCGCTACCAGTGGGTGGCCGACCGGCTCACCTCCGACGGCGCCGTCGTCTATGCCCACGACCACGTCGGGCACGGCCGGAGCGAGGGCGAGCGGGCGCTCGTCGAGGACTTCGAGCGGGTCGTCGACGACCTCCACCTGCTCGTCGAGCGCGCCCGTGAGGAGCACCCCGACCTCCCGCTCGTGCTCATCGGGCACTCGATGGGCGGGATGATCGCCGCCCGCTACACCCAGCGCCACCCCGACGCCCTCGCAGCAACCGTCCTCTCCGGGCCGGTCCTCGGCTCGTGGGCGCCGACCGAGCTCGCCGACCTCGACGAGATCCCTTCGACGCCGATCGACCCCACGACGCTCAGCCGCGAGGAGGACGTCGGTCGCGCCTACGAGGAGGACGAGCTCGTCTGGCACGGCGACTTCCAGCGCCCGACCCTCCGGGCCTTCGCCACGACGCTCGCGACGATCACCAACGAGGGTCGCCTCGCCGTCCCGACGATCTGGCTGCACGGCGAGGACGACGAGCTCGTCCCGATCGGCCCGAGCCGCGAAGGCTGGGAGGCGATCGCTCCTGTCGGCGCACCGACGAAGTCCTACCCCGGCGCCCGCCACGAGATCTTCAACGAGACCAACCGCGAGGAGGTCCTCGACGACGTCCTCGCCTTCGTGCACGAGCACATCGACTGACGAGGGTCCGCCCGGCCGGGGAGGCGCAGGACGAAGGGAGTCTGCTGCGCACATCAAGCCGAAGTCGGGCACGACACGGCGAGCCACGGGGAGATGAAGGACTTCGGCGGGCGCAGCTGACTCCCTTCGTCCGGAGCCATCCCTTCGTCAGTCGTTCTGCGGGAACCCGAGGTTGAGCCCCCCGTGGCTCGGGTCGAGCCAGCGCTGGGTGACCGCCTTGGTCCGGGTGAAGAAGTGCACGCCCTCGATGCCGTGGGCGTGGGTGTCGCCGAAGAGGCTGTTCTTCCACCCGCCGAAGGAGTAGTACGACATCGGCGTGGGGATGGGCACGTTGATGCCGACCATGCCCACCTCGACCTCGGTCTGGAAGCGCCGCGCCGCACCGCCATCATTGGTGAAGATCGTCGTGCCGTTGCCGTAGGGGTTGTCGTTGATGAGCTGCAGCCCCTCGTCGTAGGAGGGCACGCGGACGACCGAGAGCACCGGGCCGAAGATCTCGTCGGCGTAGATCGACATGTCCGGCGTGACCTTGTCGAAGAGCGTCGGCTGGAGGAAGAACCCGCTGCCGAGCTCGTCCGCGCCCTCGCGCCCGTCGATGACGAGCTCGGCGCCCGCGGCGACGCCCTCCTCGACATAGCCGGTGACCTTGTCCAAGTGGGCCCGGGTGACGAGCGGTCCCATGTCGGACTCGCCCATCCCGTCACCGGTGCGGAGCGTCTTCGTCCGCTCGACGATCTTGGCGACGAGCTCGTCGGCGATCGACTCGGTGGCGAGGACGATGGAGATCGCCATGCACCGCTCGCCCGCAGCTCCGTACCCGGCCGAGACCGCGGCGTCGGCGGCGAGGTCGAGGTCGGCGTCGGGGAGGACGAGCATGTGGTTCTTCGCACCGCCGAGGGCCTGGACCCGCTTGCCGCTGGCGACGCCGCGCTCGTACACGTAGCGGGCGATGGGGGTCGAGCCGACGAAGGAGATCGCCTTGACATCGGGGTTGTCGAGCAGGGCGTCGACGGCCTCCTTGTCGCCGTGGACGACATTCATCACGCCCTCGGGCAGGCCGGCCTCCCGCCACAGGTCGGCGATGAGGTTGACCGCGGTCGGGTCCTTCTCGCTCGGCTTGATGACGACGGCGTTGCCGGTGGCGACGGCCAGGGGCACGAACCACAACGGCACCATCGCCGGGAAGTTGAAGGGCGAGATGATCCCGACGACGCCGAGCGGCTGGAGGATCGAGTAGGCGTCGATGTTCGTCGAGACGTTCTCGGAGAACCCGCCCTTCTGCAGGTGCGGGATCCCGCAGGCGAACTCGACGACCTCCTGACCGCGGGAGATCTCGGCGACCGCGTCGTCATACGTCTTGCCGTGCTCCGCGGTGATCGCCTTCGCGATCTCTCCCTTCCGCTCCTCGAGCAGCTGGCGGAATGCGAAGAGGATCCGCACCCGCTTGGCGAGCGAGGTCCGACCCCATTCCCCCGCAGCGGTCTTGGCCCCGGCGACGACGTCGTCGACGAGCTCGGTGCTTGCCAGGTCGAGGTGGCCGGTGACCTCCCCCGTGGCGGGGTTGAAGACCTCCGACGTCCGCGCGGCCTCCCCCTCCCACGAGGCGTGGCCGACGAGGTGGGTGATGCGAGTGGGCGTGGTCATGAGCAGCTCCTGCGACGAGACTTTGTTAGGACATATTAACAACCAAGCGAAGGGGTGCGCATGTGCCTGGGCACGTGCGCGGTGCGCGCGCATCTGCCTAGGCTCGTGCGGCATCCAGGGCGACGGGGACAGGATCGCCACCGCTGGCCAGGGACTCCATGCCGGCGGAGCACACGAGCGTCGAGACGTAGCCGTCCCAGCTCGTCGGGCCGACGAGCTCCCCGCGGCGGGACGCGTCGACCCAGGCCTGCACCTCGAGGTCGTAGGCCCGGGCGAAGCGCTCGCGGTAGTCGGGCACGATCCGCCCGCCCCACGACCCGTCACCGCCGTGGGCGTCGGCGCTCGTCGTGTAGATCCCGGCGCCGGGACGACCGATGATCGCGCTCCCGGTCTCGGCAACCGCCTCGCACCGCACCTCGTAGCCCGTCCGGCTGTTGACGAAGACCTCGTTGGTCACCACCACTCCCGAGGCCATCCGGAAGATCGAGACCTGCGGGTCGACCACCCCGTCCGAGGCGTGCGACGTCGGCGCCGGGCTGATGACCTGGATCGAGGCGACCTCCCCGCCGAGCAGCCAGCGGGCGCAGTCGACCTCGTGCACGAGGCTGTCCCGGACGATCATCTCGGAGCGGAAGTCGGGGTTGGGCACCTCGAGGTTGCGGTGGGTCTGGTGCAGCAGCAGGGTCCGACCCCACGTGCCCGCGTCGAGGTGCCGCTTGAGCTGTGCGTACTCCGGGTCGAAGCGCCGCATGAAGCCCACCTGGATGAGCGGCCGCCCACCTGCCCGCTCGGCCTCGACGACCTCGAGCGAGGACGCGCTGTCCATGGTGAGCGGCTTCTCGCAGAGGACGGGCTTGCCGTGGTCGAGGCAGGCAAGGAGCTGCTCGCGGTGGACTCCTCCGGGCGAGGCGAGAATGACCGCGTCAACCCCGTCGTCGGCGATGAGCTCGAGCGGGTCCGCGAAGACCTGCACGCCCGGGTAGCCATACGTGCCCAGGTCGGCGACGATCGCCTCGGTCCGGACGGTGTCCGGGTCGGCGATCGCCACGAGCTCGGCGCCGGCGATCCGCGTCGCCAGCCGTTGCACGTGGTCGGCGCCCATGACCCCGACGCCGACCACGCCGACCCGGATCACGGTCACTCCTCCCCCTTCGTCCCGTCCGTGACCGTCGGCTTGCCGGGGCCGGCCAGCTCGATCTCCGGGTGGTCCGGGTCGACGGTCTTGCCGGGGTCGACGTCGGCGAGCTCGTGCTTGAGCTCGTCGAGCTCCTGCCCGCCGGCCATCTCCCCGGTGAGCTGGTCGAGGGTCAGCTCGTCGCGGTGCGCGTCGAGGGTGAGCCGCCCGAGCTTGAGGATGGCGAAGTGGTTGCCCACGAGGTAGGCGTGGTGCGGGTTGTGGGTGATGAAGACGACGCCGAGGCCGGCGTCACGCGCCTTGGCGATGTACTTGAGGACGACCCCGGACTGCTTCACGCCGAGGGCGGCGGTCGGCTCGTCGAGGATGATGACCTTGGCGCCGAAGTAGATCGCGCGGGCGATGGCGATGCACTGCTTCTGGCCACCGGAGAGCCCTCCGACCGGTCGGTCGAGGTCCCCGATGTGGATCCCCATCTTCTGCAGCTCCTCGTCGGCGATGGCGCGCATGCGCTTCGCGTCGAGGAAGAGGCCCTTGCGGATCTCGTTGCCCATGAAGAAGTTGCGCCACACGGACATGAGCGGGGCGAGCGCGAGGTCCTGGTAGACGGTCGCGATCCCGAGAGCCTGCGCCGCGCGCGGCGAGGACAGCTGGCGCTGGACCCCACCCACCTCGAAGGTCCCTGAGGTGTGCTCGTGCAGGCCAGCCATGATCTTGATGAGGGTCGACTTGCCGGCACCGTTGTCCCCGAGGACGCAGGTGACCTCACCCGGGTAGACCTCGAGGTGCACCCCTCGGAGGGCGTGGACATTGCCGTAGGACTTGCCGACGTCCGACATGACGACGAGCGGCTCGACGTCCGCTGGACGTCGTCGCTGGGTCTGCGTCTCCTGGGTCATCGCGCATCCGCCTTCTTCTTCACGTAGAGGTTCACGAGCGTCGCGAGGAGGAGCATCACGCCGAGGAAGGTGAAGAACCAGTCGACATTCCACCCCGCGTAGTTGATCCCCATGCGGGTCATCCCGAAGATCAGCGCGCCGAGCGCCGCGCCGACGACCGAGCCGTAGCCGCCGGTGAGCAGGCAGCCACCGACGACCGCGGCGATGATGTAGATGAACTCCTGGCCGACGCCCTCACCGGACTGCATCACCTGGTAGGAGAAGAGCAGATGCATGCCGAGCATCCAGGCGCAGAAGCCGACCGTCATGAAGAGGCCGATCTTCACCGCCTTGACGGGGACACCGACGGCACGGGCCGCCGCGGCGTCGCCACCGACGGCGAAGATCCAGTTGCCGATCCGGCTGCGCTGCAGCACGAGCGCCGCGACGACGACCATGATGACCCAGTAGACGACGAGAGCCTTGATGCTCACCGGACCCACCTTGACGCTCCAGGCGAAGACGGACTGGGCCGACTCGAAGCCGTCCATGTCCGAGATCGTCGGGGTCGAGACGGTCCCGCCGACGAGGCGGGTCACGGCGAGGTTGGCGCCCTGGAGGACGAAGAAGGTCCCGAGCGTCACGAGGAAGCTCGGCAGCCCCGTCCGCATGAGCAGCCAGCCGTTGAAGGCCCCCACCGCGAGCGAGAAAACGAGGGCCGCGAGGACCCCGACCCACACGTTGAGCCCGAAGTTCCACGCGGTGAGCGCCGCGCAGATCCCCGACGCCGTGGCGGCGACACCGGTGGAGAGGTCGAACTCGCCACCGACCATGAGGAGGGAGACCCCGACGGCCATGACACCGATCGCCGAGGCCTCGTAGAGGATCGTGCCGGTGTTGCCGAGGCTGCGGAAGGACGGGGCGACCGCGATGAAGAGCACGGCCACGGCGAGCGCCCCGATGAGCGCGCCGACCTCGGGGCGCGAGAAGAGGATCCCCATCCTCCCCTTCGTCGCGACCCGATCATCGGCCTCGGCGGCTGGTGCGGCAGTGGTGGTCATCCGTGATCAGTCCTCGAGGAGCTGGTCGACGTTCTTCTCGTCGACGAAGGCGGGTCCGGTGTAGCTCGGCTCGCCACCGCCGACGGAGGCGCCCTTGTTGACGCGCAGCCAGAGACTGTCGACGGCCTGGTAGCCCTGGACGTAGGGCTGCTGGTCGACGGCCCAGATGATGTTGCCGTCCTTGATCTGCTGGAGCGCCTCGTCGTTGAGGTCGAAGGTGGCGACCTCGGCGTCGCTGCCGGCCTCATTGACCGACTTCTGTGCGATGAGGGCGAAGGGGGCTCCCAGCGTGAGGACGTGGGTGATCTCCTTGTCGTCCTGGAGCTTCGCCGTGATCGTCGACTGGACGTTGGCGGTGTCGGTGCCCTTGACGTAGATCTTCTCGGACTTGTCGAAGGTCTTGGCGACCCCCTTGCAGCGGCCCTCGAGCCCGACGTGGCCCTGCTCCTGGATGACGCAGAGGGTCTTGCCCGCCTTCTCCTCGGTGAGCCGCTCACCGGCGGCCTCTCCGGCGAGCTCGTCGTCCTGCCCGAAGAAGGACAGGGCACCCATGTCCTTCCAGGCGTCCATGCCGGCGTTGAGCGCGACGACGGGGATGTCCCCGTCGACGGCCTTCTCGACATTGCCCTTCATCGCCTCGGGCTTGGCGAGGGTGACCGCGATGCCGTCGACCTTCTTGTCGACGGCCTGCTGCACGAGGTTGGCCTGCTGGGCGCCCTCGGGGTTGGCGGTGTACTCGAGCTTGACGTTGTTCTTCTTCGCCGCGTCCTCGGCACCGGCACGCACCTGGTCCCAGAAGGTGTCTCCGGGCTCGGCGTGGGTGATGAAGGAGACGGTCATCTCGGGGGTGTCGACGCCCCCGGCGCCGCCACCTCCGCCACCGCTCGTCTCCTCCTTGCCGCCTGACGAGGAGCAGGCGGCGAGGGCGAGGGCGGCGACGGCCGAGGTCGCGACGGCGCTGGCGCGGGTGAAACGTGACATGGGAATCTGCTTTCTTCTCCAGCCACCGCGACGGTGCGGTGGAAACGAGGTGGCGGCGCCCGGGTGGGAGCCGGTGGTCAGTCGTGAGTGTGGCCCTTCGGTGTCTCGGTCGGTGTCAGGTGGCCGCGTTGCCCGGCCTTGTGTCGCGTGTACTCCTCATGTGCCTCCCTCGTGCTCTCGAGCTCGCTGACCTCGCTCACCGGCACGTCCCACCAGGACGCGGAGTCGGGAGCGTGGACGAGCGGGTCGGTCTCGACGTGGATGACGACCGGACCTCCGTCGGCAGGCGCCTCGCGGGCCTCGCGGATGGCCGCCTCGAGTCCCGGCCGGTCGTGGACCTCGATGACGTGGCAGCCCAGGGAGCGGGCGTTCGCGGCGAGGTCGACCGGGAGCACCCCACCGTCGAGGCGTCCGCTCGCTGCGTCACGAGCGCGGTAGGCGGTGCCGTAGCGCTGCGACCCGAGCGACTCGGAGAGCGAGCCGATCGAGTGGAAGCCGTGGTTCTGCACGAGGACGATGATGACCTTGGTCCGCTCCTGGACGGCGGTGACGAGCTCGGTCGGCATCATGAGGTAGCCGCCGTCGCCGACCATCGCGAAGACCTCTCGCGTGGGGTCCGCCCAGCGGATGCCGATCGAGGCCGGCACCTCGTAGCCCATGCAGGAGTACCCGTACTCGACGTGGTAGGCCCGCCGGTCCCGTACCCGCCACGTCTTGTGCAGGTCGCCGGGCATCGACCCGGCGGCGCAGAGCACGACGTCGCGGGGGTCGCTCAGCTCGTTGACGAGCCCGAGGACGGTGCCCTGGGTGAGCAAGCCCTCGGCGAGCGCGTCGGTGACCTCGGGCGAAGGGTGGTGGGCCGCCTCGACCAGTGCGTCCCAGTCCGCCCAGAGCCGGGCCTGCTCCTCGCGGTGGTCCTCGTCGACGGACCAGCCGTCGAGAGCCTCCGTCAGGGCGGTGAGGGCCTCACGGGCATCACCGACGACGGTGAGGCCGGAGTGCTTCACCGCGTCGAAGGGGGTGATGTTGAGGTTGACGAAGCGCACCCCGTCGGCGGCGAAGGCCGTCCGCGACGCCGTGGTGAAGTCCTGGTACCGGGTGCCGACCCCGATGACGACATCCGCCTCTGCCGCAAGGGCATTGGCCGCAGTCGTCCCGGTCGAGCCGATGGCTCCCATGAGCTGCGGGTGACCGTGGAGGAGGGAGCCCTTGCCGGCCTGGGTCTCGCCGACGGGGATGCCCGTCGCGGTGCAGAAGGCGGCGAGGGCGTCCTCCGCCCCGGAGTAGTGGACCCCGCCTCCGGCGACGACGAGCGGGCGTCGTGCGGACCGGATGATCTCGGCGGCGGCTGCGATGCGTGCCGGCTCGGCCGGCGGCCGGGCGACGTGCCAGACCCGCTCCGCGAAGAGCTCCTCCGGCCAGTCGAAGGCCTCGGCCTGGACGTCCTGCGGCAGGGAGATGGTCACGGCCCCCGTCTCCGCGGGGTCGGTGAGCACCCGCATCGCGGCGAGGAGGATGCTCGGCAGCTGCTCGGGCCGGCGGACCTCGTCGTAGAAGCGCGAGAGCGGACGGAAGGCGTCGTTGACGGTGAGGTCGCCGCCGTGGGGCTGCTCCAGCTCCTGGAGGAGGGGCCCGGCCGCGCGGGTGGCGAAGACCGAGCTCGGCAGGAGCAGCACGGGCAGTCGGTTGATCGTCGCAAGGGCTGCGCCGGTGAGCATGTTCGTGCTGCCCGGTCCCACCGAGGCCGTGCAGGCCCAGGTCTGCAGGCGGTCGCGCTGCTTCGCGTAGGCGACGGCGGTGTGCACCATCGCCTGCTCGTTGCGGGCGAGGACGTAGGGCAGGTGGGTGCTCCCTTCGTCGGCGGCGAGCTCGGCCTGGAGGAGGGCCTGGCCGACCCCGGCGACATTGCCGTGACCGAAGATCCCGAGCACCCCGGCGAAGAGCCGCTGCCGCTCCCCGTCCCGCTCGCTCCACTGCTGGCCGAGGAAACGCACGACGGCCTGCCCGACCGTCAGCCGCACCGTGCTCATCGCGCCCCCTCCCACGTCTCTCGCACCCCGGCGTGGGCCGGGTCGTCGCAGATGAGCCAGACCCGCTCGGGACCGGGCCCGGCCATGACGTTGAGGTAGTACAGGTCGGCGTCGGGCGCGGCCATCGCCGGGCCGTGCCAGCCGTGGGGCACGAGGACGGTGTCACCCGTGGCCACCTCGACGAGGACGTCGATGTCGCGGCCGTCGGCGCCGTAGACCTGCTGATAGCCGACGGGCTGCCGGCCGTCGTCGCGGTCTGCCCCTCGGGTCAGCGGCGCCCTGCCCGCGTCGGCGTCGCCGACGGACTGGGTCTCGAAGTAGTAGATCTCCTCGAGCTCGCTCTCCTCACCGGGGCGGTGGGTGTCGTGCTTGTGCGGGGGGTAGGAGCTCCAGCCACCTGCGGGCGTGATGACCTCGCAGGCGAGGATCTGCTCCGCCCCGGGCAGCGTGCCCGGCATGCCGAATCCGCGGACCTCACGGCTGCACACGCCGCCGCCTCGGTGCTCGACGGGCACGGCGTCGGCGGGGACGAGCGTGACCTCGCGGCCACCTCCGCCGCCGTCCTCGACGCGGGCGCCGCAGACCGCGATCCGCACCGTCCCCTCTCCGGTGGGGGTGAGCGTCAGCTCGCGGCCGGCGGGGACGTAGAGGGTGTCGCTCGGTCCGGTGAAGACGCTGCTGCGCCCGGTGAGCTCGTGCACGGTCCCGTCGACCTCGACGCGGCACCCGCCGACGAGGGGCACCACGACGGCCTCCTCACCGCGCAGGGTGTGGCCGAGCACGGTGCCGGGCTCGAGGACGGCGACCCGCAGCGAGGTGTGCTGCCAGCCCTCGACGGTGTCGGTGATCTCGACGGCCCAGTCCCCTCCCTTCGGCGCGAAGGGGTGGAACCAGCGCTCGTTGTCGGCGCCGGTGCGCGGGGTGTGGTTCATCGGTCACCTCCGTGGACGAGGGCCGAGGCGATGTCCACCGCTGCGGCGACATCACCATCCGGCGGGTAGAGGAGGGCCCGCCCGACGACGAGACCGCGGACCTGCGGCAGGCGAAGGGAGGACTCCCAGGAAGCGTAGGTCTCGTGGGGGTCACCCTGGGGATCACCGCCGAGGAGAAGCGTCGGCAGCGTCGTCGCGTCCATGACCCGCGCGAGGTCGTCGACGACGGGCAGCTTGAGCCAGGTGTGAGCGCTCGTCGCGCCGAGCCCGGAGGCGACGGCGATCGAGCGGATCGTCGAGTCGGGATCGAGGAGGTTGACGACCTTGCCGTCGCGGCGGGTGGACCAGAAGGGCTCGACCATCGCCATCGTCTCGTGCGCGGCGAGCTCGGTGACGGCGCGGGCGCTCGCCTCGAGGGTGGCCACGGTGGCCGGGTCGTCGAGGTCGATGCGGGTGAGCATCTTGCCGCCGTCGATGCCACGGGCGACGATCTCGGCAGCCGTGTGCCCGGTGAAGCGGTCGTCCAGCTCGAAGGACGCGCCCTGCAGGCCGCCCCGGTTCATCGACCCGATGACGACCTTGTCCTCGAGGGCGCCCATGAGCAGCAGGTCGTCGAGGACGTCCGGCGTGCCCAGCACCCCGTCGACACCGGGCTGGGAGAGCGCGGTGGCCAGGCGCTCGAGGAGGCCCGAGCGCGAGCCCATGGCCAGGGCGTCGCCGCGCACGCCGAGGGCCCCCCGCGCCGGGTGGTCCGCGGCGACGAGGAGCATCCGCCCGTCGTCGGCGAGCAGCGGTCGGCGGGAGCGCTGCGCCCAGCCGCGCGCGATGGCACCGGGGTCGGCGGCGCGGATCCCCGTCAGCTGGGCGATGTCCACGGGGACCATCGTGGCGTGGTTCATCGTGCTCATGCCGTGACCCCCTGCGCCACGGCGGCCTCGACCTCGGCCGTCGTCGGCATGGCCGTGCTGCACTCGAGCCGCGCGGCGACGAGCGCCCCTGCGACATTGGCGAACTCGAGGACCCGGCGCAGGTCCCACCCCTCGAGGAGCCCGTGGACGAGCGCACCGCCGAAGGCGTCCCCGGCACCGAGGCCGTTGACGACGTCGACAGGGAAGGGCGGGACCTCGACCCGTTCGTCCGCGGTGGCGGCGAGCACCCCCTTCGGGCCCTGCTTGACGACGGCCAGCTCGAGGCCCCGCTCGAGGAGGGCATCCGCCGCGCGGTGCGGATCGGTCTCCCCGACGGCGACCTCGCACTCCTCGCGGTTGCCGACGGCGATCGTCACGTGCTCGAGGGCCCGCCCGACCTCCGTCGACGCCTCGCTCGGGTCGGCCCAGAACATCGGCCGGTAGTCGAGGTCGAGGACGGTGTGGCGGGCCCGGTCGCGGGTGGCGAAGGCGGTGTGGTGCGCCGCCCGCGAGGGCTCCTGGCAGAGCCCGGTCACCGTGGTCCAGAAGACGCGCGCCGAGCGGATCGTCTCGAGCGGGAGGTCGGCATCGGCGAGCATGAGGTCGGGCGCGGTCGGGTACCGGTAGAAGTACAGCGGGAAGTCGTCCGGGGGGTGCACCTCGCAGAAGGTCACCGGCGTCGGCGGCCCGTCCCCCTCGATGGGGGTGATGAAATCGCCCGCCACACCGAGGCGCTCGGCCTCAGCCCGGACATAACGGCCGAAGGCGTCCGCGCCGGTCTTCGTGATGAGCGCGGCGGCACGCCCGTGCCTCGCGGCCGCGACGGCGACGTTGGTGGCCGACCCGCCGAGGAACTTCTCGAAGGTCCGCACCTCCTCGAGCGGCACCCCGTGGTCGAGCGGGTAGATGTCCACCCCGGTGCG
>DXAR01000155.1 GCA_019116945.1 Candidatus Janibacter merdipullorum | reverse complement strand
CGGGGCAGGAGCAGGTACAGTCCTTCTCTGTTGCCGCACTGCGGCAATGGGCGCCCGTAGCTCAACGGATAGAGCATCTGACTACGGATCAGAAGGTTTGGGGTTCGAATCCCTACGGGCGCGCTCTGTGTTGAGACAGACGGACAGGCCCCGGATCGCGAGAGCGACCGGGGCCTGACTCGTGTCCCGGAGGGGATGCACGCCCGCCGAGCACGACGAGGCCCCGCCCCCCTTCGTCAGGGAGCGGGGCCTCGTGCGGTCAGGCGTGGATCAGCCCTGCTCGGCCTCCAGGTTCTGGGCGACCCGGCGGTGGGCCTCCCAGATCTCCTCGGGGAGGCGGTCGAACTGCTTGAGGTGCTCCTCGCGGAAGCCCATCTCCTGCTGCCAGCGCGGCACGTCGATGGAGAGGATCCGGTCGAGGTCCTCGCGCGGCAGGTCCAGACCCTCGAGGTCGAGCTCCTCCTCGGTCGGGAGGATCCCGACGGGGGTCTGGCGCCCGGTGACCTCGCCGTCCTTGAGGCGCATGAGCCACAGGAGCGGGCGGAGGTTCTCCCGGAAGCCGGGCCACACGTAGTGACCGTCCTCCGGGTCCCGCTGGAACCAGTTGACGTGCGCGAAGAGCGGCTTGTCCTTCGCGGCGCCCACGATGTCGAGGTAGTGGCGCGCGTAGTCGCCCTCGCCGTAGGCCATGAAGGGGCGGTTGGACATGGGGTCGTAGCGCAGCTGGCCCTCGACGCCCTCGGCGGCGAAGGTCGCCTCCGCGCCCAGGGTCAGGCCGTCGTAGACACCCTCGGCCAGGTCGGTGATCGCGCGGATCAGCGGCTCGCGGTCGCGGGTGCGGCCGCCGAAGATGATCGCGTCGATCGGGACGCCGGCCGCCTCGTCGAAGTCCGCGGCGGCGTTGGGGACATTGCCCAGGGTCGTCGTGAAGCGGCTGTTCGGGTGCGCCCACGGGGAGTCGTCGCCGGGCTCGCGGTCCGCGATCGGCTCACCCTTCCAGTCCAGCCAGCCGTCGTCGGTCGGCTTCTCCGGGGTGCGGCCCTCCCACCAGACCTCCTCGGTCTTCGGGTTGTAGGCGACATTGGTGAAGATGACCTTCGTGCCCGGGTCCGTGGAGTGCAGGGCGGTTGGGTTCGTCGACTCGTTCGTGTCCTTGGCGACGCCGAAGACGCCGAACTCGGGGTTCATCCCCATGAGCTTGCCGGTCTTCTCGTCGACCCACAGCCAGGCGATGTCGTCGCCGTAGAAGTCCACCTGGTAGCGGTCGCCCATGGCGTCCGGCGGCAGCATCATCGCGAGGTTGGTCTTGCCCGAGGCGCTCGGGAAACCACCGGTGATGTGGTACCGCTTGCCGGTCTCCTTGTCGGTAATGCCGATGAGCATGTACTGCTCGGCGAGGAACTTCTTCGTGTCCCAGCCGTCGTAGGCGCCCTGGCGCAGACCGTGGGCGATCTTGCCGAGGAGGGCATTGCCGCCGTAGGAGGAGCCGAAGTGGAGGATCGTGCGCTCGTCGGCGACCGTGACGAAGTAGCGCTTGTCGTCGGGCGTCCCCTGGCCGAGGTTCTCGAGGTCGCCGGTGACGTGGACGGCGCGGACGAAGTCCTCCTGGACCGGCAGGTCGTTGACGTGCTCGACGCCGACGCGCGACATGCGGATCATGTGGAGGACCACGGGGCGGCTGTCGGTGAGCTCGACGCCGGCCGCCCACTGGGCGAGCTCGTTGCCCTTGGGGGACATGAGGTAGGGCAGGACGTACATCGTCTTGCCCTTCGACTGGCCGCGCATGAGCTCGGTCAGCTTCTCCTTCATCTCCGTGGCGGGGCGCCAGTTGTTGTAGACGCCCTTGTCCTTCTCGTCGTTCGTCGCGACGATCGTCCGCTCCTCGGAGCGGGCGGTGTCCTTGGAGTAGGAGCGGGAGTAGTAGCGCCCCTCGCCGGCCGGCAGGAGCTCGCCGGCCTCCAGGCACTCCTGGATGAGTCGATCGTCGTCGTCGGCGCCGACGACCTCGATCCGGTCCGGCTGGGTGATCTGCGCCCAGTGCTTCACGTACTCGCGGACGGCCTCGTTGGTGAGACCTGACGCGTCCAGCGCGGCGTCGACGTCGACCATGCTCTGTTTCCCTCTCACGTGCTCTGGTGGGCGGGCGGTCCCTCTCGGGTTCTCCCGGTTGCGGGCAGGTTACCGCTCAGCGAAGGGGGAAGAGAGGGTGGGCGCCCAGCAGCGGCGCGTGATCTGACGCACGCATCGGTCGCGGGCCTTGTGTGTCAGATCACGACCAGCCGTAGTGACTTCCCAGTTTACCGGTACGCGCTGTAGCGGGTACTGTCGGTACCGAGCACTTTCGGTTCACCGCACACCGCGAAAGGTCGTCCTCATGGCTTCCAACGAAACGATGTCCTTGGCGGACAAGGGTCAGCGCATCGGCCTGCGTCTCATCGCCAAGGCCGGGGGGCTGCCCGGTCTCAAGGACAAGGAGGTGCGCGCTCGCGTCGAGCGGTACCTGTACAAGGGCGCGGTCACCGGCTTCAAGGCCCAGACGGCCGCCGGTCGCGCCTTCGCGAAGAAGAAGGCCTCCGGCGGACCGGCTCGCCCCGCGACCGCCAAGCCGAAGCAGCAGTTCGACCTCACGCCCAGTGAGGACCAGCAGATGATCCAGGGCGTCGCCCGCGAGCTCGCCGAGGAGGTCATCCGCCCCGCGGCCGCCGGTGCCGACGCAGAGCGTGCCGTCCCGGAGGCCGTGACCTCCGCCGCCGCCGACATGGGCCTGCACCTCATCGGTGTCCCCGCCGAGCTCGACGGCATCGCCGAGGAGCGCTCAGCGGTCACCGCCTCGCTCGTCCTCGAGGAGCTCGCCCGTGGTGACATGGGCATCGCTACCTCGATCATGGCCCCGGCCGCCGTCGCCACCGCGCTGGCCTCCTACGGCGACGCCGACCAGCAGGCGACCTACCTCGCCGAGTTCGCCGGCGAGAACCCGCCCGTCGCGGCACTCGCCCTCCAGGAGCCGCAGGTGCTCTTCGACCCCTTCGCCCTCCGGACCACCGGCGCGCGCGAGGGCGACGAGATCGTCCTCAACGGCGTCAAGGCCATCGTCCCCGGCGCCGAGAAGGCCGAGCTCTTCATCGTCTCCGCCGCCATCGACGGCGAGTCGCGCCTCGTCCTCGTCAAGGCGGGCCTCGAGGGCCTCAAGACCGAGGACGACCCGGCCATGGGTGTTCGCGCCGCGAAGACCGCCCGCCTCCACCTCGAGGGAGTCCGCGTCTCGGCGAGCGACCTCCTCGGCACGGTCGAGGACCACGCCGACGCCGTCCGCCGGTCCCGGCTCGCGTGGGCCGCTGCCGCCGTCGGCACCTCCCAGGCCGTCCTCGACCACGTGAGCGAGTACGTCAAGGAGCGCAAGGCCTTCGGCGAGCCCATCGGCTACCGCCAGACCGTCGCCTTCACCGTCGCCGACATCGCCGTCGAGCTCGCGAGCCTGCGCCTCGTCGTGTGGAAGGCCGCCTCTCGGCTCGACCGCGGCGAGGACGCCTCCGCCGAGATCGCCCAGGCCCGCAGCCTCGTCTCGCGGCACGCCACGTGGATCGGGTCGAGCGGCGTCCAGCTGCTCGGCGGCCACGGCTTCGTCAAGGAGTTCGACAACGAGCGCTGGTACCGCGACCTGCGGGGCGCCGGAGTCCTCGAGGGCACGCTGCTCGTCTGAGCCGGCGCCCCCACATCCGCACCAGACTTTTGACACGAAGGACACGACGATGATCGATCTCGAGGTTCCGAAGAAGTTCCGCCCGCTCGTGGCCCAGGCCCGCGGCATGGCCGAAGAGGTCTTCTGGCCGATCTCGCGCAAGTACGACCGCGCTGAGCACGAGTACCCCGCCGAGCTGGACCTGGTCTCCGCCGTCATCGACGGCATGGCCGACGGTGGCGCCTCGCAGGGCGCCGGCGCCTCCTCCTCCACCCGCGCCCAGGACGACGGGGCCGAGGAAGGGGATGTCGCGGCCGTCGGCTCCGGACGGTCGAGCAAGAAGGGGGAGCGCGCGAACAAGAACGGCTCCAACCTCTCCTCCGTCCTCTCCATCCTCGAGACCTGCCGCGGTGACGTGGGCCTGACCCTGTCCATCCCGCGCCAGGGTCTGGGCAATGCGGCCATCGCGGCCGTCGCGAGCGACGAGCAGAAGGAGCGTTACGCCGGCAAGTGGGCCGCCATGGCCATCACCGAGCCCGACGTCGGCTCCGACTCCGGCGCCATCCGCACCACCGCGGTCAAGGACGGCGACGAGTACGTCCTCAACGGCGAGAAGATCTTCGTCACCGCCGGTGAGCGCGCCGAGCTCGTCGTCGTGTGGGCGACCCTGGACCGCAGCCTGGGCAAGACCGCCATCAAGTCCTTCGTCGTGCGCCGCGACAACCCCGGTCTCCAGCTCGTCCGTCTCGAGCACAAGCTGGGCATCCGGGCCTCGGACACCGCGGCCTTCGTCCTCGACGACTGCCGGGTCCCCGCGGAGGACCTCCTCGGCGACCCCGAGATCAAGATCGAGGGCGGCTTCGGCGGTGCGATGCAGACCTTCGACAACACCCGTCCGCTCGTCGCGGCGATGGCACTCGGCCTGACCCGCGCGTCGCTCGACACGACGACCCGCCTCCTCGCGGAGGCCGGGGTCGAGGTCGACTGGGACCGCCCGGCGCACGTCCAGTCCGCGGCCGCGGCGAAGCTCATCGAGCTCGAGGCGGACTACCAGGGCGCCTACCTCCTCGCGCTGCGTGCGGCGTGGATGGCGGACAACGGCAAGCCCAACTCGATGGAGGCCTCGATGGCCAAGGCGAAGGCCGGACGCACCTGCGTCAACGTCTCCCTGGCCTGCGTCGAGCTCGCCGGTGCGACGGGCTACGCCGAGACCGAGCTCCTCGAGAAGTGGGCCCGCGACAGCAAGATCCTCGACATCTTCGAGGGAACTCAGCAGATCCAGCTGCTCGTCATCGCCCGCCGCGTCCTCGGCTACTCGAGCAAGGAGCTCAAGTGACCCCGACCTGACCGTCGGCTCCGACGGTGAGCACGTGCCCCCCCCTTCTGTCACGGACGGAAGGGGGCGCACCGCTTATCATCACCCCGTGGTCGTCATCGCGGTGTGCAGCCTCAAGGGAGGCGTGGGCAAGACCTCGGTGACCCTGGGGCTGGCCGCCTCGGCCCGGGCCGCCGGGCTGCGGACCCGCGTCGTGGACCTCGACCCCCAGGGCGACACCACCGCCGGTCTCGACACCTCCGGTGAGGTGCCGACGAGCCTGGCCACGGTCATCGACGACCCTCGACGGCGCCACCTGCGGGCGTGCACCCTGCGCAGCGGCTGGAGCGAAGGGGGCGGCGCCCCGATCGACGTCACGGTCGGCGGTCCCGACCTGGCGGTCCTCGACCGGACCGACCTCTCCTCGCGGCGGCTGACCTCCCTTCGCACCGTCCTCGACAAGGTCGCCGACGAGCACGACCTCGTCCTCATCGACTGCCCGCCCTCCCTCGGCGGCCTGACCCGGGTCGGCCTCTCGGCCGCGGACCGGGCGCTCGTCGTCACCGAACCGGGGGTCTTCGCGATCGCGGCCGCCGACCGGGCACTGCGGGCGATCCACGACGTGCGCACCCAGCGGCGACCGGAGCTGCAGCCGCTGGGCATCGTCATCAACCGGGTCCGTGCCCAGGTAGGCGAGCACCGTTACCGGGTCGAGGAGCTGACCTCCCTCTTCGGTCCGCTCGTCCTCCCGCAGCAGATCCCCGAGCGGGCGGTGCTGCAGCGAGCGCAGGGGGCGTACGCCCCGATCCATGCCTTCCGGGACGCCGGGGGCCGTGAGGTCGCCGCCCTCTTCGACGGGCTCCTCGCCCACATCCTCCGCGTGACGGGAGCCGGGCCCCGCCGGGGCTGAAAGATCTCGACGAGCGGACCTGTGATCTGCGTCATATGGTGAGCCCCGGCGGCGACGAGGCCGCCCACGCCACAGGGAGGATCACCCATGCGACACCACCGCATGCTGGCCCTGCTCGGAGCAGTCGCCCTCGGCGCGACGGGAAGCGCGGGGGCCATCTCGGCCTCCGCCGCACCGGTTGCCGGGAGCAGCGTCCAGCAGGCCACGACCGAACGAGCCGCGACCCCGGCCGCGCAGACGACGCCATCGGGCAAGATCGTCGTCCTCACGAAGAAGGGCGCCTCGATCGACGAGGTCGTCTCGCGGGTGAAGAAGGCAGGAGGCTCGGTCGAGTCCGTCAACCGTGACATCGGCATGATCAGCGTCGACTCCGACGACGCCTCCTTCGCCAAGAAGGCCCGCGCTCTCCCGGGCGTCGACACGGCCGCCGCCGAGGTCTCCATCGGGAGCTCCCCGGTCCGCATGGGCGCGGCCCCGGACGAGGACGTGCTCAAGGAGCACCAGAAGAGCTCGTCGAAGAAGAAGGCCTCCGGCGCCCCCGCGACCGGCGGTGCCGGCCGCGCGAAGGCGAGCGGTGACCCGCTCGACGAGGAGCTGTGGGCCCACGACATGCTCGAGGTGGACCGCGCCCGCAAGGTCACCTCGGGTGATAAGCGGGTCAAGGTCGGCGTCCTCGACACCGGCGTCCAGGCCAGCCACCCCGACATCGCGCCCAACTTCGACCACAAGCTGTCGAAGAACTTCGTCCGCGACATCCCCATGGTCGACGGCGACTGCGAGTACGACAGTTGCGTCGACCCGGCCACCGTGGACCACGGCGGTCACGGGACCCACGTCGCCGGTTCGATCGCCGCTGCGGCCAATGGGTACGGAGTCTCCGGGGTCGCCTCCGACGTCTCCCTCGTCAACATCCGCGGCGGTCAGGACAGCGGCTACTTCTTCCTCGGACCGGTGGCCAATGCGCTCACCTATGCCGCCGATTCGGGCATCGACGTGGTCAACATGTCCTTCTACGTCGACCCGTACGCCTTCCACTGCATCGGTGGTGCCCCGGAGGACAACCCGGAGCAGGCCGCCCAGCAGGAGATGACGATCGAGGCGATGGAGCGGGCTCTCGACTACGCCCACCGCAAGGACGTCACCCTCGTCGGAGCCCTCGGCAATGGTCACGACGACCTCGCCAAGCCCCGCAACGACCTCTCCAGCCCGAACTTCCCGGAGGGCGTCGCCCACGAGCGGACGATCGACAACGAGACCTGCCTGGACCTCCCCGTCGAGGGCCCGCACGTCATCGGCGTCTCCTCCGTCGGCCCGTCGAAGACCAAGGCCGACTACTCGAACTGGTCCACCGACCTGCGCGGTGACGAGATCGAGGTCTCGGCGCCCGGCGGCTGGTTCCGCGACGGATTCGGCACCGACTCCTACTCGACGAACGAGAACCTCATCCTCTCGACGGCTCCGCTGAAGCCGCTCCAGGAGGAGGGCCTCGTCAGCCGGTACGGCTACATCACGGCCGCCGGCAAGGAGGCCGGGGTCATCAAGGAGTGCGCCGACAAGGCGAGCGCTCCGGGAGCCACGAAGTGCGGCTACTTCCAGTACCTGCAGGGCACGTCGATGGCCTCACCGCACGCGGCGGGTGTCGCGGCGCTCATCGTCAGCAAGCAGGGCAAGGCCAGCGGATCGAGCTTCGGCATGGACTCCCGCGCGGTCAAGCAGGTCCTCCTCAAGTCCGCGGTGGACACCCCGTGCCCCGCGGGTGGCACCCAGGACTACCTCGACGAGGGGCGGTCCGAGGAGTACACGGCGACCTGCGTCTCGAAGCCGGGCTTCAACGGCTTCTACGGCGACGGGATCGTCAACGCCTACAACGCGGTGACCCACCGCACGATGTGACCTCCGTCCGCTGAGGAGCGAAGGGGGCCGGTCACCTGACCGGCCCCCTTCGCACGTCCGCGCACGGCGAAGGGGGCGTCACACCAGCCCGGCCTCGCGGGCGAGGACGGCCGCCTGCATCCGTGAGGAGCAGCCGAGCTTGGCGAGCACGTGGGAGACGTGGGACTTCACCGTGGCCTCGGAGATGTGCATCCGCCCGGCGAGGTCGGCATTGGACCAACCCCGGCCCAGACCGACGAGGACCTCGTGCTCGCGCGGGGTGAGCTCGTCGAGGACGAGGGGTGGGGTGGCCTGCGTCGGAGGCGGCGCCGAGGCGAACTCGGTGAGCAGCTGGCGGGTCACCTCGGGGGAGACGACTCCCTCACCGGCCGCGACTCGCCGCACGGCGTCGACGAGGGTCGGGGAGTCGACGGTCTTGAGGAGGAAGCCCGCGGCCCCGGCGCGCAGCGCCCCGAAGACGTACTCGTCGAGGTCGAAGGTCGTGAGGACGAGGACGTCGGCGTGACCCGCCTCGGTGATCCTCCGGGTGGCCTCGATGCCGTCGGTCCCGGGCATCCGGATGTCCATGAGCACGACGTCGGGGTGGAGCGCCCCGGCGTTGGCCACGGCCGCGGCGCCGTCGGCGGCCTCGCCGATGACGACGACGTCCTCCGCCTGCTCGAGCATGAGGCGCAGGCCGGAGCGGATGGCGGCGTGGTCATCCGCCAGCAGGACGCGCACGGTCACGGGGGGCTCCCTTCGTCCGGGGCCAACGGTAGCGAGGCGGACACGACCCAGACGCCTCCGGTTGGTCCGGCGCTGAATCGCCCGCCGAGGGACTCGGCTCGCTCCCGCATGCCGGGCACCCCCAGCCCTTCGCCTCGTGCGGTCCTCGCGCCGACCGCGGGCAGGGTGCTCGCGACCCGCACGGTGAGCACCTCGTCCGCCATCGCGATGGTCACGGCGACGCGGGCCCCGGGGGCGTGCTTGGTGGCATTCGTCAGCGACTCCTGGACGATCCGGTGCGCGGCGTGGTCGATGCTCGCCGGCAGGGCCGGCCACGGGTCCGGGCGGTCGAGGTCGACGGTGTGCCCGTGCTGGCGGGCGAGGGCGACGAGCCCCTCGACATCCGCCAGGCGGGCCGGTGCCGTGCGCTCGTCGTCCCCGGACCGCAGGAGACGGACCATGGCGCGCAGCTCGTCCGAGGCCGAGACGCTCGCCTCCCGGATCGCGGTGAGGCTCCGCCCCGAGGGGGAGGACGCGGCCTCCGGGAGCGAGAGGGCGGCCTCGGCGTGGATGCCGATCGCGGCGAGGTTGCCGGCGAGGGCGTCGTGGAGCTCGGCGGCCATCCGAGTCCGCTCGGCCTGGAGCACCTCGCCCTCGCGCAGCTCGGCGATCCGGCGGAGGTCTTCGGCCCGGGCATCGGCCACGGCGGCGAGCTCCGCCTGGCTGCGCACGGAGCGCCCCCACCACAGGGGGGTCGCGAGCAGGCTGAAGGTGACGACCGCCCCGAGGACCGCCTCCCGGACGGTGCCCAGGAGGACGAAGGGGACTGCGGCAGAGGCGAAGACAGCCACCGCGACGAGCGCCTCGACCCGGCGGAGCACCTCCCTACGTCCCCAGAGCGCGACGCAGTAGACGAGGTCGAAGAAGGCGATGACCACGCCGATGCTGCCGCCCAGGGCGATGTCGACGACGAGCGGGACGACGCCGACTGAGAGGGCGAGCCCGGGACGCTCCCGCTTCGCGAGCAGGAGCAGGCAGAGCGCACTGAGGGTGAGGACGAAGGGCCAGCGGTCGGGCGTCGCCGGGCCCGGCCCGAAGGTGCCCACGACCCCCAGGGCGAGGAGCGCGAGGCCGACGAGCCAGGTCGCGACCGCCTCCCCGATGACGCGGCGGCGCGGGGTGCCCAGGACCTCCTGCCGCCACAGCTCGCGCACCGTCCTCACGGTGCCATCCCAGCACAGCTGGCCAGCCGCGGGCTCATCCGAAGGGAGGAGGTCACCCTCCCAGCACCTCCGCCCAAGGCCCGATGACGGTCCATCTACCTGGATGTGAGGGTGTCGGCGTGACCACCACCCTCGCCGTCTCCCTCGCCGTGCTGGCGCTCGTCGACTCCACGAGCTTCGGCACCCTGCTCATCCCGATCTGGCTCCTGCTCACCCCCGGCCGACCGCCGGTCCGGCGGGTCCTCGTCTTCCTCGGGACGGTCGGGGTCTTCTACTTCGGGCTCGGGCTGGCTCTCGTCGCCGGCGCGACGGCGATCGTCGAGGGGGCCGGTGACCTGCTCGACGGCCCCACGGCCGCCCGCATCCAGCTCGTCATCGGTGTCGGCCTCTTCCTGTGGAGCTTCTGGATCGGTCGCTCGGACCGGGCCTCGGGTGGCGGGCGGATCTCCCGGTGGCGCGAGCGACTCACGGGGTCGGAGGGAGGCCTCCTCGCCCTCATGGGGCTTGCGCTCACCGCAGCGCTGCTCGAGGTGGCGACGATGCTGCCCTACCTCGGGGCGACGGCCCTCATCAGCGGCTCCGACCTCGGCCCCGGGGAGCGAGTGGTGACGCTCGGTGCCTACTGCCTCGTCATGCTGCTGCCCGCTCTCGTGCTCCTCGCCCTGCGCACGGTCGCCCACCGCCTCGTCGAACCGGTCCTCGTCAGGATCGGCGACTGGATGGAGCGCAGCGCGGGGGAGACGACGGCGTGGATCGTCGGGATCGTCGGCTTCCTCGTGGCGCGCGATGCCCTCGCCCGCATGCCCGAGACCCTCGAGCTGCTCGGCGTCAGTCTCGGCTGAGCACCTCGTGCGCCTCGACCATGGCCGGGCCGTACCACGTGAGCAGCCGTCCGCTCACGAGCCGGGTCGGGGCCGTGGTGAAGGCCTCCGGCCCGTCCTCGGCGGTGAACTCGTAGGGCTCGTCCGGCAGGAGGACCAGGTCGATGTCGGGACGGTCGAGCTGGGTCACCTCCACGTGGGGGTAACGATCCTCGGGGTCGGCGCCGGCCTCGGCGCAGGCATTGCCCCAGCCGAGGCGAGCAAGGAGGTCGGTCGTGTACGTCCGGGGCCCGACGACCATCCAGGGATCTCGCCAGATCGGGACCGCGACCCGGCCACGTGGAGCGGGCGCCGGTGCGCCCCAGAGCTCCTCGGCCCGGAGGAGCCAGTCGGGGACCTCCCTTCGTAGGGCCTCGACGACGAGCCGGCGCATCGACGTGAGCGCCGAGGACACGTCCTCGATGTCGGTCACCCAGACGGGGACTCCCCGCTCGCGCAGGCGGCGGACATCGAGTTCCCGGTTCTCCTCCTTGTTGGCGACGACGAGGTCGGGCGAGAGGTCGGCGATGGTCCGCAGGTTCGGGTTCTTCGTGCCCCGGACCCGGGCCACGTCGAGATCAGCCGGGTGGGTGCACCAGTCGGTGGCGCCGACGAGCGCGTCGGGGCAGGTGTGCGCGAGGGCCTCGGTGAGGCTCGGCACGAGGGAGACGACCCTCCGCGGGGGAGCGTCCGAGGTCAGGGTGGTGCCGAGGTCGTCGACGAGCACGTCAGCCTCCTGTGATGACGAGGGCCAGCAGTTCGGTGAGCGCGATGAGGAGCGTGGCGAGGGCGAGGGCGAAGGGGGCCCGGCCGTCCCGGCGTCGGGAGGGCTCGGCCGGGTCCGTGGCGTACCGCCGACGTCCGAGGACGAAGGCCAGGGCGGCGAGGACGAGGGTGGCGAGGAGGATGACGACCGCGGCCGGCCCGAGGGTCCCGCCGGAGTGCCGGGCGATGATGGCTGCCCCGGCGGCGGTGGAGAGCGCGGTGCGCTGCCAGGAGAGGGCGGTGCGCTCGGGCTGGGCCCCGTGGGGCGCGGCCCGGGCGAGCTCGCTCATGAGCCCGCGACGACGAGGGCGAGAACCGCGGAGGCCGCGAGCACGATGCCGGTGATGACCGCGGCCGAGGCTCCCAGTGAGGGGAGCGGTTCGTCCCGTCGCATGGCCCGCTCGGCCTGGGCCCATCGGATGCAGGCGATGATCGGGCAGAGGACTCCGAGTGCCAGGAGCATCGCCGCCAGCGAGCGGGCGACGCCCTCGGCCACCCCGATGTCGACGACGCGCAAGGCCACCCCCGCCGCGAGGAGCGCAAGGGTGGTGCGGAGCCACGCGAGGAAGGTGCGCTCGTTGGCGAGGGAGAACCGGTAGTCCGGCTCCTCGCCCTCGGCGTAGACCCACGCGGGCCAGCGGTCCTCGCTCATGCTCGCAGGGTACGGGCCTCAGACATTGCGCCGGTACTGCCCACCCACCTCGAAGAAGGCGTCGGTCACCTGCTGCAGGCTGCAGACGCGGGCCGCGTCCATGAGCACCGCGAAGACATTGGCGTCGCTCGTGGCCGCCTCCTTGAGGCGGGCGAGGGCCTGCTTGGCCTCCTCGCGATGCGTCTCCTGATAGGTCTGGACGCGCTCGAGCTGGGACTGCTTCTCCGACTCGGTGGCGCGCGCGAGCTCGATCTCCTCGGGCTCCCCCTTCGCGCCGTCCTCACGGAGGAAGGTGTTGACGCCGACGATCGGGAGGGTGCCGTCGTGCTTGCGGTGCTCGTAGACGAGCGACTCGTCCTGGATGCGCCCGCGCTGGTACCCGGTCTCCATGGCACCGAGGACCCCGCCGCGATCGTTGATCCGGTCGAACTCGAGGAGGACGGCCTCCTCGACGAGGTCGGTGAGCTCGTCGATGATGAATGACCCCTGGAGGGGGTTCTCGTTGAAGGAGAGGCCCCACTCCCGGCTGATGATGAGCTGGATCGCCAGCGCGCGGCGCACCGACTCCGTGGAGGGGGTCGTCACGGCCTCGTCGTAGGCATTGGTGTGCAGGCTGTTGGCGTTGTCGTAGAGGGCGTTGAGCGCCTGGAGCGTCGTGCGGATGTCGTTGAAGTCCATCTCCTGGGCGTGGAGGGAACGGCCCGAGGTCTGGATGTGGTATTTCAGCTTCTGCGCGCGCTCGTTGGCGCCGTACTTCTCCTTCATCGTCACTGCCCAGATGCGACGGGCGACCCGGCCGAGGACCGAGTACTCGGGGTCCATCCCGGAGGAGAAGAAGAAGGACAGGTTCGGGGCGAAGTCGTTGATGTCCATGCCGCGCGCCAGGTAGGCCTCGACATAGGTGAAGCCGTTGGCGAGGGTGAAGGCGAGCTGGCTGATGGGGTTCGCCCCAGCCTCGGCGATGTGGTAGCCGGAGATGGAGACCGAGTAGAAGTTGCGGACCCCCTGCTCGATGAACCACTCCTGGATGTCGGCCATCATCCGCAGGGAGAACTCCGTCGAGAAGAGGCAGGTGTTCTGCCCCTGGTCCTCCTTGAGGATGTCCGCCTGGACGGTGCCGCGCACGGTCTGCAGCGCGTGCGTCCTCAGCTCCAGCGCCTCGCTCTCGTCGGGCTCGCGGCCCTCGCGCTCGCGGAAGAGGTCGACCTGCTGGTCCATCGCGGTGTTGAGGAAGAAGGCGAGGACGGTCGGCGCGGGTCCGTTGATCGTCATCGACACGCTCGTCGTCGGGGAGACGAGGTCGAATCCGGAGTAGAGCGCCTTCATGTCGTCGAGGGTGGCGACGGAGACACCTGAGGTGCCGACCTTGCCGTAGATGTCCGGGCGCTCGCCCGGGTCGCGCCCGTAGAGCGTCACCGAGTCGAAGGCCGTCGAGAGCCGGGTCGCCGGCTGGCCCTCGGAGAGGAGCTTGAAGCGACGGTTCGTCCGGAAGGGGTCGCCCTCGCCGGCGAACATGCGCGCCGGGTCCTCGTTGTCCCGCTTGAAGGGGAAGACACCGGCGGTGTACGGGAAGGAGCCGGGGAGGTTCTCGGACCGCCAGTAGTTCACGAGGTCACCGTGGTCGGTGAACTTCGGCAGGGCGACGCGGGAGATCTTGTTGCCGGAGAGGGACTCCCGAGTGAGCGTCGTGCGCAGCTCCTTGCCGCGGATCGTCACGACCTGCTCGTCTCCCGCGTAGGACTCGACGATGCCGGGCCAAGCCTCGATCTGGTCGGTCACCTCCACGGGGAGGGAGGCGCGGGCCTCGTCGAGCAGCTCGTCGACCCCGTGGCCGTCCTTGCCGGCGGCGGTGAGCTCGTCGTCGACGGCGGCGAGGCGCTGGACGCGGCGGGCCGTGTCGGCGAGTTCCTCGGTGCGGGCGTGGTAGCCGCGGACGGTCTCGGAGATCTCCGCGAGGTAGCGGACGCGGGTCGTGGGGACGACCTGGTCGAAGCGGGTGGAGTACTTCGTGTCGACGCGCTCCAGCTGGCCCTCGTCGACGGGCAGCCCGCGCTCGGCGAGGAGGTCACGCAGGTGGTGGTAGAGGCCGGTGACACCGTCGTCGTTGAAGGTCGCGGCCGAGGTGCCGAAGACGGGCATGTCCTCGGGGCGCTGGCCGAAGGCCTCCCGGTTGCGCACGAGCTGCCGGGCGACGTCACGGAGAGCGTCGGCTGCCCCCCTTCGCTCGAACTTGTTGATCGCCACGACCTCGGCGAAGTCGAGCATGTCGATCTTCTCCAGCTGGCTGGCGGCGCCGAACTCCGGCGTCATGACGTACATCGGCACGTCGACGAAGGGGATGATCGCGGCATCGCCCTGGCCGATGCCGGGCGTCTCGACGACGACGAGGTCGTAGCCGGCGGCCTTGGTGATGTCGATGACCGTCTGGAGGGCGTCGGGGACCTCACGGTCGCCGCGGGTGGCGAGCGAGCGGAAGAAGACGGGGGAGACGCCCGAGGAGCTCTCGCCCAGGGAGTTCATCCGGATGCGGTCGCCGAGGAGGGCGCCGCCTCCCTTGCGCCGCGTGGGGTCGACGGCGATGACGGCGATGCGCAGCTTGTCCTGCTGGTCGACGCGGAAGCGTCGGACGAGCTCGTCGGTGAGGGAGGACTTGCCCGACCCGCCGGTGCCGGTGAGGCCGAGCACCGGGGCGCTGGACTTCGCCGCGGCCTCGGCGATCCCGCCGAGGAAGGCCTCGTCGAGGTGCCCGAGCTCGGCGCCGGAGATGGCGCGGGCGATGGCCGCGCGCTCGCCGGCGAGCACGGACTCGAGGGCGACCGGCCCCTCGTCCCAGACGTCGACGTCGCAGTCGGCGATGAGGGTGTTGATCATCCCCGGGAGGCCGAGGCGCTGGCCGTCCTCGGGGGAGAAGATCGTCACGCCGGCCTCGCGCAGGCGCTGGATCTCCTCGGGGACGATGACACCCCCACCGCCGCCGAAGACCTTGACGTGGCCCGCGCCCTGCTCGCGGAGCAGCTGGGTGAGGTACTCGAAGTACTCGACGTGCCCGCCCTGGTAGGAGGAGACGGCGACGCCCTGCACGTCCTCGTCGATCGCCGTGTCGACGACCTCCTGGACGGAGCGGTTGTGGCCGAGGTGGATCACCTCGGCCCCTTGGCTCTGCATGATCCGCCGCATGATGTTGATCGAGGCGTCGTGCCCGTCGAAGAGGGCGGACGCGGTCACGAAGCGGACCGGGTGGGTCGGGGTGTGCAGATCGGCCTTGCTGGGGGCAGCCATGGGAGATCCTCGTCGTCGAGTCGTCGGTACCTCTCGATACTAGGACATCCAAGCAATTACTGGCCACCCCGCCTCGGGTGGCGAGGCCCTCAGTTGCGCAGGCTCGCCACGGTGTCCCCGTGCGCCGAGCGAAGGGAGCTGAGCAGCTCGATGGCGGTGCGCACCTCGTCGGGGTCGAGGCCGGGGGAGGTGAAGACCTGCTCGTTGAGGTCCGCGGTGGCGCGCTCGACGAGTTCCTCGCCTGCGGGGGTGAGGGAGGCGAGGACGACGCGGCGGTCGGACTCGCGCCGCAGGCGCTCGACGAGGCCCTGCTTCTCGAGGCGATCGACGGCGCTCGTCACCGAGGTGGCGTGCACCTGGAGCAGGGACCCGAGGCGGCTCATCGGCATCGATCGCCGGCGGCTGAAGGCGAGGAGGCGCAGGATCTCGTAGCGGGCGAAGGTCAGGCCGTGGGGGCGCAGGGCGCTCTCGACGCGCTCGTGCACGAGCTGCTGGGCGCGGACGACGGAGGTCATCAGGGCCATGCCGTCCGCGGCGTCGCCCCACCCGTGGGCGAGCCACTGGGCGTGCGCCTCGGCAATCGGGTCACGATCGGTCATGGGCCGATCCTAGGGCGTCCAAGGGGAATGGGGGAGTGGGCATCAGGCGACGAACCGTGCGCCGATCTCAGCGACACGGTGGCGGCGGTGCTCTGGCCGCATTCGCCCGGAGCGCTCGAGCAGGCTGATGCCGTGCAGGGCACCCCAGAAGACCTCGGTCGCCGTCTCGTCCTCGTCGCCGAGCGCGGCGGAGAGCACGGCGAATCCTTCGCGGAGAAGGGGGTTGGTGTCCTCGCTGGCGAACCGCACGTCGATCGTCTGCTGGAACATCGCCTCGTAGACGGCGGGGTGCTCCTCCCCGAACTCGAGATAGCTGGTGGCGACGGCCTCGATCGCCCGTCGGCCACGCTTGCGGCCCAAGGCTGCTCGGCCGCGGCGCGTCAGTTCGGCGAAGCCCTCGAGTGCGACCGCGCGCATGATCTCCGACTTGCCGCCCGGGAAGTGCCCGTACAGCACGGGCTGCGTGTAGCCGATGGCCTCGGCGAGATGTCTCGTCGTGACCGCCGCCCACCCCTGGGCGTCGGCACGCTCGCGAGCGGCGTCGAGGATGTCTTGCCGCCGCTCGTCCCTGCGGCGTCCCTGGGTGGTGTGATCTGCCATCGATTCATCCTTGCCGTCGGGGCCTCTGCGCTCTAGTCTATCAATGCTAGATATTCTAGCGGCGCTAGATCAGAAGGAGGTGCCCCGATGGATGTGGCACTCGCAGTCATCACCACGACCGTCGTTGGCCTCATGGTGGGGGTCGAGCTCGCTGTCGCCGTGGTGGTCAACCCGATCCTGAGCCGCCTGCCGACGGAGGCCGGGGTGGTCGGGCGGGCGCACGGTGCGCGCATGCTGGGGCGGGCCATGCCGGTCTGGTACGTGGGCTCGCTCGTCCTCGTCGTGACCCTCGGCGTCTCAGTGTGGGGTACTCCGGCATCCGTGGCCGCGCTCGTCGGCGCCGCGCTGCTGGCCATCAGTGTCGTCATGTCGATCCTCCTGCTCGTGCCGATCAACAACCAGTCGTTGACCTGGACGCCGGATGACCGGCCCGACGACTGGCGGGACCAGCAGCGGCGGTGGGACGCGCTGCACTCCCTGCGGGTGGCGGTCATCATCGTCGCCTTCGCCCTCGTGGGGGCCACGGCCTCCCTGCTCTGATGGCCCGGCCCCTGACCCGATCAGGTCGTGATCGAGTAGCCCAGCGAGACGAGCAGCACGCCTAGCACCAAGTTGAGCAGGAGGTCGGCGAGCGCGTGGCGGGTCCGGCCCGCCCGCGCCGCCGACACCACCTCGACGGCGTGGGTGGCGAAGGTCGTGTAGGCGCCGCAGAAGCCGACCCCGACGAGAGGGAGGAGCCAGTCCGGTGCCGCGCCGGTCGCCTGCCCGGCCACGAGACCGAGCAGGAACGAGCCGCTGGCGTTGACCGCGAGCACAGCGCCGGCCGTCGTCGCGCCGAGGCGGCCGCGCAGGAGCACCGTCACGAGGTGACGACAGACCGCACCGAGCGCGCCACCGAGGACGACGAGCAGCGCAGTCACAGCTCCTCCTCCGCGATCGCCGCGTCCGTGGTCGCGTCCCCGCGCCAGAGCCGCTCACCGACGAGCAGGCCCACGCAGGCCGCCGTGAGCCCGAGGCCGAGGGTCGCTCCGAGGTAGCCGAGGAGGCCGACGAGCCCCCCGGAGCCGAGGCCGTGGATGTCCAGCGCGAAGGTCGAGTAGGTCGTCCAGCCGCCGAGCAACCCCACGGACACGAAGGGGCGGACCAGCGGGTGCCCCACGCCGTTGGCCAACCACGCCACGAGCAGACCCATCGCGAGGGCGCCGGAGACGTTGACGAGCACAGTTGCCCAGACGGCGCCCGAGGCGAGCAACCCGATGCTCCAGCGGCCGAGGGAGCCGATGGCTCCGCCCGCGGCGACGGCGAGGAGGTCCCTCCCTTCGCTCACGCCCGCTTGGTCTCCAGGAACTCGGCGATGCGGCCGATGGCCTCGGTGAGCACGTCCTCGTCGGGCAGGGTGACGAGCCGGAAGTGGTCGGTGTCGGGCCAGTTGAAGCCGGTGCCGTGCGTGACGAGGATCTTCTTGGCCTGCAGCAGCTCGATGACGAAGGCCTCGTCGTCGTCGATGCGGTAGACCTCCGGGTCGAGGCGAGGGAAGCAGTAGAGCGCGCCGCGCGGCTCCACGCACGAGACGCCGGGGATCTCGTTGAGCAGCCGCGAGGCGAGCTTGATCTGGTCGTGGTACCGACCGCCCGGGACGATGAGCTCGTCGATCGACTGGTAGCCGCCGAGCGCGGTCTGGATGGTGTGCTGCGCCGGCACGTTGGAGCACATGCGCATGTTGGCCAGGAGGGTCAGTCCCTCGAGGAAGTCCGCGGCCTCGTGCTTCGGTCCGGAGATCATCACCCAGCCGGCGCGGTAACCGCACACCCGGTAGGCCTTGGACAGCCCGGAGAAGGTGAGGCAGAGGACGTCGTCCGCGGCGAACTCAGCGGCGTGGTGGTGGACGGCGTCGTCGAAGATGATCTTCTCGTAGATCTCGTCGGCCATGACGACGAGGTCGTGCCGCCGGGCGATGTCGACGAGGCCGCGGACGACCTCCGGCGAGTAGACCGCGCCCGTCGGGTTGTTGGGGTTGATGATGACGATCGCGTGCGTGTTGTCGGTGATCTTGGACTCGATGTCCTCGAGGTCGGGGTTCCACCCGTTGTCCTCGTCGCAGCGGTAGTGCACCGGGGTCCCGCCCGCCAGCGAGACGGCGCCCGTCCACAGTGGGTAGTCCGGGGCGGGGATGAGGATCTCGTTGCCGTTGTCGACGAAGGCCTGGAGCACCATCGAGATGAGCTCCGAGACGCCGTTGCCGATGTAGACGTCCTCGACGGTCGTCTCCCGCAGGCCGCGGGACTGGTAGTACTGCGCCACCGCGGTCCGGGCGGAGTAGATGCCCTTGCTGTCGACATAACCCTGGGCGTCGGGCAGGTGCCGGGTCATGTCGGCGACGATCGCCTCGGGGGCCTCGAAGCCGAACGGAGCCGTGTTGCCGATGTTGAGCTTGAGGATCTTGTGTCCCTCGGCCTCGAGGCGCTGGGCCTCGACGAGGATCGGACCCCGCACGTCGTAACGGACGTCCTTGAGCTTCCGGCTCTGTCGGATCTGGCGCATGGCTCGCATCATCTCAGGACCGGCGACGGGCGCGTGCACCGTCTCGCCCGGTGACCCGTGGGTAGCCTTCTGTCATGGCGGAGGACGCGGCGGTGCTGCCGGGGCGGGTGCGGCGCGGTTACGGCCTCGGGTCGGTCGCGACCGGGGCCTTCGGCACGGTCCCCGGCCTGCTCCTGCTGCCCTACCTCACCGACCGCCTCGGCATCGCTGCCGGCCTGGCAGGTCTCATCGTCCTGCTCCCCAAGGCGTGGGACGTGCTGCTCAACCCGATCGCCGGGCGCGTCTCGGACCGCAGCACCCACCCCGACGGTCGTCGGCGCCCCTTCCTCGTGCGGGCGGGGCTGACCCTGGCGGTGCTCTTCGCGCTGCTCTTCGCGGGGCCGACCTCACCGTCGGCGCTGGCCGCCGGGTGGGTGGCGGTGCTCTTCCTCGCGTGCGCCAGCGCCTACGCCTTCTTCCAGGTGCCCTACGTCGCGATGCCGGCCGAGCTGACCCGCGACTACGGGGAGCGGACGCGCCTGATGACGTGGCGGGTCGCCGTGCTGGCGCTGACCATCCTCGTCGCCGGCGGGCTGTCCCCGGCGCTGCGGGATGCGCTCGGCCCCGAGTGGGGCTACCGCGCGGTCGGCGTCTTCGTCGGTCTGCTCATCGTCGTCGGTGCCGTCGGCGCCTGGTGGGGGACGAAGGGGGTGCCCCCCGTCGAGCACGTCGCCGCCGGTGGCTCGTTGGCGCACCAGTTGAGGGTGGTGGCGGGCGCGCCGGACTTCCGGGCGTTGCTGCTGACCTTCGCAGTCCAAGCGCTCGCGACGGGCGTCATGCTCGCCGGCGTCGACTACATGGCGCGCTGGGTGCTGGGAGACCCCGGCGCCGCGACGATCCTCTTCGTCGCCTTCGTCGGGCCCGCGCTCGTCGTCACCCCGCTGTGGGAACGGGTCGGCCGCCGGACCGGCAAGCGGCCCGCCTTCGTCCTCGCCTCGCTCTGCCTCGCGGTGGGAGCGGTGCTCGTGTGGGCCACCCACGATCGGGGACTCGTCCCCGTCGCCATGGCGCTCGCCCTCGTGGGTGTGGGCTACGCGGGCGCGCAGATGTTCCCCATGGCGATGCTCCCGGATGCCGCCGCAGTCGACGCCGACCGCACCGGCGAGAACCGTGTCGGTGTCTACACCGGGGTGTGGACCGCCGCGGAGACGCTCGGCCTGGCCCTCGGCCCCGGCGTCTACGGTCTCGTCCTCATGGTGGGCGGGTACGTCTCGTCGACGGACGGGGCTGCGGCACAACCGGACTCGGCGATCACCGCCATGACCCTGGGTTTCACCGTCCTGCCAGCACTGCTCGTGCTCGGCTCCCTGCTCCTCCTGCGGGGCTACCGCATCGACGAGGCAGCGGTCGTCGCTGCCGGAGAGGCCGCCCGATGATGCTCGACCCGACCCGCCCCACCCCGCCCGACGACATCCGGGCGGCGCTGGACTCCCTTCGCGCGCAGGACCTGCCGACCCACGGTGGCCGCACGCTGAGCTATGTCTACGACTCTGGCCTGGCAGAGGCGGATGCCATCGGGCGGGAGGCGCTCGCGGCCTTTGCCTCGACCAACGGTCTCGACCCGACGGCCTTCCCTTCGCTGGCCGGGCTGGAGTCCGAGCTCGTCGCGCTCGCCACCGGCCTGCTTCACGGCCCGCCCTCCACCGTCGGTGCCGCCACCTCGGGCGGCACCGAGTCGCTCATCCTCGCGGTGCTCGCCGCGCGCGATGGCTCGCCCCACGTCGAGCGGCCGCAGGTCGTCGTGCCGAGCACCGTGCACGCTGCGGTGCACAAGGCGGGGCACCTCCTCGGCGTCGAGATCGTGAGCGTGCCGGTCGACGCGACGACATTCCGCGCCGACCCGGCGGCGATGGCGGCCGCCGTCACCGACGACACGGTGCTGCTCGTCGCCTCCGCGCCCTCCTACGCCCACGGCGTCGTCGACCCGGTCGCCGAGATCGCCGCGGTCGCCGGGGGACGGGGCATCCGCTGCCACGTCGACGCGTGCATCGGCGGGTGGGTGCTGCCCTTCCTCGACGACGTGCCGCCGTGGACCTTCGCCGTCGAGGGCGTCACCAGCATCTCGGTCGACCTGCACAAGTACGCCTACACGCCCAAGGGCGTCTCGCTCCTGCTGCACCGCGACCCCGGCCTGCGGCGCGGGCACCTCTACGCCTCGGCCGCGTGGCCGGGCTACACGATGCTCAACACGACCCTCCAGTCGACGAAGTCCGGCGGCCCGCTCGCCGCGGCCTGGGCCGTCGTCCACGCGATCGGTCTCGACCGCTACCGCGAGCTGGCCGGGGTGGCCCGGCGGGCGACGCTCGACGTGGCCGCGGCCGTGGAGGCGATCGACGGGCTCCGGGTCGTCGTCGCTCCCGACTCGACGCTGCTTGCGCTCGAGGCGACCTCGGGCTGCGACGTCTTCACGGTCGCCGACGAGATGGCTGCCCGCGGGTGGTTGGTCCAGCCGCAGATGGCCTTCGCCGGGCACCCGGCCACGCTGCACCTCACCCTGTGCGCGGCGACCGCGTCCATTGTCGGTGAGCTGATCGCCGCGCTGACCGCGTCCGTCGCCGCAGCGCGGGAGTCCGGCCCGGTCACGGTCAACCCGGAGCTGGTCGCGGCCGCCCGGCAGATCGACCCCGCAGGCCTTGACGAGGGCACCCTCGACGGGCTGCTCGGCATCGCCGGTCTCGGGGGCGGTGACGGGCCGTTGCAGGTGCCCGACCGCATGGCCGAGGTCAACGCGCTGCTCGATGCGGTGCCGCCGGCCCTGCGCGAGGCGCTGCTCGCGGCGGTGCTCGACCGGCTCACCCGCTGAGGCAGCCCCCCTTCGGCTCACATCCCCGTCGTCGAGCGGGGGTAGGGGATCTCCGGATCGGTGACGATGTTGACGAGGTAGGGGACGCCGGAGGCGAAGGCCCGGTCGATGGCCTGCCCGATCTGCGCGGGGTCGGTGACCAACTCCCCGCCGCCGCCGAGGGCGGTGACGACCTGGTCGTAGCGGGTGCCGGGGGAGAGGTCCGCGGCGACGTCGTAGCCGTAGAGCATCTGCATCGGCTGCTTCTCCAGCCCCCAGGCGCCGTTGTTGCCCATGATCATCACGACCGGCAGGTCGTGGCGGACGAGCGTGTCGACGTCCATGAGCGACATGCCGGCCGCCCCGTCCCCGAGGAGGAGCACGACCTGCGACGAAGGGCGGGCGATGCGGGCCGCGATCGCCGCACCGAGGCCGGCGCCGAGACAGCCGAAGGGGCCGGGGTCGAGCCACGCCCCGGGGCGGGTGGGCTCGATGAACCGCCCTGCCCAGGAGACGAAGTCGCCGCCGTCGCCGATGACGACGGCGTCCTCGGCGAGCCGGGGGAGGAGCTCCCCGTAGATGCGGGCCGGGTGCACGGGGTCGACGGTGCTCGTGAGCAGCTCCCGGTCGCGATCGCCGCGGGCTGCTGCCTCCTCTGCCAGGCCCTGCGCCCAGCTGGACCAGCTGGGGTGCCCGTCACGCTCGAGCTGCGCCTGCAGGGCGTCGAAGAAGGAGGTGAGGTCCCCGGAGGCGCTCGCCGCGAGCTCCGCGTGCCCGCTCACCTGCGCGGCCGAGTCGCCGACGTGGACGACGTGCGCCTCCGGTGCGCCGCGGTCCCCGCCGAAGGCGCCGTACTGCAGCCGGAAGTCGAGGGGGGTGCCGATGACGATCGCCAGGTCGCAGGTGCCGACGGCACGTCGTCGGGCGCGTCCGACGAGCAGGTCGTCACCGGCGGGGATGATCCCGCGACCCATGCCGTTGGTCAGCGTCGGGAGACCGAGGTCGGTGACGAAGCGCCGGGCGGCGTGCTCCGCCCGGTCGCTCCACACATCGGACCCGAGGACGAGAAGGGGGCGCTCCGCCGCGGCGAGCAGGCGTGCGATGGCGGCGACGTCGGACCCGTCGGGTGGGGCCGGCGCTGTGGTGGAGGCGGTGACCGGCTCCCCTTCGGTCTCGTTGAAGAGCTCGTCGACCGGAAGGTCGAGGAAGACCGGGCCGCGGTGGGGCGCGGCGGCGAGGCGGAAGGCCTCGTCGACCGCTGGGGCGATCTTTTCCACGGAGTGGACCGTCGTGGCGTCCTTGGTGATGGCGCTGAGCAGCGGCGGGTGGTCGAACTCCTGCAGGGCGCCTCGACCCCAGGAGTAGCTCGCGGCCCGGCCGCCGAGGACGACGAGCGGGGAGCCGGACTGGTGTGCCTGGGTGATGGCGCTGACGCCGTTCGTCACGCCCGGGCCGGCGGTGAGCGCCGCCAGTCCGGGGCGGCGGGTGAGCTTGCCCATCGCCTCGGCCGCGAAGACCGCGGTCTGCTCGTGCCGCACGTCGAGGAGGCGGACGGGCGGGTCGCTCTGCACCGCCCCGTCGTAGAGCGGGAAGATATGCGCCCCCGAGAGGGTGAACATCGTCGTCGTGCCGTGTCCCGCAGCGGCTGCCACGGCGCGTGCCCCACCGCTCCTCTCGTCGTCGTCCACGCCGTGATGTTACTCCTCGGTAGTCCACCGTGGGTCGACCGGGGGTCATTACCCGGACCGGTCCGCATCGCGGATCGCCGTCTCACGTTGTGTCGGTGTGACGGTCGTCCCCATCACAATGCCGGACGCAGCGTCGCGCTCTGTCGTAGGTTGCCCTGCGACCCACATCCACCACACCCCTGTACTGGAGTGACGATGCGACTTGGCGTGCCCAAGGAGTCGAAGCCCGGGGAGACCCGTGTAGCTGCGACGCCGAAGACCGTGGAGCAGCTGATCAAGCTCGGCTACGACGTGACCGTCGAGCCGGGCGCAGGAGAGGCCTCGGCCTACCCCGACCAGGGGTACGTCGATGCCGGAGCCACGCTCGGCGAGACCGAGGAGGTGTGGGCCAGCGACGTCGTCGCCAAGGTCAACGCCCCCACCGACGAGGAGGTGCCACGGCTGCGGTCCGGGGCGATCCTCGCCTCTCTCCTCGCTCCGGCGCTCAACCCGGACAAGGTCGAGTCCCTGCGGGCGCAGGGTGTCACCGCGCTCGCGATGGATGCCGTGCCGCGCATCTCGCGAGCGCAGTCCCTCGACGTCCTCTCCTCGATGGCCAACATCGCCGGCTACCGCGCCGTCGTCGAGTCGGCGCACGAGTTCGGCGGTCTCTTCACCGGTCAGGTCACCGCTGCGGGCAAGGTCCCGCCGGCGAAGGTCCTCGTCTGCGGCGCCGGTGTGGCCGGTCTCGCCGCGATCGGTGCGGCGGGCTCGCTCGGCGCGATCGTGCGTGCCTTCGACGTGCGGCCGGAGGTGGCCGAGCAGGTCGAGTCGATGGGGGCGGAGTTCCTCCAGGTCGATGTCGAGCAGGAGGTCTCGAGCGACGGGTACGCGAAGGAGGCCTCGGAGGACTTCAACGCCAAGGCTGCCGAACTGTACGCGGAGCAGGCCAAGGACGTCGACATCATCATCACGACGGCCCTCATCCCGGGCAAGGCCGCGCCGCGCCTCATCACCGAGGAGATGGTCGCGTCGATGAAGCCGGGTTCGGTCATCGTCGACATGGCCGCCGGGTCCGGGGGCAATGTCGCCGGGTCGGTCGCCGACGAGCGCGTCGTCACCGAGGGCGGTGTCCGGATCATCGGCTACACCGACCTGGCCGGTCGTCTGCCCACGCAGGCGAGCCAGCTCTACGGCACGAACATCGTCAACCTCCTCAAGCTCATCACCCCGGAGAAGGACGGCCAGGCCGTCCTCGACATGGAGGACACCGTCGTGCGCGGGATGACGGTGACCCGGGAGAGCGAGACGCTCTGGCCGCCGCCACCGGTCCAGGTCTCCGCGGCGCCGTCCGCTCCGGCCGCCGCGACACCGGCGCCCGAGCCCGAGCCCGAGAAGCCGGTCGACCCGAACCGCAAGTTCTGGCTCATCGGTGGTGCTGCTGCGCTGTTCCTTCTCGCGGCGGCCTTCATGCCCGCGGCGTTCTTGTCGCACTTCATCGTCTTCGCGCTGGCCGTCGTCATCGGCTTCTACGTCATCGGCAATGTCGCCCACGCGCTGCACACCCCGTTGATGTCGGTGACGAATGCGATCTCCGGGATCATCGTCGTCGGCGCCCTGCTCCAGGTGACGTCCTCGAACCTGGCCATCCAGGTGGTCGCCGCAGCCGCGATCTTCTTCGCCAGCATCAACGTCTTCGGTGGGTTCACCGTGACGCAGCGGATGCTCAACATGTTCCGGAAGGGCTGAGTCGTGCTTTCCACCGTCGTCACCGCCGCGTACATCATCGCGGCCCTGCTGTTCATCCTCAGCCTTGCCGGGCTGAGCAAGCACGAGTCCGCGAGGCACGGCAACTGGTTCGGCATCGCCGGCATGGTCATCGCCCTCGTGGCGACCATCGCGCTCGTCGTCAAGGGCGTCTACGACGGCCCCGGCGCCGCCGCCGACGCCGGCAAGTGGGGGCTGGGCGTCCTCGTCATCACCATGGCCCTCGGCGGCATGATCGGTGTCCGCTTCGCCCGCCGGGTCGAGATGACCGGCATGCCCGAGCTCATCGCGATGATGCACTCCTTCGTCGGCCTGGCCGCGGTGCTCGTCGGCTACAACTCCTTCCTCGGGGCGCACGGCGACTCCGCGGAGGCGGTCCAGGCGCACCGGGAGCTCGAGGCCATCGACATGGTCGGGATCCACAACGGTGAGGTCTTCGTCGGTGTCTTCATCGGTGCGCTGACCTTCACCGGCTCGATCGTGGCCAACCTCAAGCTGTCCGCGAAGATGAAGTCCGCACCGCTCGTGCTGCCGGCGCGCCACTGGCTCAACCTGCTGGCCGTGCTCGTCTCTGTCGCGCTGGGCGTGTGGTTCGTCATCTCGCCCTCGCTCGTGCCGCTGGGCATCATGACCGTCATCGCGCTCCTCTTCGGCTGGCACCTCGTCGCCTCCATCGGCGGCGGTGACATGCCGGTCGTCATCTCGATGCTCAACAGCTACTCGGGCTGGGCCGCGGCCGCGGCGGGCTTCATGCTCTCCAACGACCTGCTCATCGTCACCGGTGCGCTCGTCGGCTCCTCGGGTGCCTTCCTCTCCTACATCATGTGCAAGGCGATGAACCGCTCCTTCATCTCCGTCATCGCCGGTGGCTTCGGGGCCGAGGCGCCGTCGTCGGGTGGGGACGAGGAGCAGGGTGAGCACCGCGAGATCACGGCCGACTCCGTCGCCGAGATGCTCGCCGGCGCCTCCTCGGTCGTCATCACGCCCGGGTACGGCATGGCCGTGGCCCAGGCGCAGTACCCGGTGGCCGACCTCACCGAGCAGCTGCGGGCGAAGGGGGTGGACGTCCGCTTCGGCATCCACCCCGTCGCCGGTCGCCTTCCCGGGCACATGAACGTCCTCCTCGCGGAGGCCAAGGTGCCCTACGACGTCGTGCTTGAGATGGACGAGATCAACGACGACCTCCCGGAGACGGACGTCGTCCTCGTCATCGGCGCCAACGACACGGTGAACCCGGCCGCGTCGGAGGACCCGAGCAGCCCGATCGCCGGGATGCCCGTCCTCGAGGTCTGGAATGCCAAGGACGTCATCGTCTTCAAGCGGTCCATGGCCGTGGGCTACGCCGGGGTGCAGAACCCGCTCTTCTTCAGGGAGAACACCCAGATGCTCTTCGGCGACGCCAAGGAACGCGTCGGGGACATCCTCAAGGCGCTCTGAGCCACCACAGCGAAGGGCGGCGCTCACCCGAGAAGGGGTGGGCGCCGCCCTTCGTCGTGTTGCGCGGTGCTGCCCGGGCTCGTCGCCCCTCAGTAGGCGCCCGGGTCGTAGGGAGGGAGCTCGCCCGTGTCCGCGTCGTGGTCCCGGCGCAGCAGGTCGCGGCTGCGGTAGACGGAGGTGTCGCGCCGGGGCGCCGGGGCGGCCTCCTCGTGGCGGCCGTCCCAGGGGGAGCCGCCGACGTACACGCCGTCGACGACCCCGAGGCGGGTCGCGTAGTCCGCCGAGGTCTCCCAGGCCGCATCCTCGTCCCGGTGGTCCTCCTCGTCATCGTCCATGCCGCGACTCATGCCGAAGACGACCGAGCAGATGGCCCGGTAGTTGTCGTCGGGGTCCGGGACGAAGGAGATCCGGGACAGCGCCTGGTCCTGGCCGGCGCTCTCGAGGACGAAGGTGCCGTAGCCGAGCAGGCGGCCGAGCAGGGATCGCTCGTAGCCCATGTCGGTGACCTTCTTCAGCGGCATCATCGAGACCTTGTGGTTGATCCACCCCTCGAAGAGGACGATCCGCTTGTCGGTGGCGACAACCCGCGTGTGGCGCCACTCGATCCACTGCCAGAGGGCCCAGCCGAGGACGCCGAGCCAGAGGAACCAGATCCACGAGAGGATCCCGCTCTGGGCGTCGCTCACCGACAGGTCCAGCCATAGGCACAGGGCCGTGGCGGCGATGACCGCGGCGGCGGGCTTGACCAGGACGATCCCGTGGTGACGGATCTCCGCCACCGGGTTCTCGCCGGGGAGGAGATAGCGCCGCAGCCCCCGGTGGGCGACCTCCTCGGTCATGGCTACCTCGCGATGAGGGAGTCGAAGAAGCGGCCGATGTTGCGCACGCCGTTGGCGATGACCTCCCACGCGGAGCCGACGATGTTGGCGGCCTCGGTGGGCGAGGTGAGGATCGCGTAGAGCAGGAAGATCGTGAGCAGCCAGAGGACGATCTTCTTGATCGGTGGCGTGTTCATGACTCGTTCTTCTCCGTCGGTGGCGGGCAGCGCCTGGGCCCTCGTGGGCGCAGTGGGACGCTCCAGTGTTGCAGATGTGACTGGTGTGATCGACGACGTGGGCGTGGGCGCGCCGTCGGCAGTGATCGGGCCGGCGGCGGCGCGAGTCGATCAGACGATGCCGTAGAGGCGGTCCCCCGCGTCCCCGAGGCCGGGGATGATGTAGCCGTTGTCGTCGAGCCGCTCGTCGATGGCCCCGGTGACGAGGGTGATGGGGACGTTGAGGTCGCCGAGCTCCCGCTCCATCGCCTCGATGCCCTCCGGGGCCGCCAGGAGGGTCACGGCGGTGATGTCGTCCGCCCCGCGCTCGACGAGGTACTGGATCGACATCGCGAGCGTGCCGCCGGTCGCGAGCATCGGGTCGATGACATAGCACTGTCGACCGGAGAGGTCGTCCGGCAGCCGGTTGGCATAGGTGACGGCCTCGAGCGTCTCCTCGTTGCGCAGCATCCCGAGGAAGCCCACCTCGGCGGTCGGCAGCAGCCGGACCATGCCCTCGAGCATCCCCAGCCCGGCGCGGAGGATCGGGACGACGAGGGGCTTGGGGGTGGAGAGCTTCATGCCGGTCGTCGAGGCGACCGGCGTCTCGATGTCGAAGGGCTCGCAGCGCACCTCGCGGGTCGCCTCGTAGGCGAGCAGCGTGACGAGCTCGTCGGCGAGCCGACGGAAGGTCGGGCTGTGGGTGTCCTTGCTCCGCAGATAGGTCAGCTTGTGAGCGATGAGCGGGTGGTCCGGGACAATGACGCGCATGGTGCCGAAACTACCGTGCGCGAGACTGGGCGGGTGACTCACGACCCCACGCGGCCGCGCCGCCCCGACGAGGAGGCGTGGATGGGCCGCGCCCTGGAGCTGGCGGTCGAGGCGGCCGCCGATGGCGACGTGCCCGTCGGCGCGGTGGTCGTCGACGCCGCCGGCGAGATCATCGGCGAAGGGCGCAACACCCGCGAGCGCGATGGTGACCCGACGGGCCACGCCGAGGTGGTGGCCATGCGGGCGGCCGCGCTGGCGAAGGGGGAGTGGCGCCTCGAGGGGTGCACCCTCGTCGTCACCCTCGAACCCTGCCCGATGTGTGCCGGCGCGGTCGTCCTCGCCCGGGTGCCCCGGGTCGTCCTCGGGGCCTGGGACGCCAAGCTGGGCGCGTGCGGCTCGGTGTGGGACATCGTCCGCGGCCGCCGCTCGGTGCACCGCGCGGAGGTCGTGGGCGGGGTGCGCGAGGCCGAGTGCGTCGACGTGCTCCAGACCTTCTTCGCCACCCACCGCGGGGAGGGGTGAGCGGCTCGATTCGGGGCGAAGGGGGCTGCTCTTGTAGTGTGCTCCGCGGTGGCGTGTCCGAGCGGCCTAAGGAGAACGCCTCGAAAGCGTTTGTCGGTTGACGCCGACCGTGGGTTCAAATCCCACCGCCACCGCCAGTTGTCCTGACGCAGGACACCGCAATGGCCGGGCCCCCTCGGGGCCCGGCCATTGTCGTGCGCCCCCGGTGGTGACCTGACGGCGTTGTGCGCGCCCGTGCTGCGAAATTTCGTCGGCCGGGTGCCTACAACGCCGTCAGGCAGCCCGTCCGGCCACGCGCGCTCTCCGGTTGCGGGCCCCACGGGTGGTCCGTAGGTTGCGAAGACCGTTGATTCTCAAGGGATCAACGCCATCGAAGGCGATGCACCACCTGCAGGAGGCGACATGTCCGGGTTCCGTCCGTCCCGTCGAACCACCCTCGCCGGAGGCGCTGCCGCAGTGCTCGCCGGCGCGGCGATGCCCGCCCACGGAAGCACGGCGGGCGAACACGGGTGGGTGACCTCCACCCTTCGCCGGATGAGCCTCGAGGAGAAGATCGGGCAACTCTTCATCCAGCACGTCCACGGGGCGAGCGCGGACACCGCGGACGACGAGAACGTCACCCTCTACGGGGTGGCCACTCCCGCCGAGGTCATCCGCAAGTACCACCTCGGGGGCGTCTGCTACTTCGCCTGGACCGACAGCGTCGAGGACCCTGAGCAGATCACCGCCCTGTCCAACGGCCTGCAGAAGGCGGCGCTCCGCGACCGGAAGGGTCGCAGCCCCAAGATCCCGCTGACGATCTCCGTCGACCAGGAGCAGGGACCGGTCACGCGGATCGGGCCGCCGGCCACGCAGTTCCCCGGCTCGATGGCCCTGGGCGCGGGGCGCAGCGCCGACGATGCCCGCCGCGCCGCGGTCATCACCGGCCAGGAGCTGCGCGCCATGGGCATCTCGATGGACTTCGCGCCGGTGTGCGACGTCAACGTCAACCCGCTCAACCCGGTCATCGGCACCCGTTCCTTCTCCTCCGACCCCACCCTGGCCGCGACGCTCGCCAGCGCCCAGGTCGAGGGCTACCAGGGGGAGGGGCTCGTCTCGGCGGCGGCCAAGCACTTCCCGGGGCACGGGGACACCGCGACCGACAGCCACGTGGGCTTTCCGATCATCACCCACTCGAAGGCGGAGTGGGCGCGGCTGGACGCGCCCCCCTTCAAGGCGGCGATCCGCGCGGGGATCGACATGATCATGACGGCGCACCTCTCCATGCCGGCCCTCGACGACAGCGGTGACCCGGCGACCCTGAGCAAGCCGGTCATCACCGGGCTGCTCCGCGAGGAGCTCGGTTACGACGGAGTGGTCATCACCGATGCCCTCCGCATGGAGGGCGTGCGGGAGAAGTACAGCGACGGCGAGGTCGCCGTCCGCGCCCTCACGGCCGGCGCCGACCTGCTCCTCATGACGCCCGCGATCGACGAGGCGATCGCCGCCATCCGCGCGGCGCTCGACGACGGGACGATCTCGCAACGTTTCCTCGACGAGAAGATCCGCCGCGTGCTCACCGTGAAGTACCGCCGCGGCCTCGTCGACGACCCCTACGGCGACCCGGACTCCCTCGACTCGATCGTCGGCACCCCCCAGCACCTCGCCGTCGCCGACGAGGTCACCGACCGCACGACGACCCTCGTTACCAACGACGACGACGTCGTGCCGTTGGCCCCGAAGGGGACGTCGGTGCACCTCACCGGGTACGGCGAGTCGACGCTCACGGCCTTGGCCACGGCGATGGAGGAGGCCGGCGCCCGGACGAGCACCACCGTCACGGGTGACGCACCCACGTCGACCGAGATCGCCGCCGCCGTCAAGGACGCCGAGGGTGCCGATACGGTCATCGTCACGACGATGAAGGCCAATGACCGGGCCACCGACCAGTACGGCGGCCAGCGCAAGCTCGTGCGGGACCTCCTCGCGACCGGCGCGACGGTCGTCGTCCTCGCGGTCCGCGACCCCTACGACATCTCCGAGTTCCCGGACGCCCCGACCTACCTGGCGACCTACTCCGACGGTGACGTGGCCATGGCTGCGGCCGCCCGCGTCCTCCTCGGTGAGGTGCCGCCCCGGGGCACGCTGCCCGTGGACATCCCGAGTGCGGACGACCCGGACACCGTGCTCTACCCCTTCGGCCACGGGCTGACGGGCTGAGGGGCGGCGATGACCAGTCTCCGCCGCCGTCATTTCCTCGCGGGCGCCTCGGGTGCCGCCGTCGCGAGTGGGCTCGGCACCGGCGCAGCCGACGCTGCGCAGGGCGGGCCGGGCCGTGGTCGTGGTGTCCGCACCGGGGCCGACCTCGCCGCCGCGGACGGCTGGTCCGAGCTGGCCGGGCAGAAGGTCGGGGTCATCACCAACCCGACCGGCGTGCTCTCCGACAGCCTGCGCTCGATCGTCGACGAGATGCACGAGTCCGGGGCGGTGGAGATCGTCGGGGTCTTCGGTCCCGAGCACGGCTTCCGCGGCACCGCCCAGGCGGGGGAGTCGGAGGACACCTTCACCGACCCGCGGACCGGGCTCACCGTCTACGACGCCTACGGCGCAGATGCGGACGCGATGGAGCGCATGCTCACCGAGGCGGGAGTGGAGACCCTCGTCTTCGACATCCAGGACGTGGGCGCCCGCTTCTACACCTACATCTGGACGATGTACACGGCCATGCGGGCCGCCGCCCGGACCAGGGCGCGCTTCGTCGTCCTCGACCGCCCGAATCCCCTCGGTGGCCGGGCCCGGGGGCCGATGATGACCGAGCCGTACACCTCCGGCGTCGGGGCGGAGGCGATCGTTCAGGCGCACGGCATGACGGTGGGCGAGGTGGCCGACTACGCGGACACCCACTTCCTCCCCGATGACGAAGGGCTGCGCCTGGCCGAGCTGCACGTCGTCGAGTGCCGTGGGTGGCGGCGGTCCTCGATCTTCGCGGAGACGGGACTGCCCTGGACTCCGCCGAGCCCCAACATGCCGACCGCGGACACCGCCCTCCTCTACCCCGGCACCGGGATGTTCGAGGGGACGAACCTCTCCGAGGGCCGCGGGACGGCCCGCCCCTTCGAGCTCATCGGTGCTCCCTTCGTCGATCACCGGTGGGCGACGCGGCTCGAGGAGCGGCGGATCCCGGGTGTCGCCTTCCGGGAGGCCTACTTCGTGCCGACCTTCGGCAAGCACGAGACGAAGACCTGCGGGGGTGTCCAGGTGCATCTCACCGATCCGGACCGGGTCGACGGGGTCCGGGTCGGGGTCGAGATGCTCGTCGCCGCCCACGACCTCTACCCGAAGTTCGCCTGGCGGGAGGACGACTGGGACGAGAAGCGGCCCTTCTGGATCGACAAGCTCACCGGGTCGGATCGACTGCGCACGATGATCGACGGTGGCGCGGATGCGGACGAGGTGGTCGCGGCCTGGTCGAGCGAGCTGCGGGCCTTCGAGCGGCGTCGCCGGCGACACCTGCGGTACCGCTGACTGCCTTCACCGCGAGAATCTGGTTTTCTGGAGTCATGCGCCGACCTGCCCGAGCCATCCTCAGCCTCTCCGCCATCGCCGCACTGACCGTTCCCCTCGCCGCGTGCGACACTTACAGCGCGACGTGCGACACGAAGAACAACTGCGAGATCGAGATCCAGGGCGACAAGATCCAGGAGTTCCCGCGCCCCTATGCCGCCAGCGAGGGGACGGAGAACGATGGTGCTGTCTCGGACCGCATCCAGCTGATCTCGGCTGAGGCCGGCGGTGAGGCGGAGATCGAGGCCGGCAGCACGACGGCGACCTGCACCGAGGGGGAGAGCTTCACCGAGGCCGACACGACGATCACGTGCGATGTCGTCGGTGACGACAAGGTCGAGCTGAGCTCGACCCGACCCTGACCGCTCGCCTCAGCAGGCCTTCGCCCGGTCCTCGTCCACGAGGTGCTGGTAGTCGGGTCCGAGCACCAGGTCCACGGCGGCCCGCTCCCGGTCGTCGGGGTCGTCCTCGACGGTCCCCACGTGCCGGGCGACGAGCTGAGATCCCTGCGACCCGTTCGGGCCGTGCCGCAGCTGACCCCGCCCGGTGACCTCGACCTGCTTGGGGTCGTTGGCGACGGTGCGCACGACGAAGCCACGCTTCTTGAGGTCGCCGGCGACCCGACCGGCCAGTCCCTCCCGGTCGGTGGCGTTGTAGACGTTGACCTCCACCTGGGAGGGGTCGAGGTCGCACGCCGGGGGCTCGGACGTGCTGGAGCTCGTCGCCGATCGGGAGGCCTCGTCGGCTCGGATGTAGCTCATCGAGTACCAGCCGGCGAAGAAGACCATGAGCAGCGCGAGGCCGACGGTGATGACCGCACGACGGCGGCGTGCCCGCGCCTCGGTCGATCGGCCGTAGTGCTCCTCGGACATGGTCTCAGCTGGCCAGCTCGAGCACTCGCGCGTGGAGGGTCTGTCGCTGCTGGAGGGCAGCGCGGAGGGCCCGGTGCAGACCGTCCTCGAGGTACATGCGTCCCTGCCACTGGACGACGTGGGGGAAGAGGTCGCCGTAGAAGGTCGAGTCCTCGGCGAGGAGGTCGTGGAGGTTGAGCGAGCTCTTCGTCGTCGTCAGCTGCTCGAGGCGGACGGCGCGCGGCGGCACGTCGGCCCAGTCGCGGGGGGTGCTCCGACCGTGGTCGGGGTAGGGGCGGGCGTCGCCGACGGACTGGAAGATCACCCGGCCACGATAGGAGGGGCCTTCGCCCCGAGCCGCACTGGTGCGGGGCTTGTGACCGACTCTTGACACCTGCTCACCCGAGGAGGACCGCGATGAGGAGGATCACCGGCACCGAGCCCATCGTCGTCAGGAGGATCGTGTCCCGGGCCATCGTCTGCCCGCGGCCGTAGCGCGTGGCGTGGACGAAGATGTTCTGCGCCGTGGGCAGCGCCGACGTGACGACGATGGCGAAGAGGGCGGTCCCGTCCACGCCGAGCAGCCAGTGCGCGACGAACCAGGCGACCGCGGGTTGTACGGCGAGCTTGAGGCTGCTCGCCGAGAGGACCTCACCCAGGGCTCCCTCACCACCGAAGCCGGGACCGAGCCGCAGCGCGATCCCGTAGGCGAGGAGCATCCCGGGGACGGCGAGGTCGGCGAGGAGGCCGACGGGGTTGGCCACGAAGGTGGGCAGGCGCCACCCCGTGAGGGCGAGGAGGAGACCGACGAGCGATCCGGCGGTGAGCGGGTTGCCCACCACCTGCAGCAGGCTGCGACCGATGCCGCGTGGGGTGCCCCGCGTGTGGCGGTCGAGGATGCCGGTGGCCAGGGGCTGGAGGACGAGCATCTGCATGAGCAGTGTCGGGGCGACGAGGGCGGCGTCGCCGAGGACGTATGCCGCGATGGGGATGCCGAGGTTGCCGGCGTTGACATAGGTCGCGGTCAGGGTCCCGATGACCGCCTCGGGCACCTCGTGGTGCCAGAGCCAGCGGGCGCCGGCGAGGTACAGCGCACCCGTGACGAGCACGGCCACGGCAGAGGCGACGAGGTTGCGGGAGAGCACCTCGTGGACATCCGCCTCACCGATGGTCATGACCATGAGGGCGGGGGAGCCGACGAAGAAGGCCAGCCGCGAGAGGAGGATCTGGGCGGAGATGTCGACGATCTCGAGGTGCGCCAGCAGGGCGCCCAGGGCGATGACCGCCCCGATCGTCGTGAAGCCGAGCAGCACTCCGCCCATGCGTCAGCCGACCGGGGGCCCGACGAGCAGGGCGAGCCCGGTGAGGACGCCGACGGCCAGGAGGAGGACGAGTGCGGCCGGGAGGGGGCGACGGAGGGCTGCGGAGACGAGCTTCTCGGGAGAGGTGGCGGCGGCCCCCTTCGTCGTGAGGCGCCACTGGGAGGCGAGGTGGCCATCACGGTCGAGCCACCGCTCGGTCCACAACGTGAGGAGCGGGGGGACGGCGGAGGCGAGCGTGATGATGCCCTGCTTCGCCGGCCACTTCTGGTCGACCCAGACGATGACGCTCACGAGGACGTAGGCGATGAAGACGATCCCGTGGAGCATGCCGCCGATCCGCACGCCGAGCTCGGTGGTCTCGGTGACGTACTTGAGGAACATGCCGAAGAGGAGCAGCGTCCATGTCACCGCCTCGGCAGTCGCGACGGTGATGAAGAGGCGGCGAGGGGAGGGGAGCATGTGCGTCATCGTCTCCGACAGGTGTCGAAGGGGTGAAATCCGCCCGATTTCGAGGTGGCGAGACGCTCGGGTAGCCTCTCCCGCGGAGGATTCGCATAGTGGCCTAGTGCGCTCGCTTGGAAAGCGAGTTGAGTGAAAGCTCTCAGGGGTTCGAATCCCCTATCCTCCGCCAGAGAAGGGCCCCGGTCGGATGACCGGGGCCCTCGTCGTTGCACGGGCCGCTTTGGTGGGCGGTGGGAGGACCCGTAGACTCGGCGATCGGCACCCCGCGTGGTGGTACCTCGCCGAACTCCCCCAGGGCAGGAATGCAGCAAGGGTAGGTGAGCTCTTCCAGGTACGCGGGGTGTCCTCGTGTCTCCGCAGGGCCCGCGATCGGGGCCTTCACGATTGACCGGAGCGTTTCGAGTGGCATACCGGTGTGATCCCCATACCGTGGTGCCCGAGCGGTCGTGACCACGGCCGCCTCCGCGAAGGAGGAAGCTCCATGGACAACCAGTGGATCTGGATCATCGTCGCCATCATCGTGGTGCTGTTGCTCATCGGCCTCGTGGCGATGCTCGCTCGGGGTTCGAAGCAGAAGAAGGTCGAGAGGGATCGTGCCGAGGCCCAGCAGATGCGGGCTCAGGCAGCAGAGCAGGAGCGCGAGGTCCGTGAGCGCCAGGCGGACGCGGCGGCCACGGACGCCGATGCCCGGTCGGCGCAGGCGGAGGCCGACCGCGCCGCCGCCGAGGCCGACCGTCGTCGGGCCCAGGCCGACCAGGAGGCCGCCGACGCCGAGCGGCGTCGCGTCGAGGCGGAGCGCCTCCAGGACGAGGCCGGCGCCAAGAGCGCCGACGTCGAGGAGGCGGAGCGGCAGCGCCAGGAGCAGCTGCGCGCGGCTGACGCGAAGGACCCGGACGTGCCCACGGGCCGCGACGGGCACGTCGTCGAGGACGGTGGTGACCGACTCGGTCAGGACCACCGCACGGACCGGGCGACGGAGCCCGAGGCTGGCCGCGGGCCCGGTCGCGGTGCTGCCGTCGCCGGTGCCGGGGTCGCCGGTGCAGGCGCGGTGGCGTACGGGGCCTCGGACGGGGGCTCCGACCACGGTGCTGATGGTGGTGCCGACGGGGGCGCTGATGGTGGCGCCGACGGGGGTGCTGATGGTGTCGCCGGCGTCGGCGGGGACCGCCCGCTCGACCAGGGCCGTGAGGGTCTTCCGGCTGACCAGGGCTATGTCGAGGATCGTGACGACGACGTCGTCGACCCGGGCCGCGGCGCCGGCCCCGCGGCCACACCCGCTGCGGCTCCCATGGCACCGGATGCTGGCCCCGGTCAGCCGGGTCAGCCCGGTCGGCTGGGTGATCCCGGACCGGTGAGCACCGACGGACCGGCTGGTGGTCGCCACGCAGGCCCGGTCGAGACCGCCCCCACGGGTACCCCCGACCAGCCGCCCGCTCCGACGGGCCAGCCGCCCGCTCCGACGGGGCAGCCGGCCGCTCCGACGGGTGAGCCGGCCGCTCCGACGGGTGAGCCGGCCGCTCCGGCCGGCCAGCCACCCGTGACCGATGTCCCGCCCCAGGGGCATGACCCCCGGCAGGGGACCGGCGACACTCCCTTCGCCGACGACAGCACGGTCCGCCGCAGCGACCTCGACGC